>DASUWX010000104.1:0-3993 GCA_036378185.1 Streptosporangiales bacterium | reverse complement strand
GGACCGCCGCCCCGCCCGCCGTGAAGGTGACCGGCAGGTCGTAGCTCTTCGCCGCGGTCCCGGCCGGCACCTCGACCTTCACGTCGACCGTCTGGTCGGTGCCGCGGTGCACGGTCGCCGTCGTCGAGGACGGGCTCACCTGCCAGCCGGCCGGCGCGTCGACGCTCAGCGTGCCGGTGACGTCGCGGGGCTGTGTCGCGCCGAGGTCCACCGCGGCCGTCGCCGTGTCGCCGGCTTCGAGGTCGAGCGTGGCCGGCGTGACCGTCAGCGCGGCCGGCGGGGCGTCGGCGTACCAGGGCACGATCTCGTACACGTGCGGCACGGCCGAGCCGGCCGCCCACACGACGCGCACGGCGTCGGCCGTCGTGCCACCCGCGCCCAGTTCGGTGTAACCACCGGACAGCGAGCCGATCGAGTGCCACGTCCCGTCGGCATGCCGCACCTGCACGTCGCCGGCGGCCGGGTCCGAGGGATCCTGCAGGACCGCGACGGTGCCGAGCGGCCGCGCGTTCGAGTACGCCACCTGCAGCGCGTCGCCCGCGGCCGGGGCGTGCGCCGCGACGTACGCCGTCGCCGGGTTGCCGTCGGCGGCCGACTGCAGGCTGGAACCGCTCGCAGCGGGCGGCGTCCCGCTCACCGTCGTCTTCGTGCCCCCTGCGGTCGCGACGGTGAACTCGTCGACGACGACCCAGTACGTCTGGGTGGCGGTCGCGCGCAGCCGCACGTATCGCGCGGTGGTGCCGTCCGGCAGCGTCGCCGTGACGTGCGGCTGGTCGGACACCGTGGTCACGCTCGTCCACGACGACCCGTCCGTCGAGTACTCGAGCACGCCCTTGTGGATGTAGTCGTTCGGGCTGGACGGCTTGCTCATCGTGATGTCGATGCTGGTGATCGGCCGGTTCGCGCCGAGGTCGACGCCGACGTAGTCGCCGGAGTTCGGCGCGCGGTCGCTCCAGAAGAACGTGCCGGGGTCGCCGTCGATCATGTTGGCGGGCAGGTTCGTCTGGTACGGGTCCATCGAGGTGGTCGCGGTGACGCCGCCGTCGACGCCGAGCCAGCGGTTGCTCGCCGCCACGGCCCGCGCGAGGAACGGGTCCATCACGCCGGGCGCGACCTGCTGCGGGATCGCGGCGAGCTGCTTGCGCTGCGACTCGAGCGCGAGCCGGTCCCGCCATGCGGTGTTCCCGTCGCCGGCACGCTGCGCCGCGAGCATGTCGACCGCCGTCCGGCCGGCCTTCCCGTACCGCCCGAGCTTGTCGAGCCACGGCTTGACCTCGGTGAGGAAGGCCTGGTCGTCCATGCCGTCCGCGAGCCGGCCGGGCGCGGCGGCCATGGCGTCGAAGTACGCGGACAGCGCCTGCCCCGCGTCGGTCAGGCTCGCGCCGGAGTCGTACGCCTTCCAGAAGGCCGCGATGAGCGGGGTGAGCGTGGGCGACTCGGTGGCGTCGAGGATCGAGGAGTGGTTGTTCTCGGCGAACACCTTGAGTGCCTGCCACGCCGGACCACCCAGGTAGTGGAGCGCGGCGAGCCATGCGGTGTCGGCGTCGTAACCGCCGGGGTTCCACAGGAAGGCGCCGGACGTGAACTCGGAGATCTTCGACGGCTCGGCCTCGATCATCGGGTTCGCGGTGACGCCGACGACGTGGTCGAGGACGCCCGCCTCGCGCCCGGTGTACGGGCCGAGCAGCAGCCGGTTCGGCGTGTAGTCGTTGACCGGGAAGTTGTCCCAGATGAGGATGTCGTGCCCGAACACGTCCTCGGCCTGCTTCGACTGCTGCGCGGTGATCGTCGCGGGGACGACGCCGACACCGGTCCACTCGACGATGATCTTTTTGTCGAGCTGCTCCCTGATCGCCGTCTTGTACGGCGAGTCGCTGACGTTCGAGTACTCGGTCGGCACCATCTCCAGCCGGTTCGCGCCGGTGTGGGTGTCGACGAAGTCGTGCTGCACGCGGTTGAGCAGGTACGCCTGCGCCTGGCCGGCGGCACCGCCTCCGGTGCCGAACCTCGCCTGGTCCTGGTCGCAGTTCCAGTTCGTGTAGCTGATGTCGTCGAGCGGGATCGCGAACGAGCGCACACCGATGTCCCAGATCGACTGCAGCTTGGCGACGAGCGCCTGCTCGTCGGCGTCGCTGCTGTAGCAGACCGAGAGACCGGGCGAGATCGCGTACGTGAACTGGACGTGGTCGGCGGTGGCGCGGTCGACCAGCTGCTTGATCACGGCGAGCTGGTCCGGCGGGTACGGCGTGCGCCACTGGGCGCGCAGGTACGGGTCGTCCTTCGGTGAGTAGACGTACACGTTCTGCTTGGTCGCGGCGTAGAAGTCGAACTGGGCCAGCCGGTCGGCGGTGGACCACGGCGGCCCGTAGAAGCCCTCGATGACGCCGCGGAGCGGCGACGCCGGCCAGTCGCGGACGGAGACGCCGGGCAGCCAGTTGCGACCGGACTGGGAGACGACGAGCTGGCGCAGCGTCTGCGCGGCGTAGAAGGTCCCTGTCCCGTCCGCGCCGGCGAGCACGACCCTGGCCTGGTCGTCGGAGTCGCGGCCGATGCCGAGCACGTAGCCCTCTTCCGGCAGGCCGGAGGTGCCCGTGATGCCCAGCGCCTTCAACGCCGAGGCGGACGCGCTGTTCTCGGACGGCCCGCCGACCCACACGACGACCGGCGCGTCCGGCATCGGGTCGTGGTCGCCGGCGGTGACGATGGTGCGGACGCCGGCGCCCGTGAGCACCTTCCGTACGGCCGCCACCGCGGACGCGTCGGTACCGGTACCGGTGACGAGCCCGACGGTCGGCGTGAGCGGGAATCCGTCGGCGCGGGCGGACATCTGCTGCGGCTTCGGCCACACGGCGGGGGCCTGCACCGCCGGCGTGGCCGCCGTGTCCGCGTTCGCCCTGCCGGGCACGAGCAGGGCGGCGAGGAGCGCGAGGACGGCGAGGAGCGAGAACGACAGGCGACGAGCGGCACCGGACAACACGACGGCCTCCCGGCAGATGAGCGAGAAACCCCCGGTTCCCGGGAGAATCGTGGGGGACGGCCGACCGGCCCGTCAAGTGGTCGAGACCAGTATCAGCGATGCGTGACGGAGTGAGCGAACGGGCCGAACACGCGCTCCGCATTGGCCATCGCCGTCGCGGCGAGCTCGTCCGCGCCGACGCCGCGGACCTCGGCGAGGCAACGGACGGTGAGCGGCACCAGGTAGGGAGCGTTGGGCCGGCCGCGGTACGGCGTGGGCGTGAGGAACGGAGCGTCGGTCTCGACGAGGAGCAGCTCGGCCGGCGCGATCTTGGCAGCGTCGCGCAGGCTCGCGGCGTTCTTGAACGTCACGGTGCCGGCGAAGCTCATCACGTATCCCCTGTCGGCGCAGACCCGCGCCATGTCGGCGTCGCCGGAGAAACAGTGGAACACCGTGTGCTCGGGCGCACCCTCCTCGGCGAGGATGCGCAGCACGTCGTCGTGGGCGTCGCGGTCGTGGATCACGAGCGCCTTGCCGGCGTCCTTCGCGATCGCGATGTGCCGGCGGAACGCCTCCTGCTGCACCGCGGGCTCGACCCGTCCCCAGTAGTTGTCGAGACCGGTCTCCCCCACCGCGCGAACGTCGGGAAGCGTTGCCAGCGAAGCGATCTCGGCGAGCGCGGCGTCGTCGGCCTCGCCGGTCTCGTTGGGGTGGACCGCGACGGCGGCGAGCACGCCCTCGTGCGCGGCGGCCGTCTCGGCGCACCACCGGGACGACGCGACGCTGTCGCCGGTCGTCACCATGCCGACGATGCCGACCGCCCGCGCGGCGGCGACGACGTCCGCGACTCCCGTGTCCAGCGCGTCCAGGTGCGTGTGCGCGTCGACGGTGGGGACGCGCAGCGGCTCGGGCGCGGGCGGCGGGCTGCCTTCGCGACGGCTCACGAGCCGGCCGGCTCCTCGGGCAGGCGCGGGAACAGCGCGGCGGTCTTGGTGACCGTCGTCCCGGGCGGCAGCTGGCCCCACGTGCCGGCGTCC
>DASUWX010000103.1:0-16502 GCA_036378185.1 Streptosporangiales bacterium | reverse complement strand
GCCGGGCCACCGCGCGGGCGTACGACGGGCTCCGCGCCGAGGGCCGCCTCGGCGTGCGCGTGCACCAGCTGTTCTCGCGCGCCGGTCTCGCTGCGGCCATCGAGGCCGGCCACGCCACCGGCGACGGCGACTCGTGGCTGCGCGCCGGGCCGGTGAAGCTGTTCTCCGACGGCGCGCTCGGCTCGCACACGGCCGCGCTGTCGAGCCCGTACGAGGACCGGGCCGACGACCTCGGCGTCGCGACGCTCGACCGCGAGGAGCTGGTAGACCTCGCGCTGACCGCGTCGAGCGCCGGGATCGCGGTCGCCGTCCACGCCATCGGCGATGCCGCCAACACCACGGTGCTGGACGCCGTCGCGGAGGTGCGGCGGCGCGGTGTCGGGCCGCACCTGCGGCACCGGATCGAGCACGCGCAGCACGTCGCGTGGCCGGACGTCGAACGGTTCGCCGCGCTGGGCGTGGTGGCGTCGATGCAGCCGGTGCACTGCACCAGCGACGTCACGCTCGCCCGGCGGCTGCTCGGCAAGCGGCGGCTGGCGTCGTACGCCTGGGCCGACCTCGCGGCCGCCGGCGCGCACGTGGCGTTCGGCTCGGACGCGCCGGTCGAGACGATCGACCCGGTCGAGGGCATCCGCGCCGCCACCACGCGCACCGACCCGGGGACGGGCGAGCGCGACGAGGGCAGCGTTCTCACGCCGCTGCAGGCCCTGCGCGCGTACACCGTCGAGCCGGCGTACGCGTCCGGCGAGGAGCACGTCAAGGGACGGCTCGCGCCCGGCTACCTGGCCGACTTCGTCGTCCTCGACGCCGACCCCACCGACCGCGACGTGGCCACGTCCGGTGCGGCGGCCCCGACCGTGACAGTGGTGGGCGGCAAGGTCCGCTGGTCCCGGTCCGTCCCATGATCATGAAGATTTACCGGTGCTATGGCACCGACGAATCTTCATGATCATGGAAGGCGGGGGAGCGGCGGTGCGTGGTCGCTGCACCGGAAGAGCGGCGGGCGTACAGGACCACGGCCATGATGCCGACCAGGCGGATCACCATGCAGCCGACGCCGAGTACGACCATCCAGACGGCGGCCAGTGTGGTCATCGGTGCATCACCCGAGAAAATCGTACGCCGGATGTCGAGCGATGAGTTCCGGCTCCGTACCAGGTCTGACGGGATGAACGGACCTGAGCGGAAGAGGAACCCCCATGAACGTGCAACGGTCGCGCTGGATCGCACTGGTGGTGCTGTGCGCCGGCATGCTGATGATCGTGCTCGACGTGACCATCGTGAACGTGGCGCTGCCGTCGATCCAGAGCGACCTGGGGTTCACCTCCGCGGGTCTCGCCTGGGTCGTCAACGCCTACCTGATCTCGTTCGGCGGGCTGCTGCTGCTCGTGGGGCGCCTCGGTGACCTGATCGGGCGCCGCCGGGTGTTCCTGGCCGGGCTGACCCTGTTCAGCGGCGCGTCGCTGCTCTGCGGGCTATCGACATCCGAGGTCATGCTGATCGGCGCGCGGTTCCTGCAGGGGGTCGGCGGCGCGCTGACGTCCGCGGTGATCCTCGGCATGATCGTGACCCTGTTCCCCGAGCGGCGGCTGCAGGCGAAGGCGATCGGCGTGTACGCGTTCGTGGCCTCCGCGGGCGGCGCGGTCGGCCTGCTCGCCGGCGGCGTGCTCACCGAGGCGATCAGCTGGCACTGGATCTTCTTCGTCAACGTCCCGATCGGCCTCGTCACCGGCGTGCTCGCGAAGCGGCTGATCCCGCACGAGACCGGCATCGGCCTGCGGCACGGCGCGGACGTCCCCGGTGCGGTCCTGATCACCTCCGCCCTGATGCTCGGCGTCTACACGATCGTCAAGCCCGCCGCGGAGCTCGGCTGGACGGCGCCGCGGACGCTGGTGCCCGCCGCCGTGGTGGTCGCGCTGCTGGCCGGTTTCGTCGTCCGGCAGTGGAAGGCCGCCAACCCGCTGATCCCGCTGCGGATCTTCCGGTCCCGCAACGTCACCGGCGCCAACCTCGTGCAGGTGCTGGGCGGCGCGGGGATGTTCGGGACGTTCTTCCTCGGCTCCCTGTACCTGCAGAAGATCCTGGGCTACGACCCGCTGCGGATCGGCCTCGCGTTCCTGCCGGTGACCGTCGTGATGGGCACGTTGTCGGTGCGCTACACCGAGAAGCTGATCAGCTCGTTCGGCGCGCGGCGCACGATGCTCGCGGGGCTCGCGCTCATGACCGCCGGGCTGGCGGCGTTCACGCTGGCGCCGGTCGGCGGCGGCTACCTGGTGCACGTGCTGCCGGTGCTGGTGCTGCTCGGGACGGGCGCGGGCCTGTGCTTCCCCGCACTGATGACCGTGTCGATGGCCGACGTGGACGCCTCCGACGCCGGGTTCGCGTCCGGCCTGGTGAACACGACCGGTCAGGTCGGCGGCGCGATCGGGCTGGCCGTGCTGGCGACGCTGTCCGCGACCCGCACAGGCGAGCTCGGCCGGACCGGGCATGACACCGCCGAGGCACTGACCGGCGGCTACCACCTGGCCTTCGGCGTCGCCGCCGCCCTGGTCGGCGCCGCGATCGTCGTGGTGCTGGCAGTCCTGCCCAAGGACCGCAGGACGACGCCGCAGCCGGTCACCTCGATGGACCCCGCCGACTGCGACGACCCCGCCTACGCCGAGGCCGCCTGACCTGCTCGGCCGGGGTTACCCCGGCGATCACGTCAACGTGATCAACGGTGGCTTGACCCGACGAACGGTGGCTTCACACGATGCAGGAGTCGTGGGAAGCCACCGTTCGTCGTGTGAGGGTGCTCGGCGGAGGGCGGACGGCGGTCAGCGGACGAAGCGGGCCGGGTCGAGCTGGGGGATCAGCGGCGCGGTCCGTTCGCCGAGGACGGCGTCGGCGCCCAGCTCGCCGAACGCGGGCGCCAGCTTGAACCCGTGGCCGGAGAACCCGACCAGCAGGGTCACCCGCTCCGCGCCGGGCAGCCGGCCGACGACGCCGTGGCCGTCCGGCGTGTAGCCCTCCATGTACGCGCTCACCCTGGTCGGCTCCGGGTACACGCCGGGCAGCACCTCGGCGGCCGCGGTGCGGAACGCCGCCAGCTCGTCCGTCCCGATCCTGGTGTCGAGCGCGTCCGGGTCGGGCACGACGCGGTTGTCTACGGCGTGCAGCCCGAGCTTGAGCCCCGAGCCGTCCATCGCGGGCAGCCCGTAGCAGCGCGTGCCGGACACCCGGATGAACACCGGGCACCGGTCCGGCGCGAACCGGGCCGGGTCGCGTCCGGGGAACCACGCCTGGACGGGGCGCCGCACCTCGATCGTCCCCGGGTAGCCGAGCTCGCCGAGCAGCCGCGCGGCCCACGGGCCGGTCGCGACGGCGACGTGGTCGAACCGCTCGGCGGTACCGGCCGACGTGCGCACGACGACGCCGTCGGCGTCCGGCTCGATGGCGGTGACCGTCGTGTAGCGGTGGACGAGCGCGCCGTTCGCCTCGGCGGTGAGACCAGCGTGCAGCACGGCGAGCTCCGGGCGCAGGTACCCGGCCTCCCGGTCGAGCAGCACGCTCTCGTCGTCGCCGACGCGGTACTGCGGGTACCGCCGCCGCGCCTCGGCGGCCGGGACCTCCTCGAGGTCGAGACCGTACGTCTCCGCGGACGCCAGGACGTTCGCGATCTCCTCGGTCGCCGCCGAGCCGATGGTCAGCACGCCGCCGAGGTGCAGCAGTCGCGCGCCCGACTCCTTCTCCAGATCCCGCCACAGCTCCTGCGCGCGCCGTAGCAGCGGCACGTAGTCGGGGCTCTCGAGGTACGCGGTACGGAAGATCCGCGTCTCGCCGCCGTGCGCGCTGTGGTCGTGGCCCGGGCTGTACCGCTCGAAGCCCGTCACGCGCGCCCCGCGCCGTGCCAGCCGCCAGGCCGTCATCGCGCCGATGCTGCCCAGCCCGACCACCGCGACCGAGGGAGCGTCGCTCACCCGTCCGCCTCCTTCGCCAGTCCCAGCAGCAGACCATCCTCCACGACCGCGGGGCTCGATGTCAGGAACAGTGGCACCCCGGCCACCGGCGCGACGACCTCGTGCCGGGGCCCGCCGACAAGGTCGCTCACGACGCCGAGACGCTCACCGGCCTCGACGTGCTGGCCGGTCGTCACCGCCGGCTCCCACCAGCCGCCGACCGGCGTACGCAGCCACGCCCACCCGGGATGCTCCTCGGGCGAGGACGCGGGTACCTCGCCCGAGGTCATGCCGAGGTGCGCCATTACGTTCGCCAGGCCGGCGAGGTGCGTCTCGACCGCGGTCCGGTCGAGGATCCCGTTCTGGCCGGCCTCCGCGATGATCGCGGGGATGCCGATGTCCGCCGCGGCCGCGTGCGTGCTGCCGCCGACCGTCCGCGCGGTTGCAGCCTGCCGCACGACGTGGCCCAGCCCGTACGCCACCGCGAGGCCGCGTGCCCGTTCCTCGACCGGCGACTCGTCGTAGATGGCGAACGGCTCCAGCGCCTCCGGGATGTCGCCGGCGTGCAGGTCGAGCAGGTAGTCGGTGTCCGCGACGAAGCGGTGGAACAGCCGGTACGCGAGCACGTCGGTGTAGCTGCCGCCGAGGTCGCCGGGGAAGCAGCGGTTGAGGTTCTTGCCGTCCACCGGCACGACGAACGGCGACCGTGCCCAGAACGCCGGCAGGTTGAGCACCGGCACGGCGGTCACCCGGCCGGCGAGCGAGGCCGGGTCGAGCGCGAGCGCGAACTCGCGTACGGCGGCGATCGAGGTGTACTCGGTGCCGTGCACGCCCGCCACGACGGTGAGGTGCGGCCCCTCGCGCTCGCCGCGGACGTCGACGTAGGCGATGTCGAGCGTCTCGTTCTCGGGCAGTCCCTCGACGGTGAACGTTTCGGGTATCGGCACGGGTGACCTCCTTCAGGAAGCTCGCAGAACACCCCGCGTGGCAAGCACACTCGAGCAGCTTGGTCAACGAGGTGACGTGGGAGGCGGCGTCGACGTGGCTGACGGCGATGCGCCGAGGTCGGCGCCGGCGTCCGCGGGCACGTCGAGCGCCTCGTGCGCGCGGGACCAGCCGGCGAGGACCGCGGCCCGGCTGCCGTGCGCGGACGTCGGAGAGGGCATCGCACCTCCATTGTCTGTATGTCTGACAATCCTCCTCGACCCGGCGTATTGTCAAGGCCACGAGGGCGAGGAGGAGCCGATGGAGTCCCGCTGGGAGCTGGTGCCGCCGGCCGCACGGACGCTGGTCGACCAGGTCACGAGCCAGCTGCGGCTGGGCATCGTCAAGGGCACGCTGCCCCCGGGAGAGCAGCTCGTCGAGACCCGCCTGGCGGCCGAGCTCGGCGTCGGCAGGAGCACGATCAGGGAGGCGCTGCAGCGCCTGGCCGCGAGCGGACTCGTGGAGGTCGTCGCCCATCGCGGGCACCGGGTACGCGCGTTCGACGACCGCGACAACGAGGAGATCTGCGAGGTCTTCGGCCTGCTGGAGTCGCACGCCGCGCGCCGGCTGTCCGGGCCGCCGGCCGCCGACGTCGTGGAGCGGCTGCGGACGCTGGCCGAGCAGATGCGCGTGCTGCGCTATCCCGACGAGCTGGAGCGCTTCGTCGAGCTCGACCGCGCGTTCCACGGCACGTTGATGCGGCTCGCCGACCAGCGCTGGCTGTACCAGGCGTGGCGCAGCCAGGAGTCACTGCTCGGGCCGTTGCTCGTCACGCTGGGCCGGGACGGCCTGACCGACGGCGCGCGGCAGGCCGAGCGCCACCTGGAGCTGCTGGCCGCGGCCGAGACGGGCGACGGCGAGCTGCTCGCCGAGGCGTGCCTGCGGCACTACTACCTGCCGGCCGACGCAGCCCGCCCGGCGAACAGGTGAGGGGCACCCTCGGGTCCCCTGTCGGCACGAGGGTCCCCCTGATGCCGTCGTGATTGCGCACGGTGGGCACGGGTAGTGGCGCACCATGCAGACGATCGACGCCATCCGGGCTGCGGCGTACACCGTCCCCACGGACGGGCCCGAGGCGGACGGCACGCTCGCCTGGGACTCGACCACGCTCGTCGTCGTCACGGTCGAGGCCGGCGACGTCACCGGCACCGGGTGGACGTACGCCGACGCGTCGTGCGTGCCGCTCGTCCACGGCAAGCTGGCCGGCGCCGTGTGCGGCAGGAACGTGCGCGACGTGGTCGCGTGCTGGCACGCCATGCAGCGCGAGATCCGCAACCTCGGGCGTCCCGGACTGGTCTCGTGCGCGATGTCCGCCGTCGACGTCGCGCTGTGGGACGCCGCCGCGCGGGCGTACGGCGTGCCGGTGAGCACCTTGCTCGGCAGGGTGCACGACGACGTGCTGCTCTACGGCAGCGGGGGCTTCACGACCTACGACGACGACCGGCTGGCCGACCAGATCACCGAGTGGGTGCGCCGCGAGGGCATCCCCCGGGTGAAGATCAAGATCGGCGAGTCGTGGGGGACGAACGTCGAGCGCGACCTGCACCGGGTCGGCCTCACCCGGGAGGCGGCCGGGCCCGACACCGAGGTGTACGTGGACGCGAACGGCGGGTACACGGTCGGTCAGGCGGTGCGCGTCGGGGAGCGGCTCGCCGACTTCGCCGTCACGTGGTTCGAGGAGCCGGTCTCCAGCGACGACCTGGCAGGACTGCGGCGGGTCCGCCGGGCGGTCAGCGCGGACGTCGCAGCCGGCGAGTACGGCTTCGACCTGCACTACTTCGCGCGGATGATCGAGAGTGAAGCGCTCGACTGCGTCCAGGTCGACGTCACCAGGTGCGGCGGGTTCACCGAGTGGCAACGCATCGCGGCGCTCGCCGCCGCGCACGGGCTCCAGGTGTCCGCGCACTGTGCGCCGAACCTGTCCGCGCACATCGCTGCCGCCACGCCGAACTTCCGGCACATCGAGTGGTTCGTCGACCACGACCGGATCGAGTCCCGGCTCTTCCGCGGGGTACTGGACCCGGCCCATGGGTCGGTGCACGTCGACGCGAAGACGCCGGGTCACGGG
Source organism: Streptosporangiales bacterium (assembly GCA_036378185.1). Lineage (GTDB taxonomy): Bacteria > Actinomycetota > Actinomycetes > Streptosporangiales > WHST01 > WHST01. Next base: position 9,512 of record DASUWX010000103.1, on the reverse strand, counting down.
ATGACGTTCGACCGTGCGGCCGCCGAGCCGTTCGCGGTCGGGGAGGAGAGGACATGACGGAGCGACTCGCCGACGAGGCGAAGCAACGGCTGCAGGCGGTGCGTACCGCGTACGACCACGAGCACGAGCAACCGCTCGCCGGGTACGCGGTCACCGTCGCCGGTTACGGCGCCTTCCTCGCCGCGCTCGCGGCCGGGGTGAAGTTCTCCGGCACGCGGCTGCCGCGCCGGCTGCGTCCGGTGGACATCGTGCTGGGCGGCCTTGCCGTGCACAAGGCCGTCCGCCTGCTCGCCAAGGACGCGGTCACCAGCCCGATCCGTGCGCCGTTCACGCGGTTCAACGGGCCGGGCGGTTCCGGCGAGGTGACCGAGGAGGTGCGCGGCCGCGGCCTGTTCCACGTCGCCGGTGAGGTCATCAGCTGCCCGTTCTGCCTCGCCCCCTGGGCCTCGAGCCTCTACGTCGCGGGCCTGCTGATGGCGCCGCGGCACGCGCGGGTCGTCGCGGGGATGTTCGGCGTCGTCGGCGTCTCGGACATGCTGCAACAGCTGTACGGCCTGCTGAAGTCGTCCGGCGGCTGACCTCGTCGCCGGCGGCGTCAGTAGCGCAGCAGCGCGGCGATGCCGTCGCCGCCGAGCGCACCCGGCTCCACGAGCGCGAGACGGGCGTCGCTGCCCGCGGCCGCTCGGACGATCGCGGGGACGGCGGCGGCCTGGAACCCGTCCCCGACGCCCATCGCCTCCAGGTCGCCCGGGCGCCGGGCGAGCGCGAGCGGGTCGGACCGGCCGACCCAGAGCCGGATGCCCGACTCGCGGTCCTCGGTGCCGTCGTCCTCGACGAACAGCGTGTCGACGCGCGACTCGCGCAGGCTCTCGACCGTCGCGTCCAGCCCGTCCGCCGCGCGCTCGCCGCCACCGCGCTCGGCGCGGAACGTGTCGAGCAGGTCGTCGTCGGTCGCCCGCACGTGGTCGGCGACGAGCTCGGCCACCTCGGTGTCGACCGGCTCGGCGCCGGAGTGCCTGCTGCCGGTGTGGAGCTCCTTGACGAGCTCGCGGGTGCCCTTGCCCAGCTCGTCGAAGACGTCGGACACGGCATGCGGGTCGCCGGCCAGTACGACCAGTTCGGCGCGGGTCTTGCCGGCGAGGTCGTTCACCTGCTCGGCGACGAGCTTCGCGTTCTGCCGCGCCGTGTTCTCGGCACGTTGCTGGATCTTGCGGTGCGACCAGCCGCCCTCCCGCACCTTGTGCAGGGGGCGTTCGGCGCCCTCGACCTCGACGTCGTAGTCGCGGGCGGGACCCCGCACCTCGACATCGGCGCCACGGCTGTCGGCGCGGACGACGAGGTAGGACAGCTGTGTGGTGCGGGAACGCAGTATCGGCATGACGTCGGGGATCGGTCCCCAGTGCGCCACGCTGCTTCCCGGGTGCCGGTAGACGCGCTCGTCGAGCAGCACGTCGCCGGACTCCGCGATCACCACCTGGCCCTGTTCGCCGCCCTCGTGCGAGGGACGGCCGACGACGGCGTCGAGCGCCTCGAGCGTCGGCTCGTCCGCGCCCGCCGACGCGAGGTCGGTGCGCAGGCCGCGCCAGCGCAGGTCGATCGCGTGGGCGGCGTCGTCCACGGCCTCGCGGTTGGTCTCGAGCACCACGCTGGCGTACGGGCCCTTGCGGGCGTAGACGGGTTTGAGGAATTCGAGGCTCATCACCATGGCTTGTCCTCCCGTCCGGCGGCGTCGTCGGTCATGTCGTCCTCGCCGGAGACCTGCCCGACGTAGCCGCCCGTGTCGCCCGTGGCGGTCGTCGGCGACCGGCCGCCACCGTGCTCGTCTCCTTGCCCGGTGCCGGTCTCGCGGTGCAACGCCTCCCGCGGGTCGTCGCCGGCGTCGGGTTCCGTACCGCGATGCACGCTCGCCCGGCCGGACACCAGTTCCTTCGCCCTGCGGCGGAGCGTCGTGAAGAACTCACCCATTCGACGTCGCCTACCCGCCCGTGTCGCCGTCTAACGTGCACGCGGTGAGTACGTCGGCACAGCTGGGGTAGACGGACAGTGACCGACGAACCGGGAGGTGTGCGATGCCGCAGCAAGCCTGGGGCAAGAAGCGAGAACGCCAGTACGAGCACATCAAGCAGGGACAGAAGAAGCGGGGCGCGAGCGAGGACCGTGCCGAGGAGATCGCCGCGCGCACCGTCAACAAGAACCGCGCGCGTTCGGGCGAGAGCAAGAGCTCGAGCAAGGTCTCCAAGAAGGGCGACTCGCCGCAGTCGCGCGGTGGCAAGAGGTCCGGCCGCGGGCAGGGACCCGGTGGCCCGACCAAGGAACAGCTCTACAACGACGCCAAGAAGCACAACATCAAGGGCCGTTCCCGGATGACGAAGCGTCAGCTGGAGAACGCGCTCGGCCGCTAGGAGGATTCACCATGGCGAACAAGCTCGACGGAAAGCGGGTCGCGTTCCTCGCGGCTCCCGAAGGTGTCGAACAGGTCGAGCTGACCGAACCGTGGAATGCGGTGAAGACGGAGGGCGCGACGCCCGAGCTGGTGTCGACGCAGTCCGGCGAACTGCAGGCGTTCAACCATCTCGACCGGGGCGACACCTTCTCGATCGACCACACCGTGAGCGACGTCAGCGCGGACGACTACGACGCGCTGGTGCTGCCCGGCGGCGTGGCCAACCCGGACTTCCTGCGCATGGACCCGGACGCGGTGCGTTTCGCGCGGGGCTTCTTCGAACAGGCCAAGCCCGTCGCCGTGATCTGCCACGGCCCCTGGACGCTCGTCGAGGCCGACGTGGTGCGCGGCCGCAGGATCACCTCGTGGCCGAGCCTGCAGACCGACCTGCGCAACGCGGGGGCCGAGTGGGAGGACAGCGAGGTCGTGACCGACCAGGGCCTGGTGAGCAGCCGCAAGCCCGACGACCTGCCGGCGTTCTGCAAGAAGCTGGTCGAGGAGTTCGCCGAGGGCAGGCACGAGAAGCAGGCGAAGAGCGCCTGAGGCGTAGGCGCGGGCCGGCGGGTGGAGCCGCCGGCCCGGTCGCCCTCACGGGCGGTGTCCGGTGTCCTCGCTGCTGCCGCCGAGCGCCGTCCACACCTGCTGCGTGTTCTCGAACGTCGTACCGTCCGGCAGTTGGCGCAACAGGCCGAGCACCGCGTCCGGCGCGTTGTTCTTCTCGGCATTGTCCAGCACGCCCTTGCGGTCGGTGGGGAACGCCGACATGTCCAGGTGCCGGCCCACCTCGGTACGCCGCTCGACGTCGGCGGGGTCGAGCCCCTCCGGCGTGCCGCCCTCGTACCGCGAGTCGGGCACCGGGCTGACCTCCGGCTCGTCCTCGCTCGACGGCTCCGTCTGCCGCCATTCCTCAGTATGCGGCTGGTTGGTGGATCGCTCCATCGGCTCCGTCTCGTGACGCATCTCGTCGTCGAGCCGGCTGCCGTGCTTGTCGCTGCCGCGTTCCACGATGTCACCTCCGCGTCGTCGTGGCGTGCCTGTGCCCTACCCGCGCAGCGCGACGGCATGCCTCCCGCCGGGCACCGGCGAGCTCGGAATGATCACGTGAAGTAGGTGATTTCCGTGATCCCTCGGCGAGTCTGACCTTCCCTGGGTGTATTGGCCACGGAAAGGTCGGACTCGCCGAGGGAAGTACCCGGATCCCCTACATCGCGATTCCGCCTCGAGCACCCCAGTCGCCGCCCTGCGCGCCGTAACGCGCGTAGCCGAGCCGCCGGATCAGCTCCACCCAGGCGGACGCGATGCGCTCGACGCCCCACCCGGGCCGGGTAGCCGTCCGCCCAGTACGCGCAGAGCTCGCGCACCGGCGAGCTCGGCGTCGGGCACCTCGATCCGGAACCGCACCACGTCGTCGCTCATGTGGTCGACGCTGTCCGCGGACCACGACACCGGTCAGCTCAGCAGCTCCCGCACGCCGCGGTGGTAGAACGGCGAGGGCACCGGGCCGTCGAGGAGCGGGTCGCCGGTGTCCTCCATCCAGGCCCGCAGCCGGCGCCGCAGGTCGGCGGCGGTCTCGCGGGCGTCGTCGCAGCGATACGTGTCGCGCTGCTCGTCGGGGTCGGCGGTGAGGTCGTACAGCTCGAAGTGCGGCCGCAGGTAGCGGTACCGCATCTGGATGTCGTGGTGCCCGGGGTTGAGCCGGGCGTCCTGGTCGTAGCTGATGCTGTAGCCGGCCTCGGCGTTGTAGACGAGCTTGTGGGTGTCCGTGCGAACGCAGCGCATGGGCGCGTAGTCGTCGCAGAAGGTCTGCTCGGCGAAGACCTCCGTCCGCACCTGCGCCGTGTCACCGGTCAGCAGCGGTAGCAGGCTCCGGCCGTCGACGCCGTCCGGGACGCGGGCCCCGACGGCGTCCAGGATCGTCGGGACGACGTCGACGTTGCTGACCAGCGCGTCGACGTGGCGCCCTCCGACCAGGCCGAGGCCGGGGTACCGCATCAGCAGGGTCACCTCGATGCCGGCGTCGTAGAGCGTGCCCTTGGCCCGCGTCACCGGCATCCCGTGGTCGGCGGCGACGACGACCCAGGTGGTCTCGGCGAGACCGCACTGGTCGAGCGCGTCGAGCACGGTCCCGACGTACTCGTCGAGTCGCCGGACGCCGTACTGGAAAGCCGCCAGGTAGGACTCCACGGCGGGCGTTGCCGGGAGGAAGCCGGGTATGGTCACGCCGCGGGAGCGTTCCTCGCCCGCCCAGCCGGTCTCCGGGTAGCTCGCCCAGTCCGTGTGTGCCTGGAAGAAGCCGAGCTCGAGGTAGAACGGCTGGGCGGCATCCTGGCGGCGCAGGAAGTCGACGGCGGTGGCGGCGACCGCGGCGCCGTCCTTGACGTCGTCCGGCCACGCCTCGTCGAACCCGAGGTCCGCCTCCCGCCCAGGGACGACGAGGTGCTGGAACCCGACGAGCGCGGTGCGGTAGCCCGCGTTCCTGAGCAGGTGGGCCAGATGGGTCTCGTTGCTCGTGAGCCGGAACCCCTGCGCGTCGTACGGGAAGCCCATCATCCCGGCGCTGTGCGGGTAGCGGCCGGTGTGCAGCGCGGCCCGGCTCGGCGAACAGGTCGGCGCCGTCGCGAACGCGTTGTCGAAGCGGACGCCCTCCGCGGCCAGCCGGTCGAGTCGCGGGCTCACCGCGCTGCCGCGTCCGTAGCAGCCGAGCTGCCGGCCGAAATCGTGCCCGGTGACGAGGAGGATGTTCGGTCGGGTCGCCATGCGGCCATTCTCCACGGCCGCGTCAGGACGCCGGTACGCCGCCCGGGTGGCGCAGCGCCATACCCGCCGCGGTGTAGACGGAGTCGATCACGGCCATGTTCGCGACCGAGTCCGACGGCGGCGTCAGGACGGCGGCGCCGTCCCGGACGGCACGGACGAACGCGTCGAGCTGGTAGGCGTACGACGCGTGCCGCGGGAAGTGCTCGCTGCGCCGGTTCGCTGCCGTGCGGACGATGAACCGGTGCCAGGCCTGGGGAGCGAGCGGGTTGACGACGCGCAGCTCACCGCGGTCGCCGACGGCGCGGGCGGAGACGGCGAGCAGGTCGGCCGACCACATCGAGCAGCGGATCTCACCGGTGTGGCCGGCGGGGAAGCGCAACGTGGCCCGCATGGCGCGGTCCACCTCCGGCGTGCGGCGCTTCGCGACGGCGTCGACCACCTCGGGCTCCGCGCCGCCGAGCAGCCGCGCCATGTGCACGGCGTAGCATCCGGCGTCCATCAGCGCGCCTCCGGCGAGCGCGTAGTCGTACCGGATGTCGGCGAAGCGCGGCAGCGGGAAGCAGAACCGCGCGGCCACGTGCCGCAGCGTGCCGAGCTCGCCGGAGCTGACGATCTCCTTCATCCGCGCGGCGAGCGGGTGGTAGCGGTAGTGGAACGCCTCCATCACGACGAGCCCGGTCCCGTGCGCGGCCGCGGCGACCTTCTGTGCCTCGTCCGCGTTGGCCGTGAACGGCTTCTCGCACAACACATGCTTGCCGGCCGCGAGGGCGGCGAGCGCCCAGCGCCCGTGCAGCGCGTTCGGCAACGGGATGTAGACGGCGTCCACATCCGGGTCGTCGAGCAGTGCCCGGTAGTCGCCGTACGCTTCCGGTATGCCGTGGCGCTGCGCGAAGTGCTCTGCGCGGGCGAGGTCGCGCGCGGCGACGGCCGTGACGGCCGCGCGAGGGTTCTCCCTCGCCGGGCGGACGAGTGCGAGCGGTGCGATGCGAGCGGCGCCGAGGACGCCGATCCGGACGGCGGCGCGGTCCATCGTCATGCCGCCGCCACTACGCTTGCCGCTGTGAGCATCGCGCACCGCACCGTCGCCGAGTTGTTGTCGGGCTACCAGCCGCGCGACGTCGTGGAGTCGGGCGACGTGGCACGTACCCTGCTGCTCGTCGAAGGCGCCGACGACCCGTGGTCACGGTCGATCCCGTTGCACGTGACGGCCTCCGCGCTCATCGTGCACCCGCCCACGCGGCGGGTGCTGCTGCGCTGGCACGAACGGCAGCAGTCCTGGCTGCAGGTCGGCGGGCACGGCGATCCCGGCGAGACCGACCCGCTGGCCGTCGCGCTGCGGGAGGGACGCGAGGAGACGGGGCTCGCCGACCTCGAACCCTGGCCCGACGCCGAGCTGGTGCACGTCGCCGTCGTCCCCGTACCCGCCAAGGGTGACGAGCCCGCCCACGAGCACGCGGACCTCAGGTTCGTGCTCGCGACGGCGCGGCCCGGCGCGATCGTGCCCGAGCGTCCCGGCGCGCCGCTGCGGTGGCTCACCGTCCCGGACGCGCGCGCCCTGACCGCCGACGACAACGTCGCCGTGACGCTGGACCGCGTCGACGCGCTGCTGCACGCTGAGGCCTGAGCTCACAGCGAACCCCAGACCTCCTCGGCCGTCTCCACGATGAGCCGCAGCTTCGCCCACTGCTGCTCGGGGGTGAGGTCGTTGCCCTCCTTGGTGGAGGAGAACCCGCACTGCGGCGAGAGGCACAGCTGGTCGACGTCGACGTACTTCGACGCCTCCTCGATGCGGCGCTTGAGATCGTCCTTGCTCTCCAGCTCGCCGCGCTTGGTGGTGACCAGGCCGAGGACGACGCGCTTGCCCTTGGGCACGAACCGCAACGGCGCGAACCCGCCGGACCGCTCGTCGTCCCACTCGCAGAAGAAGCCGTCGACGTCGAGCTTGGTGAACAGCGCCTCGGCGACGAAGTCGTAACCGCCCTCCGCGGCCCACATGCTCTGGTTGTTGCCGCGACACATGTGCGTCGTGATCGCCATGTCCTCGGGCCGGTTCGCGAGCGCCCTGTTGATGTTGGCGATGTAGAACTCGTGCTGGTGCTCGGGGTCGCCGCCGATCTCCTCGACGTGCCTGCGCTGCACCGGGTCGTTCAGGTACGCGAGGCTCGTGTCGTCGAACTGCAGATAACGGCAGCCGAGCCCGTACAACCGCCGCACCTCCTCGGCGTACGCGTCGGTGAGGTCGGTCCAGAACGCGTCCATCTCCGGGTAGACGGACTCGTCGATCGCGGCACGTCCGCCGCGGTAGTGCACCATGCTCGGCGACGGGATGGTGAGCTTCGGCACGGCGTCGGTGGCCGTCGCCTTCAGGTACGTGAACGCGTCCGCGAAGATCGTCTGCGCGAGATGCAGCCGTTCGGAGACGTGCGCCGAGGGCGGCGACCACTCCAACGACTTGTCCTTGTTGTGGAACGCGACCTTGATCGTGTCGTCGCGCACCTGCGTGATCCCGCCGAGCTGGTAGATGAAGTCCATGTGCCACGACTCACGCCGGAACTCGCCGTCGGTGGCCGTGCGCAGGCCCACGTCGTGTTGCTTCGCGACGACGTCGCGGATCGCGTCGTCCTCGACCGCGCGCAACGCGTCGGCGTCGATCTCGCCGGCGGCGAATTCGTCGCGCGCCCGGAGCAACTCGCGGGGGCGGAGCAGGCTCCCGACGTGGTCGGCGCGGAACGGAGGTCGGTCTGCGCTCTTGTCGGTCATGCGCCCGCCCCCCTCGCTGCTCGGTTGGATGTCAGCGTCGCGGTGGTTCGGCGGACGCATGACAAGCAGTGCCCATGATTCCCTCGCTGGCGCTCGGTCATGCGCCCAGCTTGCCACCGTCCCGGCCTCTCTGCCATGGGCGAATCTGCTGCCAGCTGAGAAGTCTTACCCCGCAACGCTTTCCCGTCGACAGTGGAGTGACACATCGCTATGACAGGGAGGCTCGATGGAGGAGACACAACCGACCCGGTTCGACGACCACCTCGCGGCACAGCTGCTGCTGCAACGGATCGTGTTCCTGGGGACGCAGGTCGACGACGTGTCGGCGAACCGGGTCTGTGCGGAGCTGTTGCTGTTGTCCGCGGAGGACCCGCGTACGGACATCAGCCTCTACATCAACAGCCCGGGCGGCTCGGTGACGGCGGGGCTCGCGATCTACGACACGATGCGGCTGATCCCCAACGACGTCGCGACGCTGGGGATGGGCCTGAACGCGAGCATGGGCCAGTTCCTGCTGACCGTGGGCACACCCGGCAAGCGGTACGCGCTGCCGAACGCGCGGATCATGATGCATCAGCCGTCCGCGGGCATCGGCGGCACGGCGGCGGACGTCGCGATCCAGGCCGAGAACCTCGAGTACATGAAGAAGCGGATCGAGCAGCTCACCGCCGAACACACCGGCCGGTCACCCGAGACGATCGCCAGGGACAGCGACCGCGACCGGTGGTTCACGCCCGAGCAGGCGAAGGAGTACGGCATGGTCGACCACGTCCTCACGTCGCTCGACGACGTGCGTCCCGCGGGGTCACGGCGGCGGGCGGGGTTGTGATGAGTCAGTACACGATCCCCACCGTCATCCAGCGCACCGCGCAGGGCGAGCGCGCGTACGACATCTACAGCGCGCTGCTCTCCGAGCGGATCATCTTCCTCGGCACCGAGATCGACGACGGTGTCGCGAACGTCGTCATCGCGCAGTTGCTGCACCTGGAGTCGAGCAGCCCCGACCGCGAGGTCTCCATCTACATCAACTCGCCCGGCGGCTCGTTCACCGCACTCATGGCGATCTACGACACGATGACGTTCGTCGGCTCGCCGATCTCGACGTTCTGTGTCGGGCAGGCGGCGTCGACCGCGGCGATCCTGCTCGCCGGCGGCGACCACGGGCGCCGCTTCGTGCTCGACCACGCGCGGGTGCTGCTCGGCCAACCCGCCAGCGGCGTCCAGCAGGGCGTGGTGTCCGACCTCAGCCTGCAGGCGAAGGAGATTCAGCGGATCAGGTCACAGGTCGAGGAGGTGCTGTCGCGGCACACCGGGCACGACGTGGCCACGCTGCGCGCCGACATGGACCGCGACAAGGTGTTCACGGCGTCGGAGGCCGTGGCGTACGGGCTCGCGGACCGGGTGCTCAGCCGGCGGCAGCCGGTGGCGGCGTAGCCGCTCGGCCCGCGAGCCGGGCCGGCCCGGAGCGCTGGGCGGCTGCGGGCGGACCGCTGGGTGGCTGCGGGCGGGTTCCCGTCGATCACGTTGACGTGATCGACGGTGGCTTCACACG
>DASUWX010000102.1:0-12176 GCA_036378185.1 Streptosporangiales bacterium | reverse complement strand
ATGCCCCGTGTAAAGCCACCACGAGCCATGTTTACATGGCTCGTGGTGGCGGGTGTGGCTCGCGGTGGATGGCCGCGGGCAACGCGGTCGGCCGCGGGCAAGGCGGTCGGCCGGGCGGCCCGGGATCCGGGCGGCGGTCAGTGCGGTAGCGGTTGTCCCTTGGTCTCCGGGCCGGCCCAGAACGTGAAGATCAGGCCGAGGACGTAGATCGAGCCGATCACCAGCGCGGCCGTCGAGACCGAGCCGAACGCGTCGACGAGGAAGCCGGACAGCATCGTCGCGCCCACCACGATGAACCGGGTGAGGTTGAAGATGATGCTGATCGCCGTGCCCCTGGTGTGCGTGGGGAACAGCTCGACGGGCCAGGTGGCGATCCAGGTGATCATGCCCAGGGTGAAGAAGCCGTTGACGAACGTGGCCACCGGTAGCGCGCCGGGCGTCGAGACGAACCCGAAGAGCACGATGTTGAACACGATCGAGCCCAGGTAGTACGCCCACAGCGTCTTCCTGCGCCCGAAGAAGTCGTTGAAGTAGCCCATGGCGAAGTAGCCGACGATGCCGCCCAGGTTGTACCAGAGCGCCGCGGACGTGGCGGCCGTCACCGGGTTGCCGTGGTGCGCGCCGGCGATGCCCGCCGCGAACTGCGGAACCCACGTCGACACGGCCCACCAGCCGCCCAGCGTCGACAGCGCAAGGACGAGCAGCTTCAGGATGCGCGGTCGGTAGGTCGGGTCGGCGAAGAGGTGGGCGACGGTGAACCTGGTGAGCGCGGTGTCGGCGTCCGAGAGCGCCTCGCCGCGCCGCACCCGCTGCCGGGCACGCCGGCGCCGCTCGTCGGCGTCCACCCACAGCTGCGGGTCCTTGACGTACCGGCGGATGAAGACCACGATCAGCGCCGGCAGGATGCCGACCAGGAACATGTAGCGCCATGCGTTCGGGCCGGACGTGTCGAGCAGCACCCACACCGCGGTGGCCAGCAGGAAGCCGACGCCGAACCCGCCCTGCAGGAACGCGATGCCGCGCCCGCGGGTGCGGTTCGACCAGATCTCCGAGACGAGCGCCGCGCCGGGGCCCCACTCCGCGCCCATGCCCAGGCCGGTGAGGAAGCGGAACACGATGAACAGGCCGTAGTTCGGCGCGATCGCGGTCAGGCCGGTGCACACCGCGTACCAGACGATCGAGATCATGAGTACGCGACGCCGGCCGAAGTAGTCGGTGAGCACGCCGGACAACAGCCCGCCCACCGCCCACGCGGCCAGCGTGACCGCGAGGATGCCCGCGAAGTACAGCGCGGACGCGTTCGGCGCGACGAGGGTGGCGACCACCTGGTGCCCGACGATGACGGCCGTGTACGTCTCGAACCCGTCCAGACACCAGCCGAGGAACGCGGCGGTGAACGCGTTTCGTTTGTCCGCTCGGGAGATATCCGAGCCTACCGATAGGCCCGACAGGGAACGCCGGTCCGAAGCTTCGCTGGTCATGGGTACCTGCCTGGTTTCTCTGGCCCCCGGTGCTGTCCGGTGCGGCGGTCACGCCTGCGGCGTGATACCCGCCGCTCGGAGGAAGTGGCCGAGCGCGGCCTCCGCGACCTCGACGTCCTGCGCGGCGGTCCCGCTGCTGACGCCGATGCCGCCGACGACCTGGCCGTCGACGACGACGGGGACGCCGCCGCCGATGGTCGAGAACCGTCCGCCGTTCGTGCCCTTGATCCGCCAGCCGGGGCTGCCCGGCCGGCTCTCGTCCCCGTAGAACGCCGTGGTGTTGCGCGCCGCCGCGGCCGTGAACGCCTTGTCGATCGCGATGGCGACGCTCGAGACCTTGCCGCCGTCGAGACGCTCGAACGCGATCAGCACGCCCGACTCGTCGACGACCGCGGTGCACATCGGGACGCCGATCCGTTCGGCGTGCTCCGCGGCTCCGGCGAGGATCAGCCGGGCGTCTGCGATGTCCAGGCGACGGATCGTGAGCACTGACCGGCCCTCCCTCAGGGTGGTGCCCCCGTGGCGAATGGCGCCTATAATACGGTCATACGATCTGCTTGTCATGCATGGCAGGAAGGTGGGCTTCCCGTGTCCGTCCCGCCGCGCGGTGTCATCGGCGCGTGTCTCACCCCGTTCGATCCCGAAGGCCGTGTGGACGGCGAGGCGCTGCGGCGGGAGGTCGACTTCCTGGTCGGTCACTGCGTCGCCGTCTCCGTCCTCGGCGCCGAGGTGTCCGAGTACCGGATGCTCGACGAGGCGGCCCGCCGGGACTGGCTGCGCCGCGGCGTGGAGCTCGTCGACGGCCGGGTGCCGGTGCTCGCCGGCGCGTCCAGCCCGCGGCCGGAGGAGGTCGGCGAGCTGGCCGGGATCGCGGCGTCGGCCGGCGCCGAGTTCGTGCAGGTGCTGATGCCGCGCCGGCCGTCCGGGGACCAGGCGGGCGGGGCCGAGCTGGTGGCCTACTACGAGGAGGTCACCGCCCGCAGCCCGCTGCCCGTCGTCGTCTACCACAACCCGACGTACGGTTCCGACCCGTCGCCCGACGTGCTGGTGCGGCTGTGCGAGCTGGACGGCGTGGTGGGCGTCAAGGAGAGCTCGCGGGACATGTCCAGGATCGGCCGGCTGATCGCGGAGATAGACGTCGCCGGGCTCGCGAACTACTACACGACGATGCAGCCGCTGCTGGCCACCCTGCTGCAGGGCGGCTCCGGCGCGATGATCCCCGCGCCCGCGTCGCTGCTCGGCGCGCGGGTCGTCCGCGCGGTCGAGGCCGGCGACCTCGACGGGGCCAGGGCGGCGCAGGCGGCCTTCGCCAGGTTCCCCGCCCGGTGGCGTGGCTACGGGCTGCCGCCGGTGATGCGCTGCGCGATGACCCACCTGGGGATCGACATCGGTCCCGGACCGGCGCCGTACGTCCGGGTGGGGGAGCAGGACGCGGCCGAGATCCGTGCCACCCTCTCCGCGGCAGGTCTCACGCGCGACGCCGTCGTCGCGTGGACCTGACCCGCGGGCTGCGATCACGCGATCTGTCCCGTCTCCGCCCAGGACCGGAACAGCGTGTAGTCCGCGGGTTCCATCGACGCGAACGCCCGGTCGAAGTAGAGCAGGGGCCGGCGGCCCGGCTGGTGACCGCACCGCAGCACGCGGCCGACGAAGATGCTGTGGTCGCCGCCCGGGTGCCGTTCCTCCACCCGGCACTCGAAGAACGCGATCGCGTCGGCCAGGATCGGCACGTCGACGTCGTCGCGCAGCGTGAGCCCGCCGAACCGGTCGGCGCCGCGCGTGGCGAACCTGCGTGCCACGCCGACGTGCTCCTCGCCGAGCACGCTCACGCCGAACGCGGCGCTCTCCTCGAGCGCGACGTGCGTGGGCAGGGCCTGCTGCACGCAGACGAGCAGCTGCGGTGGTTCCAGCGACAGCGAGCACACGGCGGACGCGGTCATGCCGACCGGGCCGTCGCGGGTGGTCGTGGTCACCACCGTCACGCCCGTGGCGAGCAGGGACATGGATGTCCGGAAGCGGTCGCCGCCCGGCCCGGTCATCGGCAACCTCCCGTCCTACGAGACGCCGAGTGCTTGTACGGGCTCGTCGACCTCGTCCTCGAGTGCGGAGGTCGCGAGTTCCGTGGCGCGGTCGAAGTCGTAGTTCTGGAACATCCGCATCTTCACCACGAACGGCGCGCCCGCGTAGAACATCTCGTACTGGTGGTGACGGCTCGCGAACTCCGAGCCGACGAGATCCCAGGCCAGCTTCAGCTGCCGGACCCGTTCCCGGGCGGGATGTCCCGGCGACTGCACGTAGCGCTCGATCTGTTCGGCGATCTCCGGCGCGTCGAAGTCCTCGACGGACGACGGGAGCTGGATGAGGCCGCCGCCGCACAGGTCGCGCACGATGTTCAGCAGCTTGCCGTACATCTCCGGGGCGAGCGCGGTGCTGGCGAAGGTCTCCGCGGCACCCGGCCACGCCACGCCGTTGTCGTCGACGCGGCAGTTGTACTCGGCGGCGAGGACGAGCCCGTTGATCATGGTCGCGTGCGCGGCCAGCTCGCCCAGCGTGCCCTGCACCGGCGGGAGCTTGTCGACGCCGTTCATCGCGGCGACCTTCTTCGCCACGCCGGCGAGGAAGTCGAGCTTGGTGGACAGCCGGATCTGCGCCTGGTTGTTGCCGAGCAGCCAGGCGGGCGTCTGCCACCACTGCGCCTGCACGAGGTCGAGGTCGCGGTAGACGAAGACGTTCTCCCAGGGCACGAAGACGTCGTCGTAGACGACCAGCGAGTCGGTCTCGTCGAAGCGGGTGGCGAGCGGGTAGTCGTAGCCGCTGTTGGCGGCGTGCGCGTACGAGCGGCGCGGGAAGATCTTCACGCCGGGCGCCGCGACGGGCACCATCACCGAGATCGCGTAGTCCTCGTCACCTGGACGGAGCGGCACGATGCTGCTCAGCTGGATCCAGTCGGCGAGCGCCGCGCCGGTGCCGAGCATCTGTGCGCCCTTGATGACGATCCCGCCGTCGCGCTCCTCCTTGACGCCCGCGTACAGGTGCGGGTCGGCCTGCTGGTGCGCCGGCTTGGAACGGTCGATCTGCGGCGGGACGATCGTGTACGCGGCGTAGATGTCCTCGCGCGCCGCGAACCTGTGGAACCGCACGACGTTCTCGGCGAACTCCTTGCCGGCCCGGCCGAACACCTCCGGTGCCGCGGCGAAGCCGCTGAGGAACCCGGCGACGTGGTCGGGAGTACGGCCCATCAGGCCGTACGTCTGCTCGGCCCACAGCCGCAGGCCGCGGCGGCGCCGGGCGAGGTCCTCCTGCGAGCGCGGGATCAGGTACGCGACGTTGACGCGCTCGCCCGTGTCCGGGTCGAGGGCGGTCATCGTCTCGCGGTGCTCTTCGTCACTGGCCACGTCGTAGAGGCGGGCGATCGAGCGGACCGCGCCGCGGAACGCGGGATGCGTCGTCACGTCCTCGACTCGTTCGCCTTCGATGAAGACCTGACGACCGTCGCGCAACGCGTCGACGTACTGACTGCCGTTTCGCATGAACGCCGCCCCGTCCGGGAGTTGATTTTGATGACTTGTGTAAATTACTTTTGTCATCTACTGGCGTCAAGAGGCTCGGTGGAGGCGGCACGTGACCTACCAGATCAGGAAGTGGTACTCGGCCCGCGAGGAGATCCGGCACGAAGGTGGCCCGGTGGCCACAGTACCGCTGGTGAAGGTGGTCTCCGCCGCCGTCATCGCGAACCCGTACGCCGGCTCCTACGCCGAGTCGCTGGACGAGCTCGTCGAACCCAGCGCGGACCTCGGTGCGGAGCTCACGGAGCGTGCCGTCGCACTGCTCGGCGACGTTCCCGCGGAGGGCTACGGCAAGGGTGCGATCGCGGGTACCGCGGGCGAGCAGGACCACGCGGTCGCCTGCATAACCACGCCGTTCGGCGACGCGCTGCGCAAGGGCGTCGGCGGCGGCACGGCGTGGATCTCCTCGGCCACCAAGGTCGCGGCCGCGGGTGCGTCGCTCGACATCCCGTTGGCGTACAAGGACGCGCTCTACGTCCGCTCGCACTACGACGCGATGACCCTCTCGATCCCGGACGCGCCGCGGCCGGACGAGATCCTGGTCGCGCTCGTGCTCTCCAGCGGCGGGCGGGTGCACCACCGCGTCGGCGGCCTGACCAAGGACGAGGCGGTGGGGGACGGCGTCCGATGAGCGTTCGTATCCGGACCCCGCGTCACACGTGTGAGGGGCACCCCGGTCACGTCATTGTGGGACCAGGGTGCCCCTCACACCCTGGGTCGCGCCGGGAGGTCGGTTCATGACGGTCGCACTGGTCAACATCGGTGACTCCCACGTCGGTGACGCCGCGGGCACGTCCCTCGACGGCGACGCGCTCGTCCTCGACGGCGGCGACATCGCGTGGATCGGCTCGTCCGGCGGCGTGTCGGCGAACGACCACGAGACCGTGGTCGACGTCGCGGGCGCCACCGTGATCCCAGGGCTGATCGACTCGCACGTGCACACGACGTTCGGTGACTACACGCCGCGCCAGGGGATGATCGGCTTCCTGGACAGCTATCTGCACGGCGGCACCACGCGGGTGATCTCGGCGAGCGAGGTGCACGTGCCCGGCCGGCCGAAGGACGTGGTCGGCATCAAGGCGCTCGCGATCGCCGCGCAGCGCTGTTTCGCCGACTACCGGCCGTCCGGCGTCACCGTGCACGCGGGCTCGGTGATCCTGGAGCCCGGCCTCACGAAGGCCGACTTCGACGAGGTGCGCGCGGCCGGCGTCTGGCTGGCGAAGGCCGGCTTCGGCGCGTTCGGCGAGCCAATGGACTACGTGCCGGTCGTGCACGCCGCCAAGGACGCGGGAATCGTGGTGATGGCGCACACCGGCGGCGGCTCGATCGCCGGCAGCCTGTCGAAGATCTCGGCGGACGTGATCCTCGCCATGCGGCCGAACATCGCCGGGCACGTCAACGGCGGCCCGACCTCGCTCGACCCCGAGGAGAACGCGCGCATCGTCGAGGAGGGCGACGGCATCGCGCTGCAGCTCGTCCAGGCGGGCAACCTGCGCTCGGCGATCGACATCGCCGACCGGGCCCTCGCCAAGGGCGCGTTCGAGCGGCTGCTGATCGCGACCGACACGCCGACGGGGACCGGCGTCATCTCGCTCGGCATGCTGCGGCAGATGGCCGAGCTCGCCTCGCTGTCCGAGCTGACCGGCCGCCAGGTGGTGGCGGCCGCGACCGGGAACGTCGGAGCCGTCTACGGGCTGTCCGCGGGACGGCTCGAGACGGGCCGCCCGGCCGACCTGCTCGTCGTCGACACTCCCGTCGGCGGCCGGGCCCACAACGCGTTCGGCGCGCTGGAGATCGGCGACCTGCCGGCCGTGGCCGTGGCGATCACGGGTGGCGAGGTGCGGTTCGCCAAGAGCAGGAACACGCCGCCGCCGACGCGGCCGGTGCGGGTGACGAAGGGGGCGTGACGCGATGACCGCGGGAATGCTGTTCTCCCAGATGGAGCCGCCGGCGGGGTGGGAGGACGACTTCAACGACTGGTACGACACCGAGCACGTCCCGGTGCGGCTCGCGCTCAACGGTTTCACCGGTGCCACCCGCTACCGCGCGCTGGAGGGCGAGCCGGCGTACCTCGCCGTGTACGAGATCGCCGACCTCGGTGTCCTCGACACCCCCGGGTACCGGCGGCTGAAGGACGAGCCGTCCGAGCGGACCGTGCGGATGCTCGACAACGTGCGCGGCTTCACCCGGTTCACCTGCGAGCTGACCTCCGACACCGGTGGCGAGCCGGGCCCGTACCTGTCCGTCGTGGCGTTCGCCGTGCCCGAGGAGGACGAGGCCGCCTTCGACGACTGGTACGAGACCGAGCATGTCCCCGCACTGCTGAAGGCGGACGACTGGCTGCGCGTCCGGCGGTGGCGGGTCCGGTCCGGCGACGGCGGGCCGTGGACGCACTTCGCCCTGCACGACCTGGCGTCCCGCGAGGTGATGGGGTCACCGGAGCGTGCGGCGGCGCGCGTCGGCCCGAAACGCGACGCGCTCGCCGGGCGCGACTGGTTCACCAGGTCCGGTCGATGGCTCTACGAGGTGTTGAATCGGTTCTCGTGACACAGAAGACATCGACGAGGACCAAGGTGACAGCCACGGACAGACCGGTGCGCAGGACCCGCGGTACGCGGCGGGACAGGGACGCGCAGGGCCGGGACGTCCACGGCGCCGCGTTCCACGCCTACTTCGCTGGGATCGCGGAGGCCCATCACGTCATCCGCAAGGTGTTCCGGCTGGTCGACGAGCAGGCCAAGCACGCCGGGCTCGACCCGCTCGAGCACAAGCTGCTGATCCAGGTGTTCGGCTCGCCGGGCGCGCCGTTGCCCGTCCGGGACGTCGCCGAGCGGCTGGACGTCTCGTCCGCGCTCGCGTCCCGGTTGCTGAAGGGCCTGGTCGAGCGCGGGCTGGTGGACCGCTCGCCGGGTGACATCGACCGGCGGGTCACCCGGGTGGCGATCACCCCGGCGGGACGGGAGCTGCTCGCCGCGATCGACCGGGACGTGCGGGACACCATCTACGGCTTCCAGAGCCGGCTGACCGACGAGGAACGAGACGGCGCGCTGCGGATCTTCTCGCTCTATCTGGGGTTGCCCGAATCGGGACGTTGAGCGGGTTCCTCGTCGTATCGTCTTACCGTATTATGGTCTCTGTTCGACCGGCGAGCACGGGGGCTCTGGGAACGGCGGCGAGATGTACCCACGCGCGTTCGCTTACACCCGCGCGCGGAGCGTGCCCGAGGCGCTGGAGGCGCTCTCGGCGTACGGCCCGGACGCGTGCCCGCTCGCGGGCGGGATGAGTCTGGTGCCGTGGCTGAAGTACCGGCAGCGCTCGCCCGGCCTGCTGGTCGACGTGGGCCGCATCGCCGAGCTGGCCGGGATCGAGCGGCCCGACGACACGCTGTGCGTCGGCGCGTTGACCCGGCACGCGGACGTGGTGGCCTGGCGCGGGGACCCCGCGCTCGGCCTGCTCCCCGAGCTCGCCGCGGGCATCGGCGACGTCCAGGTGCGCGGCATGGGCACCGTGGGGGGCTCGCTCGCCGCGGTCGAACCGACCGGCGACTGGGGCGGCGCGCTGCTCGCCATGCGCGGGTCGGTGGTGGCGCGGTCCGCGTCCGGTCAGCGGCTGATCGCGTCCGACGACCTGTTCGTCGACACCTACCGGAGCTCGCTGCGCCCCGACGAGCTGCTCACCGAGGTGCGCCTGCCGGTCCCGGACGGGCGCTTCGGCACCGCGGCGGCCAAGCTCGACCACCGCGCGGCGGCCGCGCCGCTGTCGAGCTGTGCCGTCCAGGTCGAGCTGGACGACGCCGACCGCGTCCGCCTCGCCGGCGTCGGTTGCATCGGCGTCGCCGGCTACCCGATCCGGCTGGCGGAGGTCGAGGCGACGCTGCGCGGCGCGCCGTGCACGCCGGAGGCGATCGGCGACGCGGCGGCGTGCGCGAGGCACGCGACGGACGACGCGTTCACCGGTTCCGTGCTCGCGCGGCTGCTGCGCGACGCGCTGACCCGGGCGGCTGAACGCGCCGAACGGGTCGAGGCCGGAGTGGACGCATGACGCTCCACTGGTCGAGCCGCAACCCGACAGGGGCACCTGCGCGGCGCGGTGGCCCGGCGAAGGGCACCCTCACGGGTCCGGTGATCGACGCCGAGGAGGCGGAGACATGAGCACGCAGATACCCGCCGAGCTGTCGGCGTTCCGCGACGTCACGTTGACCGTGAACGGGCGCGAGCACCGCGTCGAGGTCGAGCCGCGCACGCTGCTCGTGGACGCGATCCGCGACCGCGTCGGCCTCACCGGCACGCACATCGGGTGCGACAGCACCAGTTGCGGCGCGTGCACCGTGCTGCTCGACGGCCGGCCGGTCAAGTCGTGCACGCTGCTCGCGGTGCAGGCGGAGGGCTCGCGGATCCGTACCGTCGAGAGCCTGGCCGGCCCCGGCGGGCTGCACCCGCTGCAGCAGGCGTTCGAGGACGAGTTCGCGTTCCAGTGCGGGTACTGCACGGCAGGCATGCTGATGTCCGGCGTCGCACTGTACGAGCGCGACGAGCCACCCGACCGCAACGAGATCCGCCGTGCGCTCGTCGGCAACCTGTGCCGCTGCACCGGCTACGAGCCGATCGTGGCGGCGATCGAGAAGGCCGTGGCCGGCCGCGCGGGCCAGCAGGCCGAGGCGCCGAGCCCGGAGGACGCGGAGGTGCGCGGATGACCGCCGTGACCAACGGCACCCGGCAGACCGGACGCAGCCTGCCCCGCACCCGCGACCGCGAGGTGCTGCGCGGCGAGGGCACCTACGTCGGCGACGTGCGGCTGCCCGGCATGCTGCACGCCGCGTTCTACCGCAGCCCGCACGCGCACGCGCGGATCACGCGGCTCTCGCTCGCGAAGGCGCTCGAGCTGCCCGGCGTCGTGCTGGGGCTGACCGCGGAGGACCTGCGGGAGCGCGTGCACGACATGAAGCCGTTCCCGTTCCAGAGCCGCAACCCGTTCCGCGGCGGCAACCCGGAGATCAAGTTCGCCGACCGGGTCGGCCTCGCCCAGCACAAGGTGCGCTACGTCGGCGAGCCGGTCGCGTTGATCGTGGCCGAGAACCGCTACGTCGCGGAGGACGCGCTCGAGCTGATCGAGGCCGAGTACGAGGTGCTCGAGCCGGTGCTCGACGCCGAGACGGGCGCCGGTGAGGGCGCACCGTTGCTCTACGAGGACTGGGGCGACAACGTCACGCTCCGCTTCAACGTGTCCGGCGGCGACGTGGACAAGGCGTTCGCCGACGCGGACGTCGTGGTCGAGCGGACGTTGCGGCACCACAGGTTCAGCGGCACCCCGATCGAGCCGCGCGGAGTCGTCGCGAGGTATGACGAGGCAGCCAACGCGTTGACGGTCTGGACGTCCAGCCAGATCGCGCACGCCGTCGGGGTGCTGCTGGAGAACAGCATCAAGGCCGAGAAGCGCGTCTCGGTGCGGGTGATCACGCCGCGCGTCGGCGGCGGGTTCGGGCAGAAGTGGGGCTTCTACCCCGAGGAGCTGGTCGTGCCCGTCGGCGCGATGCTCGCCGGCCGGCCGGTGCGCTGGATCGAGACCCGCCGCGAGCACATGCTCGCGACCAACCACGCGCGCGAGCAGACCCATCACGTGTCGATGGCGTTGCGCAGGGACGGCACCATCCTGGGCCTGCGCGACCGCATCTACGCCGACCTCGGTGACGCCTATCCCGTCGGCGGGCTCGCGTCGATCGTCACCACGCCGATGTTCGTGCCGGGCGCGTACCGCATCGAGAACTACGAGGCGCACCTGTTCGGCGTCGCCACGAACAAGACGCCGTTCGGTGCGCACCGAGGCTTCGGCAAGTCCGAGGCGGCGTTCTGCATCGAGCGGATGATGGACGAGGCGGCGCGGGTGCTCGAGCTCGACCCGGTCGCGGTCCGGATGCGCAACTTCATCCCGCCGGAGGACTTCCCGTACGTCTGCGCCACCGGTTCGCGCTACGACAGCGGGAACTACCCGGGCGCGATGACCCGACTGGTCGAGCTGCTCGACTACGAGGGCTGGCGGGAGCGGCAGCGGGCCGCGCGCGCCGAGGGACGGCTGATCGGGATCGGCACGATCCTCGCCATCGAGCCGTCCTCGTCCACGCGCATGGGTTCGTACAACAACGGCTACTACAGCGTCCGCGTGGCCATGGACCCGGCCGGCCAGGTCGTCGTCGCCACCGGCGGCAGCGACGAGGGCCAGGGGCACTCGACGACCATCGCGCAGCTCGTCGCGGACGAGCTCGGCATCGACCCCGAGGCGGTGCGCGTGGTCGAGGGCGACACCGACCACACGCCGTACGGGTCCGGCTCGTACTCCAGCCGGTTCTCCGTCGTCGGCACGTCCGCGGTCACCCTCGCCAGCCGCAAGCTCGCCGGCAAGGTGAAGCGGATCGCCGCGCACCTGCTGGAGGCGAACCCCGACGACGTCGAGCTGGTCGACGGCCGCGCGAGCGTGCGCGGCACCGCCGGCGACACCCCGGAGACGGCGGTCGCCGTCGACGACGTCGCGCGCGTCGCGTACCACCGCATCCACGACCTGCCCCCGGAGGAGGAGCCGGGGCTGGAGCTGATCTACCACTACCGCGACCCGAACATCGACTTCCCCGCCGACGAGCGCGGCCGGGTCGCGATGTTCTCGGCGTTCCCGTACTCCGCCGACGGCGCCGTCGTCGAGGTCGACCCGGACACGGGTCAGGTGCGGATCCTCAGCTACGTCAGCGTGCACGACTGCGGCAACCACCTCAACCCGAAGATCGTCGAAGGCCAGCACCTCGGTGCGCTGACGCACGGTCTGGGCGGCGCGCTGTTCGAGCAGTTCACCTATGCACCGGACGGGCAGCCGCTGAACCGGCACTTCCGCGAGTACCTCGTGCCGACGGCCGCCGACATGCCGCCGCTCACCCTGGAGCACATCATCACGCCGAACCCGTTCACGCCCGGCGGCTACAAGGGCGCGGGGGAGACCGGGACGGTGACACCTGTGCCGTGCCTGGCCAACGCGGTCGAGGACGCGATACGCCCCGTGGGCGGCCGCGTCGACCGGCTGCCGCTCACGCCGCGCAACGTCTGGACCCAACTCCACCGGGAGCACATCGATGACTGAGCAGTCACTG
>DASUWX010000101.1:0-3579 GCA_036378185.1 Streptosporangiales bacterium | reverse complement strand
GCGGTTCGCGATCGCCGCCGACGGCATCTACGGACCCGTGACGACGGCGGCCGTGCGCACGCTGCAGACCGTGTGGCGGCTACGGGTCACCGGCGTCGTCGACGCCGCCACCTGGAACCACCTGATCAGCACCGTGCGCGTCGGTGACCGCGGCGAGAAGGTCCGAGCGGTGCAGGCGCTGCTCAACATCTACGGCCGGACGCACACCGGCTACCGGCTGGTCACCGACGGCATCTTCGGGCCGCGGACGCGGGCCGCCGTCATCCGGCTGCAGACCGCCGTGGACATCACGAACGACGGTGTGGTGAACGCGACGACATGGCACTACCTCGTCTGGGCGGCTGACCGGGTCGAAGCTGCCGACTAGCTCGGCGTCAGCTCGGAGCGGGTGTCAGGCCGAGCTGCTCCGCGATCGCGGTCCCGTCCCAGTACATGTGGTACTCGGCGATCTTCCCGTCACGGACGTGCGCGAGTTCCATGCCCTTCAGCTGCACCCGGCGGCCCGTGGGCTGCAGGGATGTGCCGCCACGCATGACGAGGGGCGCCCTGTGTGCGTCGGCAAAGCCGTCCACGTCACCGGCGTTGTACCGCTCGATGGCTGCCTCGTACGTCGTGCCGGCACCGCCCATCGCCCGCTCCCTGCCCAAGGCCGGCCGCTCGGTCACGACCGTACGTCGAGCGTGCGGCTCCGACGGCGGCCGGCGGAGTGTCGAAGGTCCCTTGCCGCAGAGAACCAGAGGCCGCAGCGAGCCGTCGGTTAAGCGGGCACGCGGCCCGGCTTTGTGGCCTTGATGATCGCGGCGTGCATGCCGTCGGCCACCTGGTGGGTGAGTGTCACGGTGACGGCCGTGAGTCCCGCGTCGTGCAGGCCGCTTTCGTACTCCGAGACGCTGAGTGCGCCGGCGATGCAGCCGACGTGATCACCGCGCTCGGCGCGCTCGGCGGTGGTGAGGCGGTCCTCGGCGACGACGTCGGAGACGCCGACCCGGCCGCCGGGACGCAGCACTCGGGCGATCTCGGCGAAGACCGCGGGCTTGTCGACGGAGAGGTTGATGACGCAGTTGGAGATGACGACGTCGACGCTCGCGTCGGGCAGGGGCAGCGCCTCGATGTCGCCCTTGAGGAACTCGACGTTGCCCACGCCGGCCTCGCTCGCGTTCCGGCGGGCCAGGGCGAGCATCTCGTCGGTCATGTCGACGCCGTAGGCCTTGCCCGTGGGCCCGACGCGGCGCGCGGAGAGGATGACGTCGATGCCGCCGCCGGAGCCGAGGTCGAGGACGACCTCGCCCGGGTGCAGGTCGGCGACCGCCGTGGGATTGCCGCAGCCGAGGCTGGCGGCCACCGCGTCGGCGGGCAGCGCCGTGCGGGAGGCCTCGTCGTAGCCGGCGGCGCCGAAGTCGGTGCTCGGCGCACCGGCCGGGCCGCAGCAGGCGGGGCCGACGTGGTCGGTGACGGTGCGCGCGGCGGCGGCGTAGTGCTCGCGGACCTGCTCGCGGACGGTGCCGGGGTCGTTGGTGGTGGTCATGTCGCCCTCCCTGGGGGCAGCGGTGGTCAGCAGGCGGGCGCGGTCGCCGGCCGGGCCCGGCGCAGCATCGCGGTGGCGTGCTGACGCAGGGTGGTGCGGCAGCAGCGGGCGAGCGCCGCGAGTCTGGAGGTGGCGCCGGCCCGGAGCAGGTCGCGGGTGTGCTCGGCGGCGAGTGCGGAGCTGATGTCGGTCGGGGTCATGGCGCGCTCCTCAGCAGCAGCTGGTGGTGGTGGCGGTCGGAGCCGGTTCCGTGGTGCCGGCGCCGCAGCAGGCCGGCCCGTCCGTGATCTCGGCGAAGAACGTGGGGCTGTCGGCGAGGACGGCGTAGACCTCCCAGCGCTCGCCGTCCGGCGTGCCCTCGACCCAGAACTTGTCCTGCTTGGCGTAGCAGCAGGTGGTGTCGCGCTCGTCGACGGAGGCGAGCCCGGCTGCGGCGAGGCGGCTCTGCTCGGCGTCGACCTCGTCCACCGACGACATCTCGACCCCGAGGTGGTTGAGCGTGCCGCCCTGGCCGGGGTTCTCCAGCAGCACCAGCTTCAACGGCGGGTTCTCGACGACGAAGTTCGCGTAGCCGGGTCGGGTCTTCGCCGGCGCGACGCCGAACAGCTTGGCGTAGAAGGCGGTCGCGGTCTCGACGTCGTTCACGTTGAGCGCGAGCTGGATGCGGGACATGCGGGCCTCCGGCGGTCTCCGATGTTACATTGACACCTGTCGATGAGTGAACTGTGGCAGGAACATCGACGGATGTCAATACGTTCCGTCCGACGAGGTGAGGTCGATGTCCGTCCGCGAGCTGCCGGTGCTGGCCCAGCCTGCGGCGCAGGCGTGCTGCGCACCGCTTGCCGTCGAGCTGCTCGCCCCCGCCGACGCGCAGACGCTGTCCCGGCAGTTCGCGGCGCTCGCCGACCCGGTGCGGCTGCGGCTGGTCAGCCTGCTCGCCACCGCCGATGGCGGCGCGGTGTGCGCCTGCGACCTGGTCGAGCCGGTGGGCAGGAGCCAGCCGACGGTCAGCCACCACCTCAAGGTCCTTGCCGACGCCGGCCTGGTGACGAGCGAGAAGCGCGGCCGCAACGTCTGGTACGCCGTGGTACCCGCGGCGCTGGAGTCGCTGCGCACGGCGCTGGCACCCCGGTAGAGGCCGTGGCCAGGGTGGCGCAGACGCCGGCACCGCCGCTCGCACCGGCAGAGAACGCGGTCGTTGCCCGGCTGTCCACGGTGGATCGCTTCCTGCCCGTGTGGATCGCGGCGGCGATGGCGGCCGGTCTGGCCCTGGGCCGGCTCGTACCGGGACTGAACGACGCGCTCGACGCCGTGAAGGTCGGGCAGACGTCGCTGCCGATCGCCGTCGGGCTGTTGCTGATGATGTACCCGGTGCTGGCGAAGGTCCGCTACCGCGAGGTCGGCCGGATCACCGCCGACCGCCGGATGATGGCGGCGTCGCTGGTGCTGAACTGGATCGTCGGACCCGCGGTGATGTTCGCGCTGGCGTGGGCGCTGCTGCCCGACCAGCCCGCCTACCGCACCGGCGTCATCCTCGTCGGACTGGCCCGCTGCATCGCGATGGTGCTGATCTGGACCGACCTCGCCTGCGGCGACCGGGAGATGGCCGCGGTCCTCGTCGCGCTCAACGCGGTCTTCCAGGTGCTCGCCTACGCGCTGCTCGGCGTCTTCTACCTCAACGTCCTGCCGGGCTGGCTCGGCCTGCACACCCAGAACCTGTCCGTGTCGGCCGGACAGATTGCCGGCACCGTCGCGATCTTCCTCGGCATCCCGCTCGCAGCCGGGTTCGCCACCCGCACCTGCGGCGAACGTGCCCGCGGTCGGGAGTGGTACGAGACGCGGTTCCTGCCGAAGGTCGGCCCGGTCGCGCTGTACGGGTTGCTGTTCACCGTCGTCGTGCTCTTTGCGCTGCAGGGCAAGAAGATCACCTCCGAGCCGGTCGACGTCGTGCGCATCGCGCTGCCGCTGCTGGCCTACTTCGCCGTCATGTGGTTCGGCGGGTTCGCCGTCTCGCGCCGGCTGAAGCTGACCTACCGGCGCACGGCCGCCCTCGC
>DASUWX010000100.1:0-11429 GCA_036378185.1 Streptosporangiales bacterium | reverse complement strand
GGCGGCAGCCGCGTGGCCAGCCTGCACCACGCACACCGCGTGGCACGCGGTGACGAGGTCCGGTCCGACCGGCTCAACCGGTACGGCGGACGCGTGCGCGGACCGGAACCGTCGGGTGGCCCATGTCGCAGGCAATGCGATAGCGACGACGATCGTCGCGGTAAGTGCGACGGCGTGGACGCCCGGCCCGGCGGCGACCCGGCCGCCGAGGAATGCGCCGAGCGCGATTCCGAGGTTGACGGCCGAGGCGCCCAGGGTGGCGGCGAGGTCGCCGCCGGAGCCGGCCAGGCTGACGGTGCGGAGCTGCAGCGAGGGGACCAGCCCGAACCCGGTCAGCCCCCACGCGGCCAGCGTCAGGCCGACCAGACCGCGGTTCGCGCCGGCGAGATAGAAGCCGCCCAAAGCCAAGACCAGCAAAGCGTTCGCCGTCACCAACGTCGCCGTGGCCGACCGGTCGGCCAGCCGGCCACCGGCGAACGTCCCGGCCGCGCTCGCCACCCCGTAGACGAGCAGGAAGGCACTCACCGCGGAAGTGGAGATGCCGGTGACCTGCCGCAGGTAGGGAGTCACGTAGGTGAACGCGGTGAACTGGCCACCGATCACCAGGACCCCGACGCCGAGCATGGCCAGCACAGGTGGGGCGAAACCCGCGCGGGCCTGTGGACCGAACCGCACCGGAGGCTGCCCGGCGGTGTCGGGCACCAGGACCAGCGCACAGGCCAGCGCCAGCACACCCAGCCCGACGATGGCAGCGAAGACCGCCCGCCACCCCCATACCTGGCCGAGCAGGGTCCCGACAGGCACGCCCAGCACGGTGGCGAGGGCGATGCCGCCGAACACCATGGACATCGCCTGTCCGCGCCGCTGCGATGGCACCAGCCCGGCGGCGACCATCGACGCCACACCGATGAACAACCCCTGGATCGCGCCGGTCGCGATCCGCGCCGCCAACAACATGCCGTAGCCGGCCGCACCCGCGGTCACCGCGTTACCCGCGAGGAAAGCGACCAGGGTCAGCACCAGCAGTCGACGCCGCCCGAATCGCACCGTCAGGGCTGCGAGGAGCGGCCCACCCAGGCCGATGCCCAGAGCGTACGCGGTTACCAGCTGCCCGGCCGTGCTGATCGGCACCGCCATGCTCGCCGCTATTCGGTCGAGCAGCCCCACGACGACCAGTTCGCACGTCCCCACGACGAATGCGGTCAGCCCCAACGTCGCAAGGCCCGTACCAGCCGAACGTCTCACCGGACTCCCCTCTCATGGCCCCGGCCAAGCGTGTCCTGAGCCCGCGGGCCGATCAACGGCGAATCATTGAAGGAATGAACAGCGGTGCTAACGGATCGCTAGCCTGTTGAACCGATCGGGGTCGGCCGACGTAACAGACAGAGGGGTTGCCCGGCCGGCTGGCGGATCCCATGACCTGGAAGAACGGTGGAACTCGCAGACATCGAGGCATTCCTCGTACTGGCCGAGGAACTGCACTTCGCCCGTACCGCCGCGCGCATGCATGTCTCCCCGGCGCGGGTGAGTCAGCGCATCCAGGCGCTCGAGCACGAGCTCGGCGGCTCGTTGTTCCTCCGCACCAGCCGGCGCGTTGCCCTGACCCCGCTCGGCGTGCAGCTGCGCGTCGAGCTCGCGCCCGCCTACAGGATGTTCGGCGCCGCGCTGGATCACGCCCGCGACACTGCGCGGTCCCCCTCCGGCGTTTTGCATATCGGCTTCACCGCGACCACCGCCAGCGACGAGCTCGACCGGTTGGTCATCACCTTTGAGCGACGCCATCCCGGCTGCCAGATCGTCATGCACGAGGTGCCGATCATGGACCCGCTCGGCCCGCTGCGCGGCGGCGAGATCGACGTACTAACCAACTGGCTCGCTCTCGACGACCCGGACCTCACCCTCGGGCCGAGCATCGGTGATTACGCGCGTGTCCTGGCCGTCGCTGCCCATCACCCACTCGCGACGCACGAGTCGGTCTCGGCCGAAGTACTGGCCGACTACCCGGTGACGAACTGGCACAGCACGACATTCCCGGAGTCCATGCTGCGTGCAATCGTCCCGGACCGCACCCCCTCCGGGCGCCCGATACGAAGACATCCCACCCCGGTGCACACCATGGGTGAGGGCGCGAGCCTCATCGCCCGCGGTCACGTGATCCACCCCACGATGACCGCCTTGTCGCACGCGTTCACCGGTCACGGCATCGCCATGATCCCGATCAGCGACCTGGCACCCCTGCCGCTCGGTCTCATCTGGGTCACCGCCCACGACAACAACCGCATCCGCGCACTCGCCGCCGTCGCACGGCAACTGGCCACCTCTGTCGTGTACGGCCCGAAACCAACGGGGTGAAGAACCCTATGCATCTGGCGCCCGATGAGCGGACGGCGCGGACCAAATCGATTGGACAAGGCCCGGTCGACCACGCCACAGGCGCTCAAGCCGTTCACGATGCTCTGATCGCCAACGGTTACACCAGCATCTCCGCACGATCGACGGTCCCTTCGGTCGGACATTCACCTTCGCCGACGGCTACCAGATCACTTTCCACGACCGCGCCCGACAGGTCAACCGCCACCGGATTGAGGTTCCTACGCCGCTCATCCCAAACCTCCGACTGTCCTGTTCTTCGGTGGAGGGCGGATGCCCGGGTATTCGTGGCCAGGCATCATGGCCAGCCCGCACCCGGCACGTCGACCTGTGCGGCAAGTACCTGACCGGTCCCAGGGGACACCAGCCCGGTCTCGGACATGCCTCGCCATTCGGCGGTCACGATGAACAGTGTTGTCCGGTCGGGGCCGCCGAGCGTGCACGCGAAGCCGCCGCGGTCCAGCTCGATGGTCTGCATCACCTCGCCGTTTTCGGCCACGCGGGTGCAGTGCTGGTGGGGCACGTCGGCGTACCAGACGGCGCCGTGGGCGTCGATGCAGATGCCGTCCGGGTTGCTCTCACCGAGGTCGGCCCAGATCCGCCGGTTGGACAACCCGCCGTCCGCGTCGATGTCGAAGGCAACGAGGTGGTGCCGGTAGGAATCGGCGACGATTAGCGTCGAGTTGTCCGCGGTCACAGCCATGCCGTTGGGGAACGCGATATCGTCGGCTACCTGGCGCACCGTGCCGTCCGCGGTGACCAGGGTCACCGAACCCGGCCTGAATTCCTCTCCGGCCATCACGTCAGAGCCGGCACCGTTGACGTAGGCGTTGCCACGGCCGTCAACGACGATGTCGTTCCAGCCGGCCTTGCCCAGGTCGGCGTACGTGCTCAGCGAGCCGTCAGGTTCCTGTCGCAGCAACCGCCCGGCCTGTGACGACACGATAACCATCCGACCGCTGGGGAGCCAGTCCGTACACAGGGGCAGCGACTTCACTCGCGCGACCACGTCGCCGTCACCGGCCAGATCGACCGCGATGACCTCGCCGGTGGACCAGTCGGAGACGTATAGCCGGTCACCGTGCCAGCGTGGCGACTCGAGCAGCCCCCGACCGGCGAGCAGAGTCCGTACCTCATCCATCTCCATCACAGCCCCTTGTCGATATGCGGTGCGACATGATCACGCACGTACCGAACAATGCAACGTGAACCGCTGCGCCTTCGTTCAACGCGGCCACCCTGTTGATTACGCCGTCGGGTAGCTCGATACGCCAGCCAGATTCCGTCTCCTCGAGCCAACCGATCCGAAGTATGCGTTCCCAGCGAGCGGCCGGACACCACTTGCACTGCGATCCACGCAAGCTCCTGACTGGTACCACAGGCTCACGGCGGGACGTCGGTTCGCGGTCGATGACCGAACTTCGGCGACTGATGTCGGCAGCAGCCCACGAGCGCAAAAGAATGACAAGGGCCGGGACGCCGCCCCGTGATATCCCCGCCCCTGGAGCCGGCGAGCCGAACCGTCACTCTGCACGTCTCCGGACGCCCCTTCGACATGACTCCACTCGCGTCCGACTACGTCAACGACGGTCGCTTGAGCGCGTGGTCAACGACCGCGAGAATTTAATCCGGGTCGGTCTTGTCGATGTCGTTGCGCGATTGGAAGACCGACCGGATGAGCCGTCGAGGCCCTTGATCTCCGCGTGCATCACCCGCCGCCACGGGTCGCAGTCAGGTCCTCGCAACTCCACGGCTGCAGCCATCGCACGATCCGACCGTCATCGCCACGCACGGGTTCGCATGCCCACGGCCATCCCGTCATCTTGTGCGTACTCACCTGGGATGATCGCGTGCATGGAGGCCCGGAGAACCCCGAATACCTGCGCACCGTCATCGACGCCGTCAGTGAGTTCCGCGCCGCGCTGGTCGACTTCCTCGCGTTGCACAAGGCGAACAGACAGCTCGCTCGTGGAATCGCTCCGGCGATCTTCCCTCGCGAAGACGCTGACCCGGAAGAGATCGAGAGACTGAGGGCCAGGATCTCTAGGTTGGCTGGCCGCGCTGCCAGTGCGCTACCCATGACCGGGGGTCGGTTCTCCGTCCAGGGCGCAGGCATCGTGGACCCGTTCTTGAACTGGTCCACGATCGCTCAACCCAAGCCTGTACTCGAACCTAGCAACCTGCTCGACACGTGCGACCAGGTAGCGGGCAAGTTGGAGGATCTGATCCTTCAAGCCGAGGCAGAGGCGCCGCCGGGCATTGGGGCGAGGCAATGCATCCGATCGTCTGGGGGCGGCCAAAGCCCTGTGGCGCGACGGGCACTTCCGCAATGCCGTTTCCTCCGCTGCCGAGGCGCTCGGTGTCAGTGTCAAGCACCGAGTCGGTCGCAAGGACATCGCCGACACGAGCCTGTGGCGAGAGACGT
The DNA here is from genome assembly GCA_036378185.1 of Streptosporangiales bacterium. GTDB lineage: Bacteria > Actinomycetota > Actinomycetes > Streptosporangiales > WHST01 > WHST01. Next base: position 6,634 of record DASUWX010000100.1, on the reverse strand, counting down.
TCTCCAGCGATGACCCGAAGTCCGGGAAGCCGCGGCTGCGGTGGCCTGCTGACGCGACGGACCTGACGGTGAAGTCGATTAACGAGGGCCTGCGGAGCTTCGCTCCCGGTGTGCAGATGACCATTCGCAACTCGGCGACGCACCAGCTCGACGACCTCGATGAGCAGGCAGCCCTCGAACGACTGGCCACACTCAGCTTGCTTGCGCGATGGCTCGATGAGTGTGATCTGGTCGAGGCGCCAGCTGAGGGTCAGCCACCTGTGTAGCCGTGTAGACCAGACGGGTGTCGACACGAGCAGTCCGGCGGACGCAGGTAGTCCGCCGGACTACGGCTCGCGAGGCCACCTGGGCGAGCTGGCCCACAGCTGGCGAGATTCTATGGGTCTGGGTGAGACACCGTGAGACACGACGGACTCACCCGCTCGTTTGCGTTTCCGCTGGTCAGCGCGGCATTTTGGCTGGTGAGTGGTGGGCGCCCCCGGCAGGATTCGAACCTGCGCACACGGCTCCGGAGGCCGTTGCTCTATCCCCTGAGCTACGGGGGCACGCGCCCGATCGGGCTACCGAAGACTACCAGGACCCCGAACCGCGAGACGCGGGCGTACCGCACGTCGTACCTTCATGGCGTGGAGCAACGTGCCGGCCGTGTCCTCGTCGTGGACGACGACCCTGTCATCCGCCAGCTGATCACCGTGAACCTCGAGCTCGAGGGGTTCGAGGTGGTCGAGGCCGAGGACGGCGAGGACGGTGTCGCCAAGGCGATCGAGACCCGGCCGGACGTCGTGACGCTCGACGTGATGACGCCCAGGATGGACGGCTGGGTGGCCGCGCTGCGGCTCCGTGGCGATCCGCGCACCAGCGACGTGCGGATCGTGATCGTCACCGCGCGGGCGCAGCGCAGCGACCAGGAGCGTGGGCGGCAGGTGGGCGTCGACGCATACATCTGCAAGCCGTTCGACCCGCAGGAGCTGATCGACGTCGTCGCACGGCTGGTCCGCGAGCGTACGTCGTGACGTGCGCCGCCGGCGGCGTACTTCCCATGGTCACTCTGACCTTCCCGTGGCCTATTGGCCGAGGGGAGGTCGGACTCACCGAGTGATCACGGGATTGACATACTTGACGTGATCATTCCGAGTGGTGCCGGGCGGTTGTTGGGGGCCCGATGAGCCGGGACGCCGACGGCGAGCTGGCCGACCTCTCGCTGGCCGCGGCGCGGCGGCGGCTGGTGGCCTGCGCGCTGGGCCGGCTCGGCGTCCCCGCGGACCCGCCGCCGCCCGTGCAGGGGGTGCGCGTCGCCGGTCCCGGCGCCGCGGAGGTCACCGGCTACGGCGCGCTCGTCCACAGGATCGGCGAGGACGCCGCCCGGTACGCGCTGCTGCGGACGCGGCGCACCCGGCCGGTGACGGTCGATCTCGGTATCTGGTCACGCCGCGACGAGCGCAACCCCGCCTGGCGGGTCCAGTGGATCGGGCCGCGGACGGCGGACGTCCTCTCCACCGCCGCGGCGTACGGGCTCCGCCCCGACGAGGCCCCCGGCGGCCGGACCGAGACGGCCGACGCGGCGTGCGAACGATTGCGGGCGGTCCTGGACGCCGTGCCCGACGTCCGCGACGCCGCCGCGCGGCACGCCGAGCCGCACCGGCTGGCCGAGCACCTGGAGCGCGCGGTCGTGCCCGCCCACGACGCCGTCGTGGACCTGGTGCGACGGGACGTATCCGCTATGCGAGACGATCGGACCAGGAACGGCGCGGCGGCGTACCGTGCAAGTCTGTTCCTGCTGGCCCGCTGTGTCGCCGACGTCGCCGACATGCTCGCTGTGTCGGGCCTGCGCCTGCCCGACCGGTTGTAGGAGGAACTAGGAACATGAGCAGGGCGGTGCACCCCGCGGGTCCGCTGCACGCGGACATGCTGCCCGAGGGAGCGGTCGGGCCCCCACCGGACGACCTCAACGCGCTGACGCCCACCGTCTGGTCCACGACGGCGCAACGCGCCGGCGGCGCGGTCCAGATCGGCGGGGTCGACCTACGTGAGATCGCCCGCCGGTTCGGCACCCCCGCCTACGTCCTCGACGAGGCCGACTTCCGGGCGCGCGCCCGCGCGCACCGCGAGGCGTTCGAGGGGTTCGACGTCTACTACGCCGCCAAGGCGTTCCTCTGCTCCGCGGTCGCGCGCTGGCTGGCCGAGGACGGGCTCTCGCTCGACGTCTGCTCGCTCGGCGAGCTCGTCACGGCACGGCGCGCCGGTTTCCCCGCCGAGCGAATCGCCTTGCACGGCAACAACAAGTCGATCACCGAGCTCGCCGTCGCGCTCGACGAGGGCGTCGGCCGGATCGTCCTCGACTCGTTCGTGGAGATCGACCGGCTGGCCAAGCTCGCCGCCGACCGCGGCGTCCGGCCGCAGGTGCTCGTCCGGGCCTCGGTCGGCGTCGAGGCGCACACGCACGAGTTCATCGCGACCGCCCACGAGGACCAGAAGTTCGGGTTCGCCGTCGCCACCGGCGAGGCGCTCGAAGCGGTCCGCCGGGTGCTCTCGTCTGCGCCGCTGCAGCTGGTCGGCCTGCACAGCCACATCGGCTCGCAGATCTTCGACACCGCCGCGTTCGAGCTGGCCGCGCACCGGCTGGTCCGGCTCGCCACCCGGGTGCGCGACCAGCACGACGTGGAGCTGCCCGAGCTCGGCCTCGGCGGCGGGCTCGGCATCGCCTATGTCCCGGGCGACGACCCACCCGGCGCGCAGGAGTTCGCGGTATCGCTGCGCTCGATCATCGAGCAGGAATGCGCCGCCAACGGGATCGCCGTGCCCAGGCTCTCCGTCGAGCCCGGCCGCGCGATCGTCGGCCCCACCACCTGCACGGTGTACGAGGTCGGCACGGTCAAGCCCGTGCGGATCGGGTCGTCCGGCGTCCGCACCTACGTCTCCGTCGACGGCGGCATGAGCGACAACATCCGCACCGCCCTGTACGGCGCGGACTACTCGTGCGTCGTCGCGGGCCGCGAGTCCGACTCGCCGCCGGTGGTCGGCCGCGTCGTGGGCAAGCACTGCGAGTCCGGCGACATCGTGGTCCGCGACGTCTACCTGCCCGGCGACGTCGCGCCCGGCGACCTGCTCGCGATCCCGGGCACCGGCGCGTACTGCCGGGCCATGGCGAGCAACTACAACTACGCGCCGCGCCCGCCGGTCGTCGCGGTACGGGACGGGCACGCGCGCGAGATCGTCCGCAGGGAGACCATCGACGACCTCCTCGCCGGGGACGTCGACCTCGCCGAGGAGGCGGCCGGGCGTGGGTGACGCTCCGATCCGCGTGGCGCTGCTCGGCTGCGGCTCGGTCGGCAGCGCGGTCGTGACGCTCCTGCGCGAGCAGGCGGTCGACCTCGCCGCGCGTGCGGGCGCGCCGCTCGAGCTCGCCGGCGTCGCCGTCCGCCATCCCGACCGGCCGCGCGACGTGCGGCTCGAGCCCGGCCTGGTGACCGCGGACGCCGCCGCTCTCGCGATCCGCGACGACGTCGACCTCGTCATCGAGGTCATCGGCGGCATCGAGCCGGCCCGCTCGCTGATCCTCTCGGCGTTGCGGGCGGGAAAGTCCGTCGTGACGGCCAACAAGGCACTGCTCGCCGCCGACGGCGCGACGCTGCACGAGGCCGCGCGGGCCAACGGCGCCGACCTCTACTACGAGGCGAGTGTCGGCGGCGCGATCCCGTTGGTGCGCCCGCTGCGTGAGTCCCTCGTCGGCGACACCGTCCAGCGCGTGCTCGGCATCGTCAACGGCACCACCAACTACATCCTCACCCGGATGGACGAGACCGGCTCCGGCTTCCAGGACGCCCTCGAGGAGGCGACCGCGCTGGGCTACGCCGAGGCCGATCCCACGGCGGACGTCGAGGGTTACGACGCCGCCGCCAAGGCGGCGATCCTGGCCGAGCTGGCGTTCCACACCAGGGTCACCGCCGACGACGTCCACCGCGAGGGCATCAGCGAGGTCTCCAGCGCCGACGTCGCGAGCGCCCACGCGATGGACTGCGTGGTGAAGCTGCTTGCGATCGCCGAGCGCGCCGACGACGGCGCGGGCGTCGGCGTCCGCGTGCATCCCGCGATGATCCCGCGGACGCACCCGCTGGCCGGCGTGCGCGAGGCCTACAACGCGGTGTTCGTCGAGGCGAGCGCGGCGGGCCAGCTGATGTTCTACGGGCAGGGCGCGGGCGGCGCGCCGACGGCCAGCGCCGTCCTCGGCGACGTCGTCGCGGTGGCGCGCAACTCGCTCGCCCACGCGTCGGCGGTGGCGAGCCCGCCGTACGCCGACCTGCGGGTGCGCCCGATGGGCGAGACGGTCACGCGGTACCACGTGAGCCTGGACGTGCTGGACAAGGCCGGCGTGCTCGCCGAGGTGGCGAAGGTGTTCGCGGGGCAGGGCGTCTCGTTGCAGACGGTCCGCCAGGAGGGCCACGGCGACGACGCGCAGCTCGTCGTCGTCACGCACCGGGCGCCCGATGCCGCCCTGTCGCGGACGGTCGAGGAACTGCGCGGGCTCGCCGTCGTGCGGGACGTGACGTCGGTGATGCGGGTGGAGGGTCTGTGAGCGCAGGAGCTGAGCGAGCGAGCCGGAGGTAGGGGCCGCGAAGCCGTGCCGGACCATGGAGAGACGCGGTCGCGGCACCTGCCGTAGGGGAGCGAGTGGCGGGCGCGTGAGAGGGAGCACATGAGCGTTTGGCGTGGGGTCATCGAGGAGTACCGCGACCGGATGCCGGTGGACGCGGCCACGCCCGTGTTCACCCTGGGGGAGGGCGGCACGCCGCTCGTGCCCGCACCGCGGCTGTCCGAACGCACGGCCTGCGACGTGTACCTCAAGGTGGAGGGCGCGAACCCGACGGGCTCGTTCAAGGACCGCGGCATGACGCTCGCGATCTCCCGCGGCGTCCAGGACGGCGCGCAGGCCGTGATCTGCGCGTCCACCGGCAACACCAGCGCGAGCGCGGCGGCGTACGCCACCCGCGCCGGCTTGTCCTGCGCGGTGCTGGTGCCGCGCGGCCGGATCGCGGTCGGCAAGCTCACCCAGGCCATCGCCTACGGCGCCCGACTGCTCGAGGTGGACGGCTCGTTCGACGACTGTCTGCGGGTGACCCGCGCGGTCGCCGAGAAGTACCCGGTGCTGCTCGCCAACTCGGCCAATCCCGACGGGCACCGGCTCGCCGGGCAGAAGTCGGCGGCGTTCGAGATCGTGGACGCGCTCGGCGACGCCCCGGACGTGCACTGCCTGCCCGTGGGCAACGCGGGCAACATCGCCGCCTACTGGCTGGGGTACGTCGAGTACGCGAAGGACGGTGTGAGCCACGCCACACCCCGCATGCTCGGCTTCCAGGCGGCGGGTGCCGCGCCGATCGTGTCCGGCCACGTCGTGGCCGAGCCGCGGACCCGGGCCTCCGCCATCCAGGTCGGCAACCCGGCGTCGTGGCAGCGTGCGCTCGCGGCCCGGGACGAGTCGGGCGGCGCGATCGAGGCGGTCAGCGACGAGCAGATCCTCGCCGCGCATGCGCTCGTCGCGCGGGAGGAGGGCGTGTTCTGCGAGCCGGGGTCCGCCGCGAGCATCGCCGGCCTGCTGGCGTCGGCCGAGTCGGGGCTGATCCGCCGCGGCACGCGGGTGGTGTGCACGCTCACCGGCCACGGGCTCAAGGACCCGGAGGCGCTGACCGTCGACCGCAGGCCGGACGCCAGCGTCGCCCCCGACGTCGGCGCCGTGGCCGCCGCCCTGGACCTCGCGTGAACCGGCCGGGTGGGGACCCCCGTCGTGGCCATGACCACGGTGGGGGTCCCCTGACGGGGGCAGGACCACAGTGGGGGTCCCCAGCGTGAGGGCGGTCCGGGAGCGGGTCCGCGTCCGGGTTCCCGCGACGAGCGCGAACCTCGGGCCCGGGTTCGACTGCGCGGGGCTCGCGCTCGCCTGCTACGACGAGGTCGAGGCGGAGGTCACCAGGGCCGGTCTCACCGTCGAGGTCGACGGCGAGGGCGCGGGCGACGTGCCGAGAGACGAGGCCCACCTCGTGGTCCGCGCGCTCCGTGCGTCCCTCGACGAGTCGGGGGAGCGCTTACCGGGGCTCACCCTGCGGTGCGTCAACGCGATCCCGCACAGCCGGGGGCTCGGCTCGTCCGCCGCGGCGATCGTCGCCGGGGTCGTGCTCGGCCGGGCGCTCGCCGGCGTCGCCGACCCGGCGGGACCCGGCGCGCTGCCGCTCGCCGCCCGACTCGAGGGCCATCCGGACAACGTCGCCGCGTGCCTGCTCGGCGGGCTGACGCTGTCGTTCACCGGCGGCGGCGTCGTCGACGCGGTCCGCCTCGTCCCCGCCGCCGAGCTGTCCGCGCTCGCGGTCGTGCCGCCGCACCGCGTGTCGACTGAGGCCGCGCGCGGGCTGCTTCCCGGCAGCGTGCCGCACGCGGACGCCGCGGCGAGCGCCGCGCGCGCCGCACTGCTGGCGCCGGCGATCACGGGCCGCCCCGACCTGCTGCTCGCGGCGACGGAGGACCGGCTGCACCAGCGGTACCGGCGCCCGGCGATGCCCGAGACGTTGTCCCTGGTGGAAGCGCTGCGCGCGGCGGGGCACGCGGCGGCCGTGTCCGGTGCCGGGCCCACGGTGCTCGTGCTCGG
>DASUWX010000099.1:0-3272 GCA_036378185.1 Streptosporangiales bacterium | reverse complement strand
GGCCGCCTGCGCCGGGGTCAGCGACTCCGCCAGTGCCACCAGGTCCGCCGGGTTGCCACCACCCAGCTCGACGAGCTGGGGCCGCACCCCGGCCGGGACACCGCGGTCCCGCAGCAGGGCGTCGGCCGCGTCGTCGGTCAGCGGGGTCAGCTCCACCGACTCGAACAGCTCGGAGGCGTCTCGCGAGGCCAGCACGATCCCGACCGGGTGCCCGGTGAGCCGCCGCGCCGCGTACGCCAGCGCCGTGAGGGACTCCTCGTCGACCCACTGCGCGTCGTCCACCCAGCACAGCGTCGGCATCGACACCGTGGTGAGCAGGCGGTGGACCGCGGCGCCGTCGGGCAACGCGGCGCCGAACATCCGCTGCAGCGCGGCGAGCGGCAGTGCCCGCTCCGCCCGCAACCCTTGCACGCCAAGGACTCGCACACCGGCGGTGGCCCGCAGGGCGGCCAGCAACGCCGACTTGCCCAGCCCTTCCGCGCCGCGCACCAGCACGGCGCCGCCGGCCACCGACCGCAGCCCGCCGAGCACGGCATCCCTGCCACGCAGCGGGTAGCCGGTCACGACAACCGGCCGCGCAGTTCGCGTTTGAGCACCTTCCCCGCCGCCGAGACCGGGATCTGGTCGACGAACACGACGTCGCGCAACCGCTTGTACGCGACGACCTGCTCGTTCACCGCCGACATCAGCGACTCCGCGGTGACCGCGTCGCTCGCGGGCACCACGAACGCGACCGGCAGCTCGCCGACGGACGGGTCCGGCTTGCCGACCACGGCGGCCGCCACGACCCCCGGCTGCGCCGCCAGGATCTCCTCGAGCTCACGCGGGTACACGTTGTAACCCTTGTACAGCAGCATGTCCTTCATGCGGTCGACAATGGACAGATAACCGTCCTCGTCGAACACGCCGACGTCACCGGTGTGCAGCCAGCCGTCCCGGATCACCTCGGCCGTCGCGTCGGGACGGTTGTGGTACCCGGCCATCACCTGCGGGCCCTTGATGCACACCTCGCCGCGCTCGCCGTTGGGCACCTCGGCGCCGTCCGAGTCGAGGATGCGCACCTCGGTGTCGAAGATCGGCACGCCGACGGTCCCGACCTTCCGCACACCGGACCGGTGCACGGGGCCCAGCACGGCGCCCATGGTCACCTCGGTCAGGCCGTAGCCCTCGGTCACCACGGCGTCCGGCGCCAGCGCACGCATCCGGTTGATCATCTCCAGCGGCATGGGCGCCGCGCCGGACGAGATCGTCCTGACGCTCGTCAGGTCCGTCGTCTCGATGGCAGGGTGGTTCAGCAGCGCAGCGAACAACGCGGGTGCGCCGCCGATCGACGTGATCTTCAGCCGTTCCGCGTCCGCGAGGTACGCACCGGGGTCGAGCCGGTCGTGCAGCACGGTCGTGAAACCCAGCAGCAGCAACGCGTTCAGGCCCGCGATGGTCCCCATGGCGTGGAACCACGGCGTCAGGTTGATCGCGACGGACTCGCCGAGCCGGGTCGGGTACTCCTCGTCGGAGGCGACCTGGTCCAGCACCACGCCGCCGCTGCCGTCGAGCGCGGGCAGCGAGCCGGACATCCAGCAGGCGTACTGCAGCGTGTTCACCACGACGTTGCGGTGCGGCAGGCGCACGCCCTTCGACTCGCCGGTCGTGCCGCCGGTGTAGGCGAGGTGCGCGAGGTTCTCGTCGAGGTCGATGTCGACGGACGGCGGCGTGGTCGGCTGACCCGCGCAGAGCCCCGGCACGTCCGCGGCGGTCAGCACCACCTGGGCGCCTGCGTCGGCGATCTGCTTGGCGGCGGCGGACTCCGGCAGCAGCGGGTTCACCGGCACGAACACCGCGCCGGCGAGCAGCGTGCCGTAGTAGGCGACGGGGTACTCCAGGCAGTTCGGCATCCGCAGGGCAACGCGGTCGCCCGGCTTCACGCCGCGGCCGATCAGCCCGTGCGCGGCCTGCGCCGCTCGCTCACCCAGCTCGCGGTAGGTCAGGGACTCGGCACCCCGGGAGAAGGCGACCTTGTCGCCGTACCGGCGCACCGAGCCGAGCAGGATCGCACCGGCCGGAACTTCGGGATATACCAGCGAACCCGGCAGTCCGGGTGGCCAACTCACGTCCGTCCGGACCGGCATCGGCGCCTCCTCGAAGTCGAGTTCGATGAAACACCAAGGGCGAGTGTTTCACAAGGGGGTCGTCGGCACCCGGCCCTCGACCAGCGCCGCGAGCAGCGTCGACGCGGCCTCGAGGTCGGGCGCGCGGGAGGCGAGGACGTCGGAGTAGAGGAACGCCTCACCGAGCCGGACGATGGCGTAGCAGAGGCTGTCGAGGCTCACGGCGGGGACGAACCCGCCGTCCTCGACGTCGCGGCGCAGCAGCTCGACGTGCGCGGCCATCACCCGTGGCTGCACCCGCCCGTGCGGGTCGGTGAGCACCCGGATGGCGACGGTCGGCTCGTCGTCGAGGAAGCGCCGGAACCCCTTGTTGCCGGCGATGGCCGAGCGGTAGTCCCGCATGACGGCGAGGCACCGCAGTTCCCCCTCCGCGTTGCGCACCGCGGCGCCCTCGGTGCGTTCCCACTTGCGGATCGCGGCCGCCATGGTGCGGTCGGCGAGGTAGAAGAGCGCGTCGCCGAGCAGCTCCTCCCGGTTGCCGACGCGCCGGAACAGCGTGCTGCGGGAGATGCCCAGCTCGTGGGCGAAGGTGCGGGTGTCCAGGCGGATGCCGCGATCGATCCAGTGCGCTGCGGTGCGGACGATCTCGTCGGCGGAGGGGGTCACGGTCGCCGATCGTACGTCCGACCAGGCCGCGTTGGGCGCAGTCACCAGCGGGGACCGGTGATTGTACCGATGCGGCAACCGGCGTCCGTTTGCCACAGTCGGTCACCGACCGTGTTCAACGGCGAACGGAGAGGGCACATGCGGAGAACCACACGGATCCTGTGTGGACTGTCGGCGGTCGCGGCACTCGCGATCGCACCGACAGCCCAGGCGGCCGACAACCCCTACGAGCGGGGCCCCGACCCGACGGAAAGCAGCATCGAGGCGGTGCGCGGCCCGTTCTCGGTGTCGCAGACCACCGTGTCGAGCCTGGTCTCGGGCTTCGGCGGCGGCACCATCTACTACCCGACCAGCACGTCCGAGGGGACCTTCGGCGCCGTCGCCATCTCCCCGGGCTTCACCGCCTCGCAGTCGAGCATCGCGTGGCTCGGGCCGCGCCTGGCCTCGCAGGGCTTCGTGGTGATCACCATCGACACCCGCAGCACGCTGGACCAGCCGGAC
>DASUWX010000098.1:0-12852 GCA_036378185.1 Streptosporangiales bacterium | reverse complement strand
CACGCGCGGGCCATCGACAGCTACCACTACGCCGTGCTGCTCCAGCCGGAGAACCCCGTGCTGCACTACGAGCTCGGCCGGGCCTACGCGCAGGCGGGCAACTACCAGCAGGCGTACGGCGGGTACGACACCGCGGCCAGGCTGGCCCCGCACGTCACGGCGTACCGCGCGGCGCTCGGCCGCGCGCTCGTCCACCTGGACCGCCCGGGCGACGCGATCGGGGTGCTCGAGCAGGTGGTGGCCGAGGCGCCCACCGAGACCGCCTACCGGTACGACCTGGCCCAGGCGCTCCACGACACCTGCGTGCACGAGATGACGCTGCTGAACGACGGCCTGGTCTGCATCACCAGCGCCGAGCAGGCGCGGCTGGTCGAACGGCTCACCGGCCGCGCGCTCTCGCTCGTCGACCCGGCCGACCAGGGCGACCTCGCGACCGATGTCAGGGAGAAGCACGAGCTGGCCCGGGTCGCGATGCGGCGCACCTGGCGTGCCCCGTTGCCGTGGTGGCTGATGATCGTGGTCACGGTCGTCGTCGTCCTGGGCCTGGGGCTGCTCATCCACTGGTGGGCCGGGGCGATCGCCCTGGTGCTGCTCGCCGGCGCGGCGTTCCTGCTCGGCATGCAGCCGACCTGGTGGCACGTCGCCAGGGCCGCCAGGGAGGCCGGCCTGGCCGCTCCCGGGCGTGAGGATGCCCCGCACGCCCCTGTAGGCGGGTGAGGGCGGCCTCACGCTGCTCGGTCCGTCCCGGTTGTCCGGGACACGCGGGCGATGATCTTGGCACAATCGCGTCGTGCGCTCCTACTCCCTCCTGGTCGTCGGCGGCTGCGGCTGGCTCGGCACCCTCGTGCTGCCGTACCTCGCCGAGCGGCACGACATCGCCGTGCTCGACCTGCGTCCGCCCGGCGACCCGATCTACGGCATCACCTACCACGAGGGTGACGTCCGCGACTTCGACGTCGTGATGGGTCTCGCCTACGGCGCCGACTCGCTCGTCTACCTGGCGAGCGGGCCGATGACCGGGTGGGGCACGCCGGCCACGATCGGGGCGCACTTCGACGCGGGCGTCACGGGACTGCACCTCGCGCTCACCGCGGTGCACGGCGCGGGCGTGACGCACGCGGTGTACGCCAGCAGCATGTCGGTGTACCGGCGGGTGCTCCCCGGCACCGGCGAGCCGGCCACCGCCGACCAGTTCGGCCGGTTCCCCGACGAGTCGACGCCGCCGGACGCCGGTGACTTCTACGGGCTCTCCAAGCGGCTCGGCGAGCAGGTCTGCCGGACGGCCACCGCGGAGTGGTCGATGGACACCGTCGCCCTGCGGTTCACCCTGCCCACGCCGGACGCCGACTGGCCGCGACGCGGCTCGCTGTTCGAGGAGACCGTCAGCACCCGCGCCAGCGACACCGCGGCGGCGATCGAGGCCGCGGTCGGCTACCGCGGCCACGGCTTCGACGCGTTCGCGATCAGCGGCGACCGGACCGGTTCCGTGATGAGCCTGGCCAAGGCGAAGCGCCTGCTCGGCTGGGAGCCCTCGGCGAACGCACCCGCAGAAGCCGAAAGCTGACGCCGGCCGGTCAGACGGGGATGACGCGGTCCCGCGGCGGCGCGTGCACCGTGATCCGGTGCCCGTATTCGGTGAAGTCGAGCCGTTCGCCGTTCGCGCGCAGGCCGAGGACATACGGCTTCCCCGTCGCGGCCACGTACAGCGTTCCGCTGCCCTCGTCGACGAGCGGGACGGCCGGCGTGCCGTGGTAGGTCGTCCGTGCCTTCTTCGCGACCTGCCCGGTCGGCCGGGCGACGTCGGCGAGCAGGTCGGGCACCCGCATCAGGGCGAGCAGGTCCGCGAAGTCCTTGTCGTGCGTGCTCGTCTTCAGGTACTTGCCGGTGAACGCCGACACGTCCTGCTGGCGGGTGGACGACCGCCAGAACCGCGCGTTGCCCGAGACGTAGAGCACCGAGCCGATCCGGATCACGTCGACCCGCCGGTGGCCCAGCCAGATGTGGCCGGACGCGCGGTGCCTGCCCGCGATGCACATGTCGAGGGCGACGGTGTCGCCGTGGTCCCTGCCGCTGCCCTTCACCCGGACCGACGTGGCCGCCTCCGACGTGCGGACCGCCCGATCCAGGATCTTCGACGCGCTCAACGTCTCGAGGCCGCCGCCGGACGTCGCCGACGCCCGCGGCGAGCTGGACGCGACCGCCTCCGAACCGCCCCCTGCCGGAGTTCCGCCGGTGCATCCGGCGAGCAGCAGCCCCGCCACCGCCATCGCGGCACCGGCACCGAGGCGCCGCCCGTTCAGTGTGTTCATGTCCACCGTTCCCTGTCGTGCCGCCGGCGCGTCGCCGGCGGCGGGTTCACCGTCTGCGGCGATCGTGGACGGCGACACTGCGGAATCGCTGCCGTTATGCTGCTGGCGACTGCCGGATCACGGCCGTCCCCTGCCGCTCCGGCCTGCCGGCACCGCTCGCACCGCCGGACTCGTCGTGCGGCAGCGCCCGCGGCACGGAGGGTGACATGGCGGAGCCACGACCCGGTACGCCGGCGCTGCGCTTCCAGCTGCTCGGCCCGGTGCGCGCGTGGCGGGACGCCGTCGAGGTCGACCTGGGCCCCGCCAAGCAACGCGCGGTGCTCGCCGTGCTGCTCCTCCACGCAGGGCGGCCGGTCGCGACGGCCCGGATCGTCGACGCCGTCTGGCAGGACCGGCCACCGAAGAACGGGCCCAACGTCGTCCAGAAGTACGTCGCCGGGCTGCGCCGGGTCCTCGACCCGGACCGGCCCGCGCGCTCGCCGGGCCACGTGCTCGGCTGGAGCGACGCGGGCTACGTCCTCGACGTCGCGGCCGGGAGCGTCGACGCCGACGAGTTCGCCCGACTGGTGCGCGACGCGGACGGCATGCGGCGACGGGGACAGCCGGCCGAGGCCTCGGCCGCACTCCGCGGCGCGCTCGAGCTGTGGCACGCCGAGCCGCTGGCCGGCCTCGCCGGGCCGTTCTTCGACGAGACCCGCCGGCGGCTGGCCGCGGACCGGGCGGACGCGTTCGAGCGGTGGGCGGACGTGGAGATCGCCCTGGGCCACCAAGCCGCCGTGATCGCCGACCTGGCCAGCATGGTGACCGAGCTCCCCCTCCGCGAACGCCTGCGCTACCTGCTCGTGCTCGCGCTGTACCGCAGTGACCGGCAGGCCGAGGCGCTCGCCGCGTACCACGACGCCTGCCGGTACCTCGACGACGAGCTCGGCATCGAACCCGGCGAGCAACTGAAGGCACTCCACCTGGCGATCCTGCGCGGAGAGCCGCCGCCGGGAGAACCGGGCTCCCGGCCGGCGATCGCGGCGGCGCCCGCCGCCCCGGCCGGCCCGCCGCCTGGGGCTCGGCTCGTCCCGGCCCCGGCCGCCGTGCCGACTCCGGCCACCGCGGCGCCGGCCCCCACGTGGGCGCCACGCCCGCCGTTCCCGCCGATGCCGGGTCCCGCGGTGGCCGCCCCGGCCGCCGCCGCGGACGGCCGGTGGCGACGCCGGCTCGCGCAACTGGTGGCCGCGCTCATCCCGTTCCTGTCGTTCGGCGTGGCCAGCTGGGCGGTGGTGGCGTTCCTCGCGGTGCGCCGGCGCAGCGTGCCGCACGGGCTGGCCGCGGCCGGCTACTTCGCGCTCATCGCCTTCGTCTTCATCGCGCTCGGCCACAGCCCGGAGGACGCACCGACCGACGGCATCGACGACATCGGGATGGTGTGCCTGCTCGCGGCGTGGCTGGGCGGCACCGTGCACGCCATGCTCGTGGCCGGCGGTCACGGCCGGCGCGGGAAGCCCTGAGAAGAACAAAGGAGCGTACGGCCAGGGGGGATCAGCCGTACGCTCCCTGTCCGGCCACGCGCGCGGCCGGGGTCGCTCTGCAGAGTGACGGTCGCTATCTTTGCACGCCCGCCGCGGCCGCGAACACGGACCACCGAGGCCACCCGGAACCGCAGCGTCGCGTAACCGTGCCCATCACTCTGCGTGAAACCGTCATACCTGTAGCGCTACCTGGGCGACCTTGCCGATGTCGGTGGAGACGGTCTGCTGCACCGCCTCCCGCCCGGGCGCGAGCACCCGGACGGTCCAGTCGCCGGGCGCCGCGTAGAAGCGGAACCCGCCGTCGGAGCCGGTCGGCACCTCGGCCACGAAGTCGCCGGAGTCGTTGAGCAGCCGGACGTACGCCGGGTACGCCGGCCCGTCCGCGGTGCGCACCGTGCCGGCGACGACGGCCTGGGAGGCGAGCCCGGCGGTGTCCAACTGGACGCCGCCCTCGGGCGCGCCGCATCCGTCAGCCACGGTCATGCCTCGTCTCCCGTCGCGACCGGGACGCCGACCAGCGAGCCCCACTCGGTCCAGGACCCGTCGTAGTTCTTCACGTTCGGCCGGTCGAGGATCTCGTGCAGCGCGAACCAGGTGTGCGCCGACCGCTCACCGATCCGGCAGTACGCGATGGTGTCCCTGCCCTCGTCGAGACCGGCCTCGGCGTACAGCTGGCGCAGCTCGTCGTCGGACTTGTAGGTGCCGTCCTCGTTGGCCGCCTTCGCCCAGGGGATGTTGCGCGCGGTCGGGATGTGGCCGGCCCGCTGTGCCTGCTCCTGGGGCAGGTGCGCGGGCGCGAGCAGGCGTCCGACGTACTCGTCGGGCGACCGGACGTCGACGAGGTTGCGCTCACCGATCGCGCCGAGCACCTCGTCACGCAGCGCGCGGATGGAGGTGTCGGGCTCCTTGGCGGAGTACGTCTTGGCCTCGCGCTTGGGGACGTCGGTGACGAGCTCGCGCGACTCGAGCTCCCACTTCTTCCTGCCGCCGTCGAGCAGCCGCAGCTTCTCGTGCCCGTACAGCTTGAAGAACCAGTACGCGTAGGCCGCGAACCAGTTGTTGTTGCCGCCGTACAGGACGATCATGTCGTCGTTGCCGATGCCGCGGCCGCCGAGCAGCGCCTCGAGCGAGGGCTTGTCGATGAAGTCGCGCCGCACCGGGTCCTGGAGGTCCTTCTTCCAGTCGATCTTCACCGCGCCTGCGATGTGGCCCTTGTCATAGGCCGTCGTGTCCTCGTCGACCTCGACCAGGACCACGTCGGGGTCACCCGCGTGCTCGGCCACCCAGTCGGCGTCGACCAGTACGTCAGAACGGCTCATGCCGTGCCTCCTTGCAAAAGGGGAGTCTGGTACATCTGTGCGGGTCCGGGGTCGCCCCCGGGGTTGTGGTGGGTAGGCACGGCCTGCGCACACCGGTGGCGGGGACGGACCGTGCCTGCGGTGCGGGGCGATGCGCGACTGCGACCTGGATCGGTCGACGCTACGCGCGCCCGCCTGCGCGAACGCGACAGAGCGAGCTGTTCACGCGGACGTAGTCGACCGCGCGGCGCTTGGTGAGCGCAGTCGCGAACATGCCGGCCACTCTACCCGGGACCCAGGACCGCCGGTAGTCACCGAGCGTGCCGCGAGGTCTACGTCGCGGCGTCGGCGGCCGACGGCCGGGGCCGCGGCGTGACGCTTTACCCGGCTGGTGGTGGCTTTACCAGGCGCATGCCCCGTGTAAAGCCACCACGAGCATGGTTTACATGGCCCGGGTGAACCCAGGGGCGGCCGATCGTCACGTGTGCGGGAGCTTGACGTCGTGGCCCGTCGCGGTGATCCGGATGCCCTTGTCGGTGACGGCCACGCCGCTCACGGCCAGGCCGGCGGGCAGCGCGGGCGGGCGGACGCTCACCCTGAGGTGGTCGCGGGCGATCGCCGTGAGCGCCGCGCTCGGCGTCCGGCCGAGGAACCGCACGCTGTGCGGGCTGAGCGTGATCCGCCCGTCCTGCAGCGAGATCGCGCCGGTGGCGCGGAACTTCTCCCGCTGGCCGAACAGGCTCACCGACCCGGACAGCTTCACGTCGTTGCCGGTCTTGCCGTCCCGGCTCACCGTCACGCCCTTGGGCATCGGCAACTCCCCGAACGGCACGGTGCCGGACAGCCGGACCGTGCCCGCGGTGGCGCCGACGAAGTCCTGCGCGTTGTGCGCCCACGGCGAGGTGCGCACGTCCGCGAGCGTGATGACCGGGTCGTCGACCTTGGCGCTCGAGACGGTGGCCTGCCTGGCGGAGATCGTCGTCTCGCGGTAGGAGCCCTGTCCCCACTGGGTGAGGAACGGGAAGCCGTGGATCTCGACGTTCGGCCGGCCGCCGAACTGCGAGGCCAGCGCCGCCTCGGTGCGGTCCTCGGCCACGTACACGGCGACCCGGTCGGCGGCGAGGAAGATCAGGACGAGGACGACGAGCGTGACGAGCACGCGCGCGAATACACGCACCGGGGTCAGCCTCCCGCGAACGGCGGCAAAGCCTCGACCGTAGCGCCTTCCTGAAGGACGACGGAACCGGGTGCCCGGCTGCCCACCGGCGCACCGTCCACCAGGAACGAGCAGCACGCCAGCACGTCCGCGAACCGGCCGTCGGGGTGCCGGCCGCGCGCGAGGTCGAGCAGTTCCCCCAGGTCGTCGGCCTGGTAGCTCTCCTCGTTGGTGCCGGCGGCGTCGCGTGCCGCCGCCCAGTACCTGATCGTCGCGTGGCTCACCCCGCTATCCTCCAACATGAGGCCGGGAGGTGGACCGATGGGCGCGGTCATGCTGTTGACCAACGCCCCGGGCCCCTCCTCCGACGTGCTTCCCGCGCTCGCGCTGCTGCCGCACACGGTCCGCGTCGCGCCCGCCGAGGCGTCCGGGCTGGTGGACGCGCCCGCCGCCGACGTCGTCCTGCTGGACGCCCGCCGCGAGCTGGTCCGGGCGCGCGGTCTCGCTCGCGTGATCCGCGCCACCGGGCTTCGCTGCCCCCTGCTACTCGTCGTCACCGAGGGCGCGCTCGCCGCGGTCCAGGCCGACTGGGGCGCCGACGACTTCGTCCTCGACACGGCGGGCCCCGCCGAGCTCGACGCGCGGATGCGCCTCGCGATCGCCCGCACGGAGGCCGACGGCGAGGAGCCGCCCGACGTCGTCCGGGACGGCGACCTGGTCATCGAGGAGAGCACGTACACGGCGAAGCTGCGGGGACGCGCTCTCGACCTCACGTTCAAGGAGTTCGAACTGCTCAAGTACCTCGCCCAGCACCCGGGACGGGTGTTCACCAGGGCCCAGCTGCTGCAGGAGGTGTGGGGGTACGACTACTTCGGCGGCACCCGCACCGTCGACGTCCACGTCCGCCGGCTGCGGGCGAAGCTCGGCTCCGAGCACGAGTCGCTGATCGGGACGGTGCGCAACGTGGGCTACCGGTTCGTCCCGCAGCCGCAGCAGACCGAACGGAACCCGGAGGGCGACCGGGAACCCGCGGAGGAGACCACCCGATGAGCGCAGGAGCTGACGAGCTCGCCGGAGGTAGGGGTCGCGGACCACAAGCGTGCGGCCCGCTACGCCGTCCGCGACACCTGCCGGAGGCGAGCGACGGAAGCGGGCGCGCATGACACTGAGCTCCGTCGTACGCGCCGACGAACTGACCGCCGACCAGGTCACGCGGGTGCGCGCGATCGTCGACGCCGCGTGGGAGACCGACGGCGTGCACCCGCTGTCCGAGCAGTTCCTGCTCCGGCTGCGCACCGGCCGGTCCGGGGCGGTGCACCTGCTCGCCGGCGTGGACCGTCCCACCGGGTATGCGCAGCTCGACCCGGACGACCCCGCGGGCACGGCGGCCGAGGTCGTCGTCCATCCCGCACACCGGCGGCAGGGGATCGGCACGGCACTCGTCCGGGCCGCGGCCGGGACCGACCCGCGGTTGCGGGTGTGGGCGCACGGCGAGCTGCCCGCCGCCGCGGGCCTGGCCGCACACCTCGGCTACGTGCGCAGCCGGTCGCTGTGGCGGATGCGGCGCCCGCTCACCGGCCCGGACGTGCCCGACCTGCCCGAGCCGCGGCTGCCGCCCGGCGTCGAGGTCCGGGCGTTCCGGCCCGGCCGCGACGAACGCGCGTGGCTGGAGGTGAACGCGCGGGCGTTCGCCCACCATCCCGAGCAGGGCCGCGTGAGCGAGGCCGACCTGCTCGAGCGCGAGCGGTCCGACTGGTTCGCCGCGGACGGGTTCTTCCTCGCGTTCCGGGGCGAGCGGCTCGTCGGCTTCCACTGGACGAAGGTCGAGCAGGGCAGCGAGGGCGAGGTGTACGTACTGGGCGTCGACCCGAGCGAGCAGGGCAGCGGGCTCGGCAAGGCGCTGCTGCTCGTGGGCCTGCGGTACCTGGCGCGCCCGAAGCTCGCACTCGACGCCGTCACGCTCTACGTCGAGGAGGACAACGAGCCGGCCGTGGCGCTCTACCGCAAGCTCGGCTTCGACCACGTCGGCACCGACACCATGTTCCGCTCGGCTGGGACTCCCGGTGTGGCGGAGTTCGATGTGCCTACCAGCGGTACGTCCGGCCGTTGACCGTGTACACGAGCGTGTAGTCGGTGGGTACCAGAAACCCGGTGCGGCGGGCGAGCGCGTAGCGCAGGTAGCTCGGTTCGTGCATCCACTTGCCGATCCAGTACGTGTCCTCGGCCCGGCGTCGACCAGCTTGTCGCCGGTCCGCGGGTCCACGAAGGGTGCCGCCGGGGAACGTGTCGAGGTCCAGGAACTTCTGGCACCAGCCCTTCCACAGCTGGACGACCACGTCGACGCCGTCGACCTTCATCGGGATCAGCTTGGTGTCGTAGCCGGGCCACCAGAGCGCCGAGAAGCACGGCAGGACGCCGCTGGGCGAAGTCCTGCACCGGGTCGGTACGTCAGAGCGGCGCGTCGGCGCCGTCGACGGTGATGGCGAGATCGCCGTCGTCCTGCAGCACGAGCGACGCGCCATCGCCGGTCGTACCGCTGTGCCACGCCACGTCACCGTCGACACGGCACGCCACGAGGTCGCCGTCCTTCTGCATCCGCAACTCGGTCACCGCCTGGGCCGGAGGACGGCCGAGTCGGACAGCCGTCACCCCGGCTACGCCCGGGAGCTGCCTAGGCACCCACGACGCCGTGGGCGATCCAGTAGACGACGGCCGCCACGATCGCCGCGGCCGGGATGGTGAGCACCCAGGCGGCGGCGATGTTGCCGGCGACGCCCCAGCGCACGGCGGAGAGCCGGCGGGTGGCGCCGACGCCCATGATCGCGGAGGTGATCGTGTGCGTGGTCGAGATCGGCGCGGCGAACGCGAACGCCGTGACGTAGAGGACGGACGCCGCGGTCGCCTCGGCGGCGAAGCCGTGCGGCGGGTCGAGCTCGATCACCCGTCGGCCGAGCGTGCGCATCACCCGCCAGCCGCCGGAGTACGTGCCGAGCGAGATCACCAGCGCGCTCGTCACCGTAACCCACACCGGGACGTCGAAGCCCTTGTGGTAGCCGGTGGCCACCAACGCCAGCACCATGATTCCCATGGTCTTCTGGGCGTCCTGCAGGCCGTGGCCCAGCGCCATCCCGGCCGCCGACACCGACTGCGCGAGCCGGAAGCCGCGGTTGAGCTTGGCCGGCGAGTAGTTGCGGAAGATCCAGATGATGGCGAGCATCACGAGGTAGCCCAGGAGCAGGCCGACGACCGGCGACACGACCATCGGGATGACGACCTTGTCGACCACCCCGAGCCACAGCACCGGACTCCCCGCCGCGAGGGCCGCACCCACCATGCCGCCGATCAGCGCGTGCGAGGACGACGACGGCAGGCCGAAGTACCAGGTGATCAGGTTCCAGCAGATCGCGCCGGCCAGCGCCGCGAACACGATCACCAGCCCGTGCGCGCCGTTCGGCGGCTCGATGATGCCCTTGCCGACCGTCGCGGCGACCTTGGTGCCGAGGAACGCGCCGACCAGGTTCATCACCGCGGCCATCGCGAGCGCGACGCGAGGTGTCAGCGCACGGGTCGACACCGACGTCGCGATCGCGTTGGCGGCGTCGTGGAAACCGTTGGTGTAGTTGAAGAACAGCGCGACGGCGAGGACGACGACGAGGCCGACGAGTTCCACGTCAGGATTCCTTGACCGCTATGGTCTCGACCGTGTTGGCGACGTGCTCGAACGCGTCCATCGCCTGCTCCAGCTGGTCGACGACCTCCTTGAGCTTCAACACGGTCAGCGCGTCGTAGTCGCCGCCGAACAGGTGCGCGAGCAGCCGCCGGTAGACCTGGTCGCCCTGGTTCTCCAGCCGGTTGATCTCGATCCAGTACTCCTCAAGGTCGCGCATCGACTTGAGCCGCGGCATCGCGTCAGCGGTGAGCTCGGCGGCCCGTTCGAGCACCTCGACCTGGCCGATCATCTCGCGCGGGAGCTCGTCCAGCTGGTAGAGGACGACGAGGTCCGCGGCGGCCTCCATGAAGTCCATGACGTCGTCCATCTCGCCGGCGAGGCGGTAGATGTCCTGCCGGTCGAACGGGGTGACGAACGTCTGGTTCATCCGCTGCATGATGCGGTGGACGGCGTCGTCTCCTGCGTGCTCGCAGGCCCGCATCTTCTCCGCGATCGCCTCGCGGTCGGCGTCGTCGTTGAACAGTTCGGTCAGGAGCCGCGACCCCATCAGGAGGTTCGTGGCCGATTCGGTGAACAGGTCGTAGAACTGCTGATCACGGGGCGTCAGACGTAAGCGCACGTGCTCGGCTCCTGGCTCCTCGGACCCGGCGGACGTTACCGCCGGGCAGCGTACGGGTAACGCGGCTCGCATGCTAGGGGAACGAGGGGGTTACTCGTCCACTCGGCGACCATCGTCACACGGTCTTTCCCGCTCAGCGCAGCGGCACCCCGTCTACCGCTCCAACCTCTCGTATTCCGCCAGCGACTCTGGGTTGACCAACGCGCCCTTCGCCGCCGCCTGCTCCACCGGAACGCCGGACAGGATCCGTTTGACCGGGACCTCCAGCTTCTTCCCCGACAGCGTCTTCGGCACGGCGGTGACCCGATGGATGGCGTCCGGCACGTGCCGGGGCGACAGCGACCTGCGCAGCTCGGCGGCGATCCGGCCGCGCAGGTCGTCGTCGAGGTTCGCTCCCTTGCGCAGAACGACGAAGAGGACGAGCTCGTCCCGGCCGCCGGCGCCGCCCTCGAGGTGGACGACCAGGCTCTCGACGACCTCGGGGATCGCCTCGACCACGGAGTACAGCTCGGCCGTGCCCAGCCGCACGCCGCCGCGGTTGAGGGTGGCGTCGGAACGTCCGGTGATCACGCAGGACCCGCGCTCGGTGATCGTCACCCAGTCACCGTGCCGCCAGACGCCGGGGAACGTCGCGAAGTAGGCGTCCCGGTAGCGGGACCCGTCGGCGTCGCCCCAGAACCCGACGGGCATCGACGGCATCGGCGCGGTGATCACCAGCTCGCCCTGCTCGCCGACGACCGGCGTGCCCGTGGGGTCGTACGCCTCGACGCGCGCGCCCAGGCAGCGGCAGGAGATCTCGCCCTCCCACACCGGCAGCAGCGGCACCGAGCCGACGAACGCCGTGCACACGTCCGTGCCGCCGGAGACCGAGCCCAGCTGCAGGCCCGGCGACGCGCCCGGCGTGGCGACGTGCTCGTAGACCCAGTCGAAGCCCTCGGGCGGCAGCGGCGCGCCCGTCGAGCCGATGCCGCGCAGGCGGGACACGTCCGCGACCTGCCGCGGCTCGACCCCGCCGCGCAGGCAGGACATCAGGAACGGCGCGCTGGTGCCGAAGTAGGTCATGCCCGTCTCCTCGGCCAGCCGCCACATCGCCCCGAGGTCCGGGTGTCCGGGGCTGCCGTCGAACATGACCACGGTGGCGCCGACGAGCAGGCCGGAGACGAGGTAGTTCCACATCATCCAGCCGGTCGTGGAGAACCAGAAGAAACGGTCGCCGGGACCCAGGTCGCCGTGCAGGGCCAGCATCTTCAGGTGTTCGAGCGCGATGCCGCCGTGGCCGTGCACGATCGGCTTCGGCAGCCCGGTGGTGCCCGACGAGTAGAGGACGTACAGGGGGTGGTCGAACGGCACCGGTTCGAACGCGAGCTCGCCGGGCACGGCGAGCAGCTCCCGCCACGCCAGCGCGTCCGGCACGTCCGGCTCGGCGGCGAGGTACGGGACGACGACGGTGTGGGTGAGGCTGGGCAGCGCGGCCCTGATGCCGGCGATCTCGGCCGTGCGGTCGACGTCCTTCGCGCCGTAGCGGTACCCGTCGGCGGCGACGAGCACGGTCGGCTCCACCTGCTGCCATCGGTCGACGACGCTGCGCGTGCCGAACTCCGGCGCGCACGACGAGAACACCGCACCCAGGCTCGCGGCCGCGAGCAGCAGGACGAGGGTCTCCGGGATGTTCGGCAGGTACGCCGCCACGCGGTCGCCGCGGCCGACCCCCAGCCGGGCCAGCCCGGCGCGGGTGCGCGCGACCTGCTCGCGCAGCTCACCGGCCGTGAGCTCCACCGGCCCGCGCGTCTGCGAGCGCGCGACGACGGCGACGGCGTCGTCGGCCCAGACGTCGGCGCGCAACGCCTGCTCGGCGTAGTTCAGCGTCGCGCCGGGGAACCACCGGAAGCCGGGCATCGCGCGGCCGGCGAGCACCTCACCGTCGGGGCGACGGCCGCGGACGTCGAAGTACTCCCAGATCGAGCCCCAGAACCCCTCCAGGTCCTCGACCGACCACCGCCACAGCTCGGCGTAGCCGGGGAAGACCAGGCCCCTGGTCCGTTCCAGCCACCGCAGGTAGTCGCCGATCCGGGACGTCGTCAGCACATCCTCCGGCGGCGTCCACAGCTCGGCAGGTTCGTCCGTCATGGGCCCTATAGTGGCCGGTTCGTCGGCGCCAGGCCACCGCCGGGCCGCTTCACCCGGCGCCGGTCGACTTCACTTGGCCGCTGGTCGGTTCACTTGGCCGCTCGGCTTCCATATGCGGGCAAGCCGGGCGAAACGACGCGAGCGGCCAAGTGA
>DASUWX010000097.1:0-5187 GCA_036378185.1 Streptosporangiales bacterium | reverse complement strand
CGCGACCCGGGCGCCCGCAGCACGCCCGCGGGCGACCCGTCCTGGACGACCGCGCCGCCCTCGACCACGACCAGCCGGTCGGCGAGCGTGACGGCCTCGACCGGGTCGTGGGTGACCAGCAGGCAGACGCCCGGGTACGCCGTGAGGTGCTCCCGCAGCGTGCGGCGCAGCTCGACGGCGGCGGCGGCGTCGACCGCGGCGAGCGGCTCGTCGAGCAACAGCAGTGCCGGCTCGACGGCGAGGGCGCGGGCCAGCGCGACGCGCTGCGCCTGGCCGCCGGAGAGCGTCCGCGGCCGGCGGTTCGCCAGGTCGCCGACGCCGAGCCGCTCCAGCCAGTCGCCCGCGCGCCTCCTGGCCTCGCGCCGGCCGACGCCGTGCGCCCGGAGGCCGTACGCGACGTTGCCTCGTGCGGTGAGGTTGGGCAGCAGCACGTGGCCCTGCGGCACGAGGCCGACGTCGCGCCGGTGCGGCGGCAGCGGCGTGAGGTCGCGCCCGCCGACGCGGATCTCGCCGTCCACCAGGTTGACCAGGCCGGCGAGCGAGCGCAGCAGCGTCGTCTTGCCGGCACCGTTCGGCCCGACGACGGCGACCGTCTCGCCGCGCTCGGCGGTGAGCCGCAGGTCGACGACGCCGGCACGCACCCGCGCGTCGAGATAGCTCACGGTGCCCTCCGGTGCGCGCCTCGGATCACCGGCTCACCGTACGGTGCCGCCGTGAGCCCGGCGTCAGCCAGGAGCCGCGCAACAGCAGCAGTACCGCGACCGACACCGCGAGCAGCAGCAGGCTCAGCGCGATCGAGGCCGCCGGGTCGTCCTGCAGCAGGACGTAGACGGCGAGCGGCAGCGTCTGCGTCGAGCCGGGGAGGTTGCCGGCGAACGTGATGGTGGCACCGAACTCGCCGAGTGCGCGCGCCCACGCGAGCGCGGCCCCGGCGGCGAGCCCGGGGGCGACGAGCGGCAGCGTCACGGTGACGAACACCCGCAGCGGGCGGGCACCGAGCGTCGCCGCGACCTCCTCGTGCCGCGCGTCCAGCCCGCCGAGCGCCCCCTCCACCGAGAGCACCAGGAACGGCAGCGCGACGAACGCCTCCGCGACGATCGCCCCCGCGGTCGTGAACGGCAGCTGGACGCCGAGCGCGTCGAGGACGCCCCCGGCGACGCCGCGCCGCCCGAACGCGAGCAGCAGCGCGACGCCCCCGGCGACGGGCGGCAGCACCAGCGGCAGCGTCACGAGCGCGCGCACGAGTGCCTTGCCGGGGAACCGCGTGCGGGCGAGCAGGAACGCGAGCGGGACCCCCAGCACCGCGCTCAGGACGAGCGCACCGAACGAGCACTCCACCGACAGCCACAGCGCCGACAGCACGTCGGGCCGGGTGAGCAGCCGGCCGAGCGCGGGCCAGGGCGTGCGGGTGAGCAGGCCGGCCAGCGGCAGCGCGACGAACAGCAGCGCCAGGAACGCCGGCACGACGAGCACCACCGGCGGGCGCGGTGCCCGTTCGAGCGGCCGGGCGGCCCGGTTCACGGCCCGACCCACGGCGTCGGCGTCATTTCGGCGGCCGGCCGAAGCCGTGCTCGGTGAGGATCGCGGTCGCCGGCTCGGTCCGCAGCCAGGCGGCGAACGCCTTCGCCGCGGCCGCGTGCCGGCTGTCCTTGATGGCCGCGACCGGATAGGTGGCGATCAGGTTCTGCTTCGCCGGGATCGACACCGCCTGCACCTGCGAGCCGCCCGCGTCCTTGATGTCGGTGACGTAGACGATGCCCGCGTCCGCCTCGCCGAGCCGCACCGGAGTGAGCACCTGTCGGACGTCGGTCGGCTCGCTCTTCGGCCGCACCGTCACCTGGGCCCGCGCGAGGATCTGCCGCGCGTACCGCCCGGCCGGCACCGTCGGCCCCGCGAGCACCACCTTCAGGTCGGAGCGCGCGAGGTCCCGCAACGTCGTGATGTGCTTCGGGTTGCCCTTGCCGACGACGATCGCGAGCCGGTTCGTGACGAACGGCTCCGGGTCGACGACGTACTTCGACAGGGCGGTCATCGTCTTCTCGTCGGCGGTGGCGATGACGTCGGCCGGCGCGCCGGACCGCACCTGCGCGGCGAGCTCCTGCGACCCCGCGAACGAGAACCGCAGCGTCACGTCCGGATGGTCCTTCGCGTACGCCGCCTTCATCTCGCCGAACGCGTTGGTCAGCGACGCCGCCGCGAGCACGGTCAGGGTGGTCTTCGCCTGCCCGCTCCCGCCGCTCTTGCCGCATGCCGCGACGGGCGCAAGCAGCGCGGCGAGCGCGACGACGAGGGCGAGCGCACGGAGTCTCACGAGGGCACCTCCACGGTGACGTTGGTGGCTTTCACGCAGGCGACCGCCTCCGCGCCCGGCTCGAGGCCGAGCTCGTCGACCGCCTCGGTGGACAGCAGCGACACGACGCGGAACGCGCCCGCCTGGATCTCGACCTGCGCCATCACGTCGCCGCGGACGACGCGCGTGACCAGCCCGGGGAAGGTGTTGCGGTTGGACGTGCGGGGCCGAGCGAGCGGGTGCTCGCCGGAGTCGCCGATCTCGGTCGCGAACGCGGCGAGGTCGACCGCCGCGATCGTGCGGCGGCCGGCAGCGTCGCGCTCACTGCGCAGGCGGCCGGCGTCGACCCAGCGGCGCAGCGTGTCGGCGCTGACGCCGAGCAGCTGGGCCGCCCGCCCGAGCTGATAGTGAGTGGCCCGCATGTGCCAGACGATATCCGATCCTCACCTGGCATCTGCAAGGACTGACCCGGTTATCTCCTGGCGGATGCCGCCGGTGTGGGGTCCGGCACCGACAGCGATAGCGCGAAGTCGCCGGCCGGGTCGGTCCACCAGGACGCGAGCCGGAGGCCCGCGGCAGCGAGCTCGCGCTCGACGCCGTCGCGCCGGAACTTCGCGGAGACCTCCGTGCGCATCTGCTCCCCGGGCGCGAACCGCACCGTGAGACCGAGCGCGCGGACCCGCACCTGCTGCTCGCCCTCCGACCGCAGCCGCATCTCGATCCACTCGTTGTCGGCGTCCCAGACGGCGGCGTGGGCGAACCCCTCGGGCACGAAGTCGGCGTCCAGCTCGCGGTCGATCACGTGGAGCACGTTGCGGTTGAACTCCGCGGTGACTCCCGCGGAGTCGTCGTACGCCGCGACGAGGCGGGCCGGGTCCTTGACCAGGTCGGTGCCGAGCAGCAGCGCGTCGCCGTCGCGGAGCTGGGCGCGGATGTCACGCAGGAACCGCGCGCGCTTGGCGGGCACCAGGTTGCCGATGGTGCCGCCGAGGAACGCGACCAGCCGGGTGCCGTCCTGCGGCAGCCGGTCCAGGTGCCGGTCGAAGTCGGCGACGACGCCGTGCACCGCGAGATCGGGGTACGCCGCGCGCAGCCCGTGCACGGCCCCCAGCAGCGCGCTCTCGCTGACGTCGACGGGGACGTAGCGGCGCAACACTCCGGCCGAGCCCATGGCGTCGAGCAGCAGCCGGGTCTTCTCCGACGACCCCGAGCCCAGCTCGACCAGGGTGTCGGCGCCGGAGAGCTTGGCGATCTCCGGTGCGTGGGCGGTGAGGATCGCGCGTTCCGTGCGGGTGGGGTAGTACTCGGGCAGCCGCGTGATCCGCTCGAACAGCTCGCTGCCGCGGGAGTCGTAGAAGTACTTGGGTGGCAGGGTCTTCGGGGTCGAGGTGAGGCCCTGGCGGACGTCGCGCCGCAACGCGTCGGCGAGGTCGTCGTCGGTCAGGTGCCGGTCGATGCGTACGTCTGTGGATGTGGTCACGCGTCTCCCTCGATCGGGGTCACGGTCACGGTGGCGCAGGTGGCTTCGATCAGCCGGCGGTCGGGCACCTCCTCCCAACCGGGGTCGTCCTCGTAGGGCTCGGACGCCACGACGACGGCGCCGGCGTGGCGGCGCACGTACATCGGCTCGCCCCACGTGACGCCGGCGACCTGCTCGCCGTCGGCGGCCAGCAGCGTGACCCGGCCGTCGCCCGCCGTGGCGACGTCGCGGGCGACGCCAGCCAGGCCCGCGCCCAGCGAGGCGCCGGCGCGCCAGCGCGCGACGGCCAGGCCGAACAGGAACGCCGAGTCGACCGGCGCGAGCGCGTCGGGCACCCATTCGATCCCGTCCCGCAGCGCCTTGCGCACCAGGCCGGGATCGGCCGTGGCCCCGTTGTGGCTGAACAGCCAGGGGCCCTCGGTGAACGGCGCGGCGCACGACTCGTCGGACGGGAACCCGGGCGTGGCCGAGCGCACCGCGCCGAGCACGCAGCCGGAAGCGATGGTCGGCGCGAGGCTCGCGAACGACTGGTCGCTCCAGATCGACTGCGCACGCCGGTAGCGCACCGGCTCGGCGCGCCCGTCGACGTACCAGCCCGCGCCGAACCCGTCGACGTTCACCGTGCCGTGCCGCTGCCGCCGGGGCGCGTAGGACTGGACGCAGAGCGAGTGCGGCGGGTCGAGCAGCAGTGACCGCAGCGTGACCGGTGGGCCGAGGTAGGCGACGTGACGGCACACGGTGCGCTCACGCGTCCCTGGCGCAGCGGAAGCCGACGAAGATCTGCCGGCGGATCGGGTGGTCCCAGTTGCGGAACGTGTTGCGCGACGCGGACGGGTCGGTGGCCCAGGACCCGCCGCGCAGCACCTTGTAGCCGTCGCCGAAGAACGCCTCGGAGTACTCGCGGTACGGGAAGACGCAGAAGCCCGGGTGACCGGTGAAGTCGGTGCCCGTCCACTCCCACACGTCGCCGAGCAGCTGGCGGACGCCGTCCGCGGACGCACCGCCGGGGAACGATCCGGCGGCGGCCGGCCGGTAGCGCAGCTGGCCCAGGTTCGCCAGCTCGTCGGTCGGCGGCTCGTCGCCCCACGGATACCGGCGCTTGGTGCGGGTCGCCGGGTCCCAGGACGCGGCCTTCTCCCACTCCGCCTCGGTGGGCAGCCGCTTGCCCGCCCACCTGGCGTAGGCGTCCGCCTCGTACCAGCAGACGTGCTGCACCGGCTCGTCCGGCGGCAACGGCTCGACGTGCCCGAACCTGCGCCGGGTCCACCGGCCCTGCTCGCGCCGCCAGAAGGCGGGACCGCGCTTGCCCGACTCGTTCCGCCAGGCCCAGCCCTTCGTGGTCCACCAGCGCGGGTCGTCGTACCCGCCGTCCTCGACGAAGGCGGCGTACGCGCGGTTGGTGACCGGCGTGGTGTCG
>DASUWX010000096.1:0-59255 GCA_036378185.1 Streptosporangiales bacterium | reverse complement strand
GGACCAGCCCGGACAGCTCGTCCACCGCCCGGCGGGCACCGTCGACGGCGCTCAGCGCCGCGCGGGCGTACGGCAGCACCGCCTCGCCGACCTCAGTGAGCCGGACGGTCCGGCCCGACCGGTCCAGCAGCTCCTGGCCGAGCTCCCGCTCCAGCCGCCTCACCTGGGCGCTGACCCCGGGCTGGGCGACGTGCAGCCGCGCCGCCGCACGGGTGAAGTTCGCCTCCTCGGCCACCGTCACCAGGTATCTCAACTGCCTCAGTTCCATAACCAGACATGCTAGTTGCGAGACCGACCAGCTGTTGGACTTATCGCCATCGATGACCGACGGTGGGCTCATGAGGAACGCGCAGACGCTGGAGAAGACCGATCCCGGATACGACGACGCCCGCGCCGGCTTTCAGCTCGCCGTCGACCGCGAACCCGACGAGATCGTCGTGGCCGGCACAGCCGACGACGTCCGCGCGGCCGTGAAGAGCGCGGCCGACCGCGAGCTCCCGGTCGGCGTGGAGGCGACGGGGCACGGGCGTTCCGTCGCGACCGACCGCGGTGTCCAGGTCGCCACCCGCGAGCTCACCGGCGTCAGCGTAGATGCGGCCAGCAGGACAGCCCGCGTCCTCGCCGGCACGCGCTGGCGGGACGTCATCGACGCGTCCCACCGGCACGGTCTCGCCCCGCTGTCCGGCACCTCACCCGACGTCGGAGCGGTCGGCTACACGCTGGGCGGCGGCCTGCCGCTCGTCGGCAGGCGGTACGGCTACGCGGCCGACCACGTGCTCGGCATCGACGTCGTCACCGCCGACGGCGAACCGCGGCACGCGTCCGCCGACTCCGAGCCGGAGCTGTTCTGGGCTCTGCGCGGCGGCCGCGGCAACTTCGGCGCCGTCACCGCCATGGAGATCGCGCTCTTCCCGCTCCCCCGGCTCTACGGCGGCATGCTGGCGTTCACCGGCGAGCACGTCCACACCGCGGTGCACGCGTACCTGGAGTGGACGCGCGACCTGCCGGAGGAGATGAGCAGCTCGCTCGGCCTGATCGTGCTCCCGGACATGCAGGGCGTCCCCGAACCGCTGCGCGGCCGGTTCACCGCGCAGGTGCGGATCGCGTACGCAGGGGCGGCGGACGCCGGTGAACGGCTCGTCGCGCCGTTGCGCGCCGCCGCGCCGCGGGCTCTCGACACCCTCACCGAGATTCCGTACACCGAGTCCGGGTCGATCCACAGCGAGCCGCCGTGGCCGCACGGCTACTGCGGGACCGGCGTCGCGCTCACCGGGCTCGACGCCGGCCGGGCGGACGCCGTCGTCCGGCTCGCCGGCCCCGCGTCCCCCGTCCCGTGCATCGTCCAGGTACGGCACCTCGGCGGCGCGCTCGCCCGTCCACCCGCGGTGGCCAACTGCGTGGGGAACCGCGGCGCCGCGTACATGCTGAGCGTGCTGTCGCCGCTGTTCGACGTGACGGCCGACGCGGCGCGGACACGGCACGAGCAGGTCGTGACCGAACTGTCCTCGAGTGTGACGGGGCGATTCGTCAACTATCTCTACGGCGACACCGCGACGCCCGAGCAGATACGCGCCGGATACGAACCGGACGACTACCGGCTGCTCACGGAGCTGAAATTCCGTTACGACCCGCAGAACATCTTCCGCTTGGACCACCCGATTCCGCCCGCGAAATAACCAGAACACGGGCAATTCGCGGCGGCGGCACATCGCGGTGCGCGAGGGGTTCCCAGCCGCGGGCCTCGGCGCTACCCTCTAGTGAAACTTTGAGTCGTGCAGATAAACACGGCTCGAGGCCCGTGTGCCCTGGCTCATCCACTCCGGCGCGAGGAGGTCATGGGATGGCATCGGACGAGGCCGCGAGGATGGACGAACCGGTCGCCACGGCGGCGGTCGAGGAACGTCAACTGCTGAAGGCGATGTCGTGGTGGGACGGCTTCATGGTCGCCCTCGCCAATCCCGGCTTCCTGGTGGCCGCCCTGGGCGGCTCGATCGCCGGGCTCGGCACGCTCGGCGCGACCGTGCTGTGGACGATCTCGGTCGCACTCGGGCTGTTCCAGAACGCCATCTACGCCGAGCTCGCGACGATGTTCCCGCTGAAGTCCGGGGGCATCGCGCTGTTCGCGCACGAGGCGTGGCGCAGGTACTTCTCCCCGATCGGCCCGCTCGCCACGTTCGGTTACTGGTTCGCCTGGTCGACCGTGCTGTCGATCAGCGGCCTGATCGCGGGCACGCTCTTGCACACGCAGTTCTTCCCCAAGGCCAACTTCTCCGTGTCCGCGGCGCACTTCCACCTGGACCTGCCCGTGCTCATCGGCATCGTGTTCGTGCTGATGGTCTGGTTCTTCGGCGCGCGCGGCATCCGGGCGTCCGTGTGGTTCTCCTACGTCACCGGCATCCTGCTGATGATCCCGCTGCTCGTCATGATGCTGCTGCCGTACCTCACGGGCGACTGGCACGCGCGCAACATGCAGTGGAGCATCGGCGGCGGCATGGCGGGGTTCGGGCTCGCGGTCACCTGGCTGTACTTCATGGCCTGGTCGTCGTACGGCTTCGAGTCGGTCGCGGCGTTCGCGCCGGAGTACCGCAACACCCGCTCCGACACGCCCCGTGCGCTCTACTCGTCGGCCGCGTTCTCGCTGCTCGTGTACATCCTGCTGCCGCTCGGCGTCGGCGGCACGCTCGGCACGAAGGCCATCACCGACGACTCGACCCTGATCGCCTTCTACGCCCAGGCGCTCGACGCGATCGGCGGGCATGTCGTCGGCAGCATCCTCGTGCTCTGCATGGTCGCGGGCATCGTGCTGACCATGGAGACGGCCACGATGGACGGGTCGCGGGCGCTCTACGGCATCGCGAAGGACCGCATGACCATCAAGTGGCTCGCCGTGCTCAACAAGCACCACGTGCCGGGCCGCGGCATGATGGTCGACGGCCTGCTGAACATCTTCCTCATCGTGTTCTTCGGCAGCGCCATCGAGATCCTCGCGGCGGGCAACCTCGGTTACGTACTCTCGCACTTCTTCGCCCTGGCCGGATTCCTCTTGCTGCGCAGGGATCGCCGGCTCTGGCCGCGCCCGATCAGACGCTCCGCGGTGTGGGTGCCGATCGCCGCGGTGCTGGCCGTGGCGAACCTGATGTTCGTCGTGTTGGGCGGCTTCGTGTTCGCCAACCAGTACGGCTACGGGCTGTCCAAGACCCTCATCGGCGTCGCCGTCCTGTGCATCTCGCTGCTGCTGTACTTCTACCGGAAGCTCGTCGAGGACCGCGAACGCATCGAGCTGCGGCAGGTCACGCCGCAGATGCCGTCCGGGGCCGAGGCGGCTGCGCTGGCCGCCGAGACCTCCGCCGGCACCCCCGCTCCCACCCTTCCGTGATCATGAAGGTTCGTCCGGGCTATGACCCGTATGAACTTTCATGATCATGCGACGAGGGGCTCGGGTTCGGGCGTAGGCGCCACGTCGGGAGGCCCGCGATCGCGCGGCGGTAGCGGTTGCGCTGGATCGGCCGGAGCAGGGTCATCCAGCCCATGAGCGCGACGGGGATCAGGATGAACATCGAGTACGTGTTGCCGGTGAGGTAGAACAGCAGCGCGAGCCCTGCGACGACCAGGCCCAGGACGACGGGCACCGCGCGGTAGCGCAGCTGGACCGCCCGGATCCGCTGGTACTGCTCGCGCGGGATCTGCCGCGTGTCCCAGCGCAGGTCGCAGTCGCCGCACAGCCACACCTCGCCGTACGCGAGGTCGCGGCGCTCGCCGCACCGGCAGCGTACGGTGATCGGCGGGCCGTGCAGGACCACGCCGGGACGCTCACGCCCCAGCCGTTCCCGCTTCCGTGACGCCGGTGCCGGGTCGCTCACGAGCGCGGCCGCGTCTTGTCCGGGTCGTAGAACGGGAATCGGACGACCTGCGCCGGGATGCGCTTGCGGTGGCCGTCCAGCTTCCCCACCTCGACCTCGGTGCCGAGGTCCGCGTACTGCACCGCCATCCGGCACAGCGCGATGTTCTTGCGCAGGATCGGCGACCGCGTGGCGCTCGTGACGACGCCGACCTGTGAGCGTCCCACGTGGACGCAGTCGCCGTGCTCGGCCGGCTCGTTGCCGGCGAGCTCCAGCCCGACGAGCGTACGCTGCGGGTTCGCCTTCCGCGACACCAGCGCGTCCCGTCCGACGAAGTCGTCCTCCTTCGTCTTCAGCGGGACGGTGAACCCGATGCCCGCCTCGAACGGGTCGGTCTGGTCGGAGAAGTCGTAGCCGGCGAAGACCAGGCCGGACTCGATGCGCAGGATGTCCAGCGCGTCCAGCCCGAGCGGCAGCAGGCCGTGCGGCTGCCCGGCCTCCCAGACCGCGTCCCACAGCGCGGGCCCGTCCTTCGGGTGCACCCACAGCTCGTAGCCGAGCTCACCCGAGTACCCGGTGCGCGACACCAGCAGCGGGATGCCGTTGTGGTCGCCGAGCCGCCCGACGGCGAACCGGAACCAGGTGAGGTCGGTGAACGCCGGCTGCGTCGCAGGTGTCCAGATCAGCTCGCGCAACAGGTCGCGGCTCGCCGGCCCCTGCACGGCGATGTTGTGCAGTTGGTCGGTGGAGTGCTTGACCCACACACGGTCCAGCCCGAGCCGCTCGGCCTGCTGGCGCAGCCAGTCGCCGTCGTACTCGTCGCCGCCGACGAACCGGAAGTTGTTGTCCGCGAGCCGGAACACCGTGCAGTCGTCGATCATGCCGCCGGTCTCGTTGCACACCGCCGAGTAGACGACCTGCCCCGTGGACAGCTTGCGGATGTTCCGCGTCACGCACGCCTGCAGCAGCGCCTCGGCGTCCGGGCCGAGCACCTCGAACTTGCGCAGCGGCGAGAGGTCCATGACGGCGGCGCGCTCGCGGCACGCCCAGTACTCGTCGAGCGGCCCGTGCGTGTCGAAGCTGGTCGGCAGCCAGTATCCCCGGTACTCGGTGAACTGCCGGGTGAGCGCGGACGTCCGCGGGTGGAACGCCGTCTCCTTCGTGAGCTTCGCTTCGGACTCGGGAGTCACACGGTGCGAGATGGCCATGGAGAACTTCCGTTCCGCGTCGTAGACCCGGATGTGGATGTCCGTCGGTACCCAGGCGTTGGACGGGTCGACGTCGTCGGGGCAGGCGGACGACGCGCAGACCAGGTCGGTCATCGCGCGCATCAGGACGTAGTCACCGGGCCGTGACCACGGCTCGTCGAAGACCAGCAGGTTCTGCTCGTCGAACGCGGTGTTGTAGAAGAGGTTCAGCGCCGGCCAGCCCTTGCGCGCCGCGATGGCATACCTGTCGAGCTGGCGGTTGAAGTTGTCGGTGCAGTTGACGTGGCCGGGATAGCCGAAGTCCTCGTAGTACTTGGCGTTGCAGGCCAGGCCGAACGTGTCGTGCCGGCCGACGGTGTCCCTGACCACCTCCACGAGCGGCTGCGCGTCCTGGTCGTAGAACTTGCCGAACAGGCCCGGCTGCGGGTACGCGTTGCCCATGAAGTACCGGGTGGTGGTGGAGTCGAGCCCGCGCTCGACGCCGTCGTCGAGCTGTCTGCGGTGGAAGGCGAGGAAGTCCGAGCACTGCCGGCCCTCGACGTCGAGCACCTGGATGTACTGCCCGGCCTTCACCTCGTAGCTCCGCGCGGTGGCCGCGTCGATCCTCAGGTCGAGCACCGGGTCGGCGAGCGGGGGCGGCAGCTCGCGTCCGGTCGGCGGCCGGACGGTGGCGCGCCGGATCTCGAGCACCAGCTCCGACGGCGGGTTGGCGGCCTCCTCCTCGACGCTCATCGGCCGGGCCGGCGCGCCGACGAGCACCTGCACGGGCTCGGCGGCGGTGAACGTCTCCTTCGATCCCGCGGGCGACCAGTCGCCGAACAGCTCCGTCGCGGTCATGGCGGCGGGGTCGAGCTCGGCGGCGACGAGGACGGACAGGATGGCGTCGCGGCCGTCACCGGGTTGCGCCTGCGGCGACGCGAGGGACCGCAGCGCCGTCGCCGGACCGCCGGGACGCAGGCCGAGCGAGGCGCCGTCGACGCCGTCACGGCCGATGACGGTCAGTTCCGCACGCTGCCGGCCGGCGCGGTCGATCACGGTCAGCTCGTCGCCGGCGTCCAGCCGGACGGCCGTCACACCGCCGGGCCGCACCCAGTACGTCTCCAGGTTCGGCTCGCGTTCGACCAGTCCGGGCAGCCGCAACCGGGGCGTCCCGGCCGGGACGGTCAACGTCATCGCACTCACCCGCCCGAGTCGACGAGGCCTTCTGGGCATCATCCGGCGATCCGGCGCCGGATGTAAACCCCCGCAGGAAATCTCGTTGCGCCAGGTTCAACGCCGCTCACAGCGCGGCGATCTGCCGCCGCCGGCGCGATGCCAACGCGGGTGAGGGGCACCCTGGTCACGTCATGACATGACCAGGGTGCCCCTCACACGTTCGGTCCGTCACCCTCAGCCGCCGCCCGGCGTGACCGACTTGATGGCCAGGAACTGGATCGGCAGCGCCACCAGCTCACCCGGGCCGTGCATCACCTCGCCGACGAACTGCATGGCGTCGCCGGGCTCGAGCAGATACCGCGCGTCGCCGTAGCAGTACTCCATCTTCCCGGAGATCATGAAGATCAGCTCGGTGCCCGCGTGCTGGTACAGCGGGAAGACCTCGCTGCGCTCGGTGAGCGTCACGAGCATCGGTTCGAGCGTGTCGTGCGGCGCGCGCATCGCGCCGAGCATCTGGTAGCGGTGCCCGGGCCCGGCGCCCTTGTGATGGATGTCCAGGCCGCTGCCCGCCTTGACGAACACCATGTCCTGTTCCTCGGACAGGCCGCGGAAGAACGCGGTCACCGGCACCGTCAGCGCCTCCGACAGCCGGCCGAGGGTGGCGAGGCTCGGTGACGCCTGGGCGTTCTCGATCTTCGACAGCATGCTCTTCGAGACCCCGCTCGCCTCGGCGAGCCGGCCCACGGTCCAGCCGCGCCGTTGCCGGAACTCGCGCAGCCGGCTCGCGATGACCGCGCCGAGCGCCCCACCCGGTTCGTCGGGCTCGTCGAGGTCGGTGAGTTCGGTGTGCTCAGCCGTCATGGTCGCGCACCTCCCACCTGGTCACAGTCCGTACGGAGATCAACAGTAACCCGTCGTGCCGCCCTCAACCGGACCGAAATCCCGGCAAGGTGTTGTCTCCTGAGGGGAGACAGAGTTTACTTGGTGTGGATTCGCCGGACCCTCCGCACGCACCGACCGGCCCGCGTCGGGCCCCGAGGAGGTAGAGGTAACCGATGAGTACCGATCTCGAGCAGTTCGTCGCACAGCCCGGTCGAGACGACCAGATCGCCCGCATCCGCAAGGAGATCGACGAGCGCGGCGTCAGCTACATCTACTACCAGTTCGTCTCGGTGACCGGCCGCATCGTCGGCAAGGGCGCACCGGCCGCGCACTGGGAGAAGTTCGCGAACGACGGCTTCCAGCTCGTCTACGGCGCCACCGCCAACCTGTTCATCGACCGGCACGGCGACTACATCGGCTACGGGCCGGAGGCGCGCGAGCTGATCGGCGTCCCGGACGTCGAGACGTTCTGCGTGCTGCCGTGGGACCCGAAGACCGCGCGCGTGTTCTGCACGCTGTTCCGCGGCCGCGAGGAGGAGGTGGACGGCGGCGCGTACCTGACGTCGGACTGCCGCGGCAACCTGAAGCGGATCCACCAGGAGTTCGAGGCCGACACCGGGCTGCACCTCCGCGTCGGCACCGAGCCGGAGATGATGTGGCTCAAGCTCAACCCGGACGGCACGCCGTCGGTCGAGGGCAAGACCAAGCCGTACTGCTACCACATCGACCAGTTCGCCGAACTCCAGCCGGTGATCCACAAGGTGATGGAGTACGCGGGCGCGATGGGCCTGGACATGATCCAGGGCGACCACGAGGACGCTCCGGGCCAGCTCGAGCTGAACTGGCAGTTCGACCGTGCCGAGCGCACCGCCGACCGGCTCACGACCTACCGGCAGATCTGCCGCCAGGTCGGCCGGGAGATGGGCGTGTTCCCCTGCTTCATGCCCAAGCCGTTCATGGGCGTGTCCGCCAACGGCTGCCACCACAACATCTCGCTCTGGCAGGGCGAGGAGAACGCGTTCCTGCCCGACGGCGAGAACCCGCGGATGCCGAGCAAGCTCGGGCTGCGCGCGATCGGCGGCGTACTCGAGCACCTGGACGCGTTGACCTGCCTCACCTCGCCCACCGTGAACTCGTACCGGCGGATGTGGGACACCGGGTTCTGGGCGCCGCTGTACGCCGACTGGGGCTTCCAGAACCGCACCACCGCGCTGCGGGTGAGCGCGCCCGGCCGGTTCGAGTACCGTTCCGTCGTCGGCGGTGAACCCGTACCTGTCCATGGCCGGGCTGATCAAGGCGATGGACGACGGCATCAGGCGCGACCTCGACCCCGGCCCGCCGGAGGAGCGCAACATCTACGAGGCCATGGCCGCGGGCAAGGAGGTCAAGAAGATCCCGATGACCCTCGGCGACGCGCTCGAGGCGCTGCGGGCCGACGGCGTGATCAGGGACGCGCTGCCCGGCGACATGTTCCGGGTCTTCGAGCACTACAAGCGGGACGAGTGGGAGCGCTTCTGCGCGACCGTCAGCGAGTGGGACGTCAACGAGTACCTCGACATCCTGCCCTGACGCGAGCCCGACACGGGCGTGACCCACCGGCACTTTCGGGGAAGGGAGCACCGCGATGTGCGGTATCGCCGGCATCATCCACAGGCATCGGAGCGGCGACGTCGGGCACGAGATGTGCCGCATGCTGCAGGCCATGAAGCACCGCGGGCCGGACTCCACCGGCTACGCGCTCTACGGGCAGCCGAGCGACCTGCTCGTCATGCGGTTCAAGCTCGCCGACCCCAACGAGACCGGTGACTTCTCCTACGGCGACCGGCTCGCCCGCAGCAAGCGCGAGGTCGAGTCCCGGCTGGCGAAGATCGGCGCCACCGTCGACCGGGTGGACGGCGCGAACGAGTACGCCTACCGGGCGACGTTCCGCTACGAGGGCGAACTGAAGCCGCTCGCCGACTACGTCGAGGACGTCCCGGGCTGTGAGGTCCTGTCCCTCGGTCACTCGCTGGAGATCGTCAAGGACCTCGGCGACGCCGAGCAGGTCGCCGAGCAGTACAAGCTCGACGCGTTCACCGGTACGCACGCGATCGGGCACGTCCGGATGGCGACCGAGTCCGACGTCGACATCGCCGGCGCGCACCCGTACTGGGCCTACCCGTTCTCCGACGTCGCCGTCGTGCACAACGGACAGCTGACCAACTACCACAGGTGGCGGCGGCGGCTCGAACGCCTCGGCCACCGGTTCCAGTCCGAGTGCGACTCCGAGATCATCGCCGTCTACCTCGCCCAGCGGATGGCCGACGGCCTGTCCCTGGAGACGGCGATGAAGCAGAGCCTCGAGGACCTCGACGGCGTCTTCACCTACCTCGTCGTCACCGAGGACAGCCTCGGCATGGCGAAGGACGAGATGGCCGCGAAGCCGCTCGTGCTCTACGAAGCCGACGACATGGTGGCGCTCGCGTCCGAGGAGGTCGCGATCCGCGCGGTGCTGAACCGCGAGATCGACACGTACGACCCGTACGAGGGGGAGGTGATGGTGTGGAGTCGCTGAGCACAGGACCGAGGGAGCGCGGCGGCCGGTACGACATCCGCGGCCTGGCCGAGCCGGACGCGACCGCGCCCAAGACGGCGATCGTCACCGGCGACTCGGCGGAGTTCGACGCCACCGAGCTTTCGACCCGGCAGATCAACCTGGAGTTGCGGCGCCTCCTCTACGACGAGGGCATCCACGACGTCACCGTGCGGAACCCGGGCGCGAAGCACTCGATCGCCGTCGGCATCCTGACCCGCTGCAGGGTGCTGATCGACGGCAGCCTCGGCTACTTCGGCTGCGGCCTGATCGACGGGCCGGAGATCCACGTCACCGGGCGCGTCGGCTGGTCGGTGGCGGAGAACATGATGTCCGGCGTCGTCGTGGTCGACAAGAACGCCGGCTCGCTCACCGGTGCCGCACTGCGCGGCGGCGACCTCGTCGTCCGCGGTCACGTCGGCGCGCGCACCGGCATCGACCAGAAGGGCGGCACGATCATCGTCGGCGGCAACGCCGGTTCGATGACCGGCTTCATGATGCAGCGGGGCCGGCAGATCATCTGCGGCGACGTCGGTGCCGGCATGGGCGACTCCATGTACGACGGCGCGATCTACGTCGCGGGCAAGGTGGCCTCGCTCGGCGTCGACTGCGTCGAGGCGGAGTTCACCGACGCCGACCAACAGCTGATCGACCGGAAGTTCGGCGCCTACGGGCTCGCCAAGCCGGACTCGTTCCGCAAGTTCGTGTGCGGCAAGAAGCTGTGGAACTACGACAACCTCGAGCCCAACGAGCGCAAGCTGGTTCTCTAGGAAGGGCGACGCATGAGTACTGCCGATGAAGGACGTGCGCGCCCGATCGGGCACAGCAACATCTTCACGCCGGAAGTGATCGACGACATCCACACGAAGTCCGAGCTCGGTCGCTACCGGATGCGCGGCTTCTCGATGTTCAAGCCGATCCCCCACTGGGACGAGCTGATGTTCCTGCCGGGCACGCTCACCCGGTTCGTCATCGAGGGCTATCGCGAGAAATGCGAGACGAAGACCGTGCTCGGCAGCCGGTTCGCGAAGAAGCCGCTCGAGCTCGACATCCCGATCTACATCACGGGGATGAGCTTCGGCGCGCTGTCGCTCGAGGCGAAGATGGCGCTCGCGAAGGGCGCGTCGATGGCCGGTACGGCGACGTGCTCCGGCGAGGGCGGCATGATCCCGCCCGAACGCGACCTGTCGACGAAGTGGTTCTACCAGGTCATCCAGAGCAGGTACGGGTTCAACCCGCACCACCTGATGCTGGCCGACGGCGTCGAGTTCTTCATCGGCCAGGGCTGCAAGGTCGGCCTCGGCGGGCACCTGATGGGCCAGAAGGTCACCGAGCAGGTCGCAGAGATGCGCTCGCTGCCCGCCGGGATCGACCAGCGCAGCCCGGCCCGGCACCCCGACTGGCTCGGCCCGGACGACCTGTCGCTGAAGATCCAGGAGATCCGTGAGGCGACCGACTACCAGGTGCCGATCCAGCTCAAGCTGGGCGCGGCCCGCGTCTACGACGACGTGCGGATGGCCGCGAAGTGCGGGCCCGACACCATCTACCTCGACGGCGCGGAGGGCGGCACCGGAGCCGGCCCGCACATCGCCGCCGAGGAGACCGGGATCCCGTTGATGGCGGCGATTCCCGAGGCGCGGCGCGCGCTCGAGGACGTCGGCCTCGCCGACGAGATCGACCTCGTCGTCGCCGGCGGCATCCGCAACGGAGGCGACGTCGCGAAGTGCCTCGCGCTCGGCGCGTCCGCCGTCGCGATCGGCCACTCGGCGCTGATGGCGTTGAACTGCAACAAGGAGATCCCCGGCGTCACCGACTACGAGGGCACCGTCGGCGTACCCGCCGGCAAGTGCTACCACTGCCACACCGGGCGCTGCCCGGTCGGCATAACGACCCAGGACCCGGAGCTGCGCAAGCGGCTCGTCGTGGACGAGGCCGCCGAGCGCGTCTACAACTTCCTGCACACCCTCACGCTCGAGGTGCAGATGCTCGCGCGGGCGTGCGGCAAGACGAACGTGCACAGCCTCGAGCCCGAGGACCTGTGCGCGCTCACGACCGAGGCCGCCGCGATGGCGCGGGTGCCGCTCGCCGGCACCAGCTACATCCCGGGCGTCACCGAGGAGAACACCTTGCAGGACATCAGGAACCTGCTGCAGAAGCACGTCGCCAACGACGGGATGGGTGGTCACGATGCCTGAGCCCGTCGAGGTCCAGTTCGACCTCAAGATGCGCCACCTCACCGGCGGCGTGGGCATCGACACCGAGGAGCTGACCGGCAGGACGTTCCCGTACCAGTTCGACCGTTCGCTCGTCGAGGACGTCGACCTCGACGCCGCCACGCCGGGCGCGGACATGAACTGGCTCGAGGACATCACGCTGATGACCGAGGACGGCGTGAACGCCGTCTTCGACCGCTACACCAACGCGTTCCTGAAGATCTACTTCGACATCCCCGAGGGGCGCGAGGACGAGTACGCGCGGAAGGTGCTCGTGAAGCACCTCCAGGAGGGCAACTCGTACGGCATCTGGCTGAAGCACCGGCACGCGAAGTTCCCGCAGCCGGAGCTCGGCTCGTGGCGGGACGACTCCCCCACGGTCGGCGAGAACTGGTCCCCACCGCGACTCGACGGATGGCAACCGCCCGTCGGTCACTAGACGACGCAGTACACGGGGGTACAGGGGTGAGTCATGGCCGAGATCTCCCGACCCACGGCGTCCGCTGCTCTGCTCGAGGAGCCCGCTGACAGCGGCCTGAAGCGCAGCATCAGCTGGACCGGCGGCTTCTGGATCGCAAGCGGGGTACCGGCGCTCGTCCTCTTCTCGATCGGCTCGATCGCCGCCACGATCGGCACGCCGTCCGTCCTCGTCTGGACCGTCTCGGTGATCTTCGGGCTGGTGCAGAGCCTCACCTACGCCGAGGTCGCAGGCATGTACCCGCACAAGTCCGGGGGCGCGTCCGTCTACGGGGCGATGGCGTGGGCGCCGTACTCCAAGTTCGTGGCGCCGATCTCGGTGTGGTGCAACTGGTTCGCGTGGTCGCCCGTGCTCGCGATCGGGGCCGGGCTCGCGGCGGGGTACGTCCTCACCGCGCTGTTCCCCGCGAACGCCGTCATCAACACCTGGTCGCTGAAGCTGTTCGGCCTCGGCTTCCTCAAGGACGGCCTCGAGGTCCGGATCAACGCGCAGTTCCTCATCGCGGTGGCGTTCCTGCTGTTGGTGTTCGCCGTGCAGCACCACGGCATCCTGCGTGCCGCGCGCATCCAGACCATCGTCGGCATCGCGGTGCTGGTGCCGCTGCTCGTCGTCGGCGTCGTCCCGCTGGTCACCGGTGACGTCGTGAGCCGCAACTTCGCGCCGTTCGTGCCGCTGTCCGGAGCCTGGGACCTGCACGGCTGGACGCTGCTCGCCGGCGGGCTGTTCCTCGCGGCGTGGTCGGCGTACGCGTTCGAGACGGCGGTCTGCTACACGCGCGAGTTCAAGAATCCCGGCCGTGACACGGCGAAGGCGATCCTGTCCGCCGGCATCGCCTGCCTGGTCATCTACGTGCTCGTCCCCGTCGCCTTCCAGGGCGCGCTCGGCGTCAAGCGACTGGTGACCGACCCGATCGTCGCGGGCACCGGCGTCGCGGCGGCGATGGTCGACATGGTCGGCGGCGCCGCGCTCGTCGGCAACCTGCTGACGGTGATGCTGATCCTCGCGCTGCTGCTCACCATCATGACCACGATGGCCGGCTCGTCGCGCACGCTCTACCAGGGTTCGGTGGACGGCTGGCTGCCGCGGTACCTCGGCAAGGTGAACCGGCACGGCGCCCCCGCCAGGGCGATGTGGACCGACCTGATCTTCAACCTGATCCTGCTGCTGCTGAGCGACTACGTCTTCGTGCTCGCCGCGTCCACCGTCTGCTACATGATCTTCAACTTCCTCAACCTCAACGCGGGCTGGCTGCACCGGATCGACAACGCGCACGTCGAGCGGCCGTGGCGCGCCCCGACGATACTGATCGGCGCCGGCGCGGTGCTCGCGTTCGTCAACGCGCTGCTGCTCGGCTGGGGCGCGAACGTCTGGGGACCCGGTGCGCTGTGGAGCGGCCTCATCTTCGCTGCGATCGTGATCCCGGTGTTCCTGTTCCGGCACTACGTGCGCGACAAGGGCGTGTTCCCCGAGTCGATGTGGGCGCGGGCGGCCGGCGACACCTCCACCGCCATGCCGGTGAAGCGCGCCGGCGCGCGCCCGTACGTCGTACTCGCCGGTGGCGTGCTCATGGTCGTGCTCGGCCAGGTGCTCTCGCACCTCGCCGGCTGACGGCGCGCGTCGCTCAACTGCCAACGTCCTCAGGCTGTACCTGGTAGCCGCCTCGGTGAGCCGTCCGTCAAAGGACGCAAGTGCCGCGTCGTGATGCTCGGCTGCGAGCAGAACGCAGCAGTCGGGCGTGTTCAGCCCCGTGGCCGGCGGCTCAGCCGGTGTAGCGGGCGCGGAGGCGGAGCGGGCTGCGCCTGTCGTACTCCTCGATGGCGTGGGCGAGCCACCCCGCCGTGCGGGCGACCGCGAAGACCGCCTCGCCGGCGCCGTCCACCATCCCGGCGAGCCGGGTGAACGTGGCCAGCGCGAGGTCGACGTTCGGCTCGGGCAGCCGGCGGGCCCGCGCCTCGGCGACGACGGTGTCCGCGGCATCGAGCACCGGGTGCCCGGGAACGGCCTCGTGCAGCAGCTCGAGCAGCACCCGCCCCCTGCCGTCGCCCTCCCGGTAGACGGCGTGGCCCAACCCGGCGATCCGCTCGCCGCGGCGCAACCGCTCGCCGATGACGGCGGCCGCGTCGCCGGCGTCCTGCATCGCCGCCAGCATGCGTTCCGCGCCGAACGACGCGCCGCCGTGCAGCGGCCCGCCGAGCGCGCCCAGGCCGGCCGCGACGACCGCGTACGGGTCGGCGCGCACCGACGCGGCCACGCGGGCGGCCAGCGTCGACGCGGCCAGCTCGTGGTCGGCAAGCAGCACCAGCGCCGCGTCGAGCACGCGGAGCAGCGCCGGCTCGGGGGCGTGCGCACACAGCCGCGGCCAGAGCCGGCCCGCCGTGGTCGGCTGCTCGCCGTCCGGCGCCGGGCCGAGCAGGGGCAGCGCCTCGACCATGCCGGCGAGCAGCCCGCGGCCCGTGGCCGCGACCGCGGGCCCGTCGAGCTGGAACCGCATCGGGTCGGTGGCGCCGAGCGTGGCCACGACCACCTGCAGCCGGTCGAGCGGCAGCACCCGCTCCGGCAGCGCCGCCTGGGCATGCGACGCGACACGCACGCGGTCGGCGTCCGCGGTCCAGGCCGTGCGCTCGCCGTCCTCCCCCGTCCAAAGCCACTCGGCCACCGCCTCGAAGCCGCCGGCACGCGCCAGCTCGAGCGCGTCGCGGCCCCGGTAGTAGGGCCGGTCGACGCCGAGCCTGGTGACCGCGGACTCGATCACCACCTCCGCCGCGCCGGGCGGGCGCCGGGGGCGGCCTCTGCGGGCCAGCTGGTCGATCTCGGCCGCGTCGAACCGGCTGCGCCGGCCGCCGGCGTCCCGGTGCCGGGTCAGCACCCCGCGGCTCACGTACGCGTACAACGTGGCGGGCTTCACACCCAGCCGCCGCGCCGCCTCCGCCGCGTCGATCCACTCGCCCACCTGGGCAGACGCCTCCCGCCGTGCTCTAGGTATTGATTTTGATCAATATTGAACAATACGCATGCCGGTGTCAATCTGAGCGCATGGCAACGATCCATTTCCTCGACGTCACCAACCGGGACGGCGTCCAGACGGCCCGGCTCGGGCTGTCCAAGTTCGGCAAGACGATGGTGAACCTGTACCTGTCGCGGCTCGGCGTCGCGCAGTCGGAGATCGGGTTCCCCTTCCTGTTCCACGAGGTCCCGTACATCCGCGCACAGTGTGCGCTCGCGGAGGCGGGGGCGTTCGGCGAGATGAGGCTGTCCGGCTGGTGCCGCGGCGTCGTCGCAGACGTGGAGAAGGCGCTGCCGCTCGGGCTGTGGCACTACAACCTGTCCATCTCGACCTCGGACTACATGATCCAGAACAAGTTCCGCGGCCGGCTCGACCGCGCGGCCGTGGTCAGGGAGACCACCGCCGCGGTCCGCATGGCCAAGGAGGCCGGCGCGGAGAGCGTCGGCGTCAACGCCGAGGACGGATCGCGGACCGACGACGGCTTCCTGCTCGAGTTCGCGCTGGCCGCGAAGGAGGCGGGCGCCGACCGCGTCCGGTACTGCGACACCATCGGCGGCGACACGCCGGACCGGATCAGGGAACGTTTCGCCAAGCTGGCCGACGCCGTCGGCATGCCGGTCGAGACGCACTGCCACAACGACCTCGGCATGGCGGTCGCGAACTCCGTCCACGGCGCGCTCGGCGGGCTGCAGGCCGGGCAGGACGTGTGGATCAACACGTGCGTCAACGGCATCGGGGAACGCTCGGGCAACGCCGACCTGCTGTCCACGATCCTCGCCCTGCGGCACGGCTTCGGGCTGCCCGAGAACGTCACCGTCGGTGACCCGATCGACCTGTCCTGGGCGCGCAGGTTCGCGCTCTGGGCGAGCTACGCGCTCGGCCAGCCGTTGCCGTACAACCAGGTCGGGGTGGGACGCAACGCGTTCGCGCACGAGTCCGGCATCCACGCCGACGGCGCGCTCAAGGACCACGGCAACTACGAGCTCTACGACGAGCAGACCCTCGGCCCGTTCCCCGACGACTGGCACGAGACCCGCGGCCGGGTCGTGCTGACCGGCGAGTACGGCGGCAAGGCCGGCTTCCGGCACGTGCTGGACGGGCTCGGCGTCGAGGTGGCCGACGAGGAGCTGACCTTCCGGCTGGTGCAGCTGTGCAACGCGATGACCGGCCGCCCGCTCGCCGACGACGAGCTGCGTCTCATCGCCGCGTACCCTCGCGAGCTGGCGCTGCTGTTCCCCGGCCAGCTCGGCTGACCGGGCCGGTCAGGACGTCACGGGGTCGGGCACCGTGACGTCCTGACGACTCGCCCGACTCACTCCCAGACAGTGGCCTTCTCGTCGAAGTCCGGCGTGTGCGGTGGGATCACGCAGAAGACGATGCCGCCCGGGTCGACCATCTGCCAGAACCGGCCGTCCTCGACCTCGCGCAGCCGCTTGGCGCCGAGCTTCTCCAGCCGCGCGACCTCGGCCTCGACGTCGTCGGTGTCGACGTCGATGTGGACGCGCGGTTCGGTGCCCTCGCCGACCCGCTGCAGCTCGACGAGCAGCTCACCGTCGAACCGGCCCAGCGAGCGGTACGGATGGTCGGGGTCGTCCCGCTGC
Organism: Streptosporangiales bacterium; assembly: GCA_036378185.1. Taxonomy (GTDB): domain Bacteria; phylum Actinomycetota; class Actinomycetes; order Streptosporangiales; family WHST01; genus WHST01. The sequence goes on along the minus strand of DASUWX010000096.1, from coordinate 42,303 downwards.
TCGGGCTCGCGTCCCGTGGCCGCCGCCCAGAACGCCAGGCTCGCCTCGAACGACTCCGGTGGGTGGTCGATGAACAGTCCGCCGATCCGACTCTTGTGCATGCCGAGACGCTACCCGACGAGACCGGCACGAACCCCGGACTACGGCGAGGCGGTGAGGGCGTCGTCGCCCTGGCGGGCGAACTGGGTGCGGTAGAGCTCCGCGTACAGGCCGCCGCGCGCGAGCAGCTCGTGGTGCGTGCCGTGCTCCACGACGCGACCCTGGTCGAGGACGAGGATCTGGTCGGCCTCGCGCACGGTCGAGAGCCGGTGCGCGATCACGAGCGACGTGCGGCCGGCCAGTGCGGTGCGCAGCGCGCGCTGCACGAGCGCCTCCGACTCTGAGTCCAGGTGCGCGGTCGCCTCGTCCAGGACGACGATCGACGGCGCCTTCAGCAGCAGCCGCGCGATCGCGAGCCGCTGCTTCTCCCCGCCCGAGAGCCGGTACCCGCGCTCCCCGACGACGGTGTCGAGCCCGTCGGGCAGGCTGCGCACCAGGCCGCCGATCTGCGCCTCGTCGAGCGCCTCCCACAACTGGTCGTCCGTGGCGTCCGGCTTCGCGTACACGAGGTTCGCGCGGACGGTGTCGTGGAACATGTGCGCGTCCTGGGTGACCACGCCGACGACGTCCCGCAGCGACTCGAGCGTCACGTCGCGGACGTCCTCGCCCCCGACGCGCACCGCGCCCTCCTGCACGTCGTACATGCGCGGCACCAACTGCGAGATCGTCGTCTTGCCCGCACCCGACGGGCCGACCAGCGCGACCAGCTCACCGGGCTCGGCGCGGAAAGACACGTCGAACAGCACCTGCTGCTCCTGGCGCGTGTCGAGCGTCGCCACCGACTCCAGCGAGGCGAGCGAGACGTCCTTCGCCGTCGGGTAGCGGAAGCCGACGTGGTCGAACTCGATCGTGCGCGCCTGCTCCCGGCTGACCGGCCGGGCGTCGTCGCGGTCGCGGACCGCGGGTTCGAGGTCGAGCACTTCGAACACCCGGTCGAAGGACACCAGTGCGGTCATCACGTCGACGTTCACGTTCGACAACGCGGTGAGCGGCCCGTACAGCCGGGTGAGGTAGCTCGTCATCGCCACCACGGTGCCGACGTCGAGGATGCCACGGACCGCCTCGACGCCGCCCCAGCCGTACACGATCGCGGTCGCGAGCGAGGCGACGAGCATCAGCGCCGCGACGAACACGACGCCGTACGTCGCCTGGGTCACGCCGATGTCGCGGACCCGGCCGGCGCGGGTGCGGAACGCGGTGTCCTCCTCGGCGTGCCGGCCGAACAGCTTGACGAGCATCGCGCCGGCGACGTTCAGCCGCTCGCTCAGCAGCGTGTTCATCTCGGCGTTCAGCTCGTAGGACTCCCTGGTGATCGCCTGCATCTTGGCCCCGAAGTACCGCGCGGGGAACAGGAACAGCGGCAGCAGGACGAGCGAGACGAGGGTGATCTGCCAGGAGAGGACGAACATCGCCGCGAGCGTGATGCCGACGCTCAGCAGGTTGCTGACGACGTTGGCCAGCGTGCTCGTGAACGCCTGCTGCGCGCCGAGGATGTCGTTGTTCAGCCGGGAGATCAGCGCACCGGTCTGGGTCCGGGTGAAGAACGCGATCGGCATCCGCTGGATGTGGGCGAACACCCGGGTGCGCATGTCGAAGATCAGGCCCTCGCCGATCCGCGACGAGATCCATCGCTGGACGACGGTCACGGCCGCGGACGTGACGGCGATCCCGCCGACGACGAGGGCGAGCATCACGACGAGAGCGGCGTCCTTGCCCAGGATGCCCTTGTTGATGATCTCCCGGAACAACAGCGGGTTGACCGCACCCAGGACCGCACCCACCGCCAGCACGACCAGCAACGCCGTGACCAGCCGCCAGTACGGCCTGGCGAAGGCCGCCATCCGCCGCACGGTCGCCCGGCTCAGCCGCTGCTTGGTCACCGAGCGGTCCCGCTGGAACGAGCGGATTCCGTGCCAGGCGCTGCCAGGCATCACCATCCGAGGTCCTCCCGACACTTCGACTGCTTACATGCTTACAACACGAGCATCAGGAGAACACGTGCTCGAACGGGAATCTTCCTACGGCCTTGGTCCTAGGACCCGGCCGCGGCCCTCAGGACGCCGAAGCCGCGCGGCGCCTCGTGGCGCCTCCTCTGCCGCGCAGCGACACCCCCGACTCGCTCAACACCCGGTGGACGAAGCCGTAGGACCGTTCGACCTCGGCTGCGATCTTGCGTATCGACTGGCCCGACTCATACCTGCGCTTGAGCTCGGATGCCATCTCGTCCCGCTCGGCACCGCTGATCCTGGCGCCCTTCCTCATGCCGGCCACGCTTCCACCTCCGCAGGAACCAGTGGTCCAGTTCCCTCATGATCACTCCAACGACCGGGCCCTGTCACCGGGTTGGGCGAAATGCACCGTTGGAGTAATCCGTCGGGAGTCACTGAGCGTGATCAACGCACTCGGCGGCGTCAGCTCAGTGACACGAGATCGACGTAGCCGTCGTTCCAGAGGTCCTCGGCGGCGTCCGGCAGGAGCAGCACCCGCTCCGGCTGCAGCGCCTCCACGGCGCCCTCGTCGTGGGTGACGAGGACGGTCGCGCCCTGGTAGTTCCGGATCGCGCCCAGCACCTCCTCCCGGCTCGCGGGGTCGAGGTTGTTCGTCGGCTCGTCCAGGAGCAGCACGTTCGCGCTGGACACGACCAGCCGGGCGAGCGCCAGCCGGGTCTTCTCCCCGCCGGACAGCGTCGCCGTCGGCTGGTCGACGGTGTCGCCGGAGAACAGGAACGAGCCGAGCACCCGGCGCACCTCGGTGGCGGCCATGCCGGGGGCCACCGCCTGCATGGCGGCGAGCACCGTGTCGGCGGGGTCCAGCGTCTCGTGCTCCTGCGCGTAGTAGCCGAGCCGCAGCCCGTGGCCCGGGATCACCTCGCCGGTGTCCGGCTTCTCCAGGCCGGCCAGCAGCCGCAGCAGCGTCGTCTTGCCCGCGCCGTTGAGCCCGAGCACGACGACCCGACTGCCGCGGTCGATGGCGAGGTCGACGTCGGTGAACACCTCGAGCGAGCCGTAGGACTTCGACAGCCCGCGGGCCGTCAGCGGGGTGCGTCCGCACGGCGCCGGCTGCGGCAGCCGCAGCTTCGCGACCTTGTCGGCCCTGCGCACCTCCTCGAGGTCCGCGAGCATCCTGTGCGCGCGGCGTTCCATGTTCTGCGCCTGCTTCGCCCGGGTCGCCTTGTAGCGCATCCGGTCGGCCTGCTCCTGCAGGCTGGCCGCCTTGCGCTCGGCGTTCGCGCGTTCCCTGCGCCGCCTGCGCTCGTCGGTCTCGCGTTGCTTCAGGTACGTGGACCAGCCGACGTTGTACAGGTCGAGTACCGCGCGGTTGGCGTCCAGGTGGATCACCTTGTTCACCACGTGGTCGAGCAGGTCGACGTCGTGGCTGATGACGACGAGCCCGCCGCGGGTCGACTTGAGGAAGTCGCGCAGCCAGAGGACGGAGTCGGCGTCCAGGTGGTTGGTCGGCTCGTCCAGCAGCAGGGTCCTGGCGTCGCTGAACAGGATCCGGGCCAGCTCGACGCGTCGTCGCTGCCCGCCGGAGAGCGTGCCCAGCGGCTGCTCGAGCACGCGGTCGGGCAGGCCGAGGCTGGCCGCCATGGACGCCGCCTCGGCCTCGGCGGCGTAGCCGCCCCGGGCGACGAACTCCGCCTCGAGGCGGGCGTACCGGCGCATGGCGTCGTCGCGCTCCCGTGCGCCGTCGTGCGCCATCCGCTGCTCGCTCTGCCGCATCCTGCGGACGACCTCGTCGAGGCCGCGGGCGGACAGGATGCGCTCACGCGCGATCTGGTCGAGGTCGCCCGTGCGCGGGTCCTGCGGCAGGTACCCGACGCTGCCGGTCCTGGTGACGGTGCCGCCCGCGGGCAGCCCCTCGCCCGCCAGCACCTTGGCCAGGGTGGTCTTACCCGCGCCGTTGCGGCCGACCAGGCCGATCCGGTCGCCGGCCGACACGCGGAACGAGGCGTGCTCGAGGAGCAGGCGGGAGCCGGCGCGCAGCTCGATGTCCGTGGCAACGATCATGGTGAGTTCTCTCGCGGTCGATGTGGCGGTCAGGGGTGGCCGAGACCGGCCGCCGCGTCGCCTCCCTCAGGCTCCGCCGGCGACCCCGGGGCGGGGTCATTGGACCGCGAGATGATGCATGCCTCGATGGTACCGGCCGACGGGCGCGGCCGGCCAACGCATTGCCGTGACGAGGGGCACGCCACCCTCACCGCCGGACTCCACGTCGCGGGTTGAACCTTCACACCTGCTGCCCGCGGCGTGAGGGTTCTCCTCGCGGCGTGGAGATCTCCTTCGATCACGTTCGCCCGGGTCGCGATGACGCCGGCGCACTGATCCGCGCGGCCATCCTGACAGGACGCTGAAACATTGGGCGCGCGCAGCGTGGTCTTTGCCCACGCCGAGATTCAATTCAGGCATGGGCACGTTGCGTACCGGGCTTCCGCACGCGCTACACGACCAGAGCGCACCGCTGCAGTCTCCATGGGTCGTCGCTCTGTTCGCGGCGGGCGTCGTGCTCGTCGTCGCCGCCTGGGTCTGGTACGAGGTACGCGAGCCGAGGCACGGGTTCCGCCGCCGCTGGCCGGTACGCGTCGGTACCGCCACACTCACCGTCGTCCTCGTGGTGTCGACCTGCCTCGTGATCGTGAACGACGTCGCAGGTTACGCCCCGACCCTCCGGGCGCTACCCGGCATGCTCAGCCACAACGGCAGCATCCCGCTCAGCAAGGCCGAGATGAAGCAGATCCGCAGGTTCCGGCTCGGCGCGCCGGCGCTGCGCGTCGACCCGCGTTACGCGTACGTCTACCTGCCGCCCGGCTACGCGGACCGAGGCAACACCGAGCGCTACCCCGTCGTCTACCTGATCCACGGCTCACCCGGCGGTCCCGCGGACTGGCTCGAGTCCGGCAACGTCGAGTCGGTGATGAACGCGATGATCAAGGCGCACGAGATCAAGCCGGCCATCGTCGTGATGCCGGACGCGAGCGGCACCTGGGCCAGGGACTCCGAGTGCCTCAACCAGGTGCGCGGCCCACAGGACGCGACCTACCTGACGAGCACCGTCGTCCACTATGTGGACACCCATTACCGCACGATCAGGTCGCGCGGAGGACGACTCATCGGCGGGATGAGCAGCGGCGGATACTGCGCCCTGAACCTCGGTCTCGAACACCTCGGCGAGTACTCGGCCATCCTCGCGTTCGAACCGTACGGCGACCCGGGGGCGAACAACGTCCGGCGGCTGCTCGGCGGCAGCTTCTCGCTGTACCGCAAGGTATCGCCGCGCCTCTACATCCCGCGCATGCGGTTCAGCCACCGGGTCGTCGCGTTCCTCGACGTCGGCAGCTCGAAGGGCAGGGCGATCGCGCGCGTGCTGGGGCTCGCCGACAAGTTGCGCGCCCGCGGGCAGGTCGTCGACTTCCGGGTCGAGACGGGACAGGGCCACAACTGGCACGAGGCCGCCGCGGGCCTGCCGTACGCCCTGCTGTTCACCGATCCCGGGCACGGCCGGAGCGCCGCAGGCAACCTCGACCGGTCACAGGCCCGGCAGGTGCGTCGACACCTGACCCACCGTCGCGCCCATCACGTGCTGGCGGTCGCGCGGGCCCACCCGACCTCGTGATCACGCCTGGCCGGGACCGTCCTCGTCCGGCTCGGACACCACCACCGGCAGCCGCAGCGGGCGCACCGCCGCCCAGACGCCGAAGCCGGCGGCGAGCACGAGCATCGGGATGCCCGTCCACAGGTTGACGTTCACGCCGACCGACCTGCCGCTCGCGGCCGTCGAGCTCGCGCTGTCGAAGATGCCCATCAAGGTGACGACGACGCCGAAGACCCCGATGAGCGTCGCGATGATCCAACGCAGGTCGAACAGACCCGCGCTCCGCGTTCTCGGCTCGTTCTCGCTCATGCCCGTCTCCTCACCAGAACAGGACGTTCAGCACGACGGCCAGCGCGAGGGCACCCATGCCCAGCGGCAGCGGCCTGCGGTACCAGGCGTCGTCGCCCGGGTGCCGCACACCCTGCAGCGTCCGCCGGGGCGTGAGCGACCAGACCAGGCCGACCAGCTCGGAGTCCGGCTTGGGCCGGCTCACCATCGTCACGATGACGCTCACCACGACGTCCACGACGAACGCCGCGATGGCGGCGACGAAGCTCGGGCCCTGGCCGGCCATGTGCAGGACGCCGAACGCCGCCAGCCGGTCGACGGTGATCGCGGCCAGGGTGCCGGCCACCAGGCCGATGCCACCGGCCATCGGCGTCATGCGTTTCCAGAACATGCCGAGGATGAACGTCGCGAACAGGGGCGCGTTGAAGAAGCTGAACAGCGCCTGCAGGTAGTTCATGATGTTGTTGTAACCGGCGGCGATGAACGCGGTCAGGATCGCGATGAGGCAGCCGCAGACGGTGGCGATCCGGCCGACGTTCAGGTAGTAGCGGTCCGGCTTGTCCTTCACCACGTACGCCTGCCAGATGTCGTACGTGAACACCGTGTTGAACGAGCTGACGTTCGCCGCCATGCCGGCCATGAACGCGGCCACCATGCCGGCGATAGCCACGCCGAGCACGCCGTTGGGCAGCAGGTCGCGCATCAGCAGCTCGAGTGCGTTGTTGAACGTGACCCCGCTGCCCTTGAAACCGGGATCGGTGGCGATCCGCTTCTTGTACTCCGCGAGCTCAGGGGAGATCACCGCGGCGAGCATGCCCGGGATGACGATGACGAGCACCACGAGCGACTTGTAGTAGGCGCCGATGAGCGGCGTACGCCGTGCCGCCGACATGTTCCGTGCCGACAGTGCGCGCTGCACCTCGGCGAAGTTCGTGGTCCAGTAACCGAAGGAGAGCACGAATCCGAGGCCGAACACGATGCCGAGCACCGAGAGAACCGGATTGGTGATGCCGGTGATGTTCGAACCCGGCCAGGACGAGATCTGCGCGCTCACGTCGAGGTGCGTCGCGGTGATCTTGTCGACCAGCCCCGAGTAGCCACCCACGCGGTGCAGGCCGACGAACGTGACCGGCAACAGCAGCGCCAGGATCACGAAGAACTGCATGACCTCGTTGTAGATCGCCGCGGACAGTCCGCCGAGCGCCGTGTAAGCGAGCACGATGAACGCCGCGGCGAAGATGGACACCGGGATCGGCCAGCCGAGCAGCAGGTTGACCACGGTCGCGAGCGCGTACAGGTTGATGCCGGCGATGAGCACCTGCGCGACGGCGAAGCTGATGCCGTTCACCAGGTGCGCGAACCGGCCGAACCTGCGGTACATGAACTCGGGGACGCTGCGGACCTTCGCGCCGTAGTAGAACGGCATCATCACCAGGCCGAGGAAGACCATGGCCGGGACGGCGCCGATCCAGTAGTAGTGCACGGTCGGGATGCCGTACTGCGCACCGTTGGCGGTCATGCCGAACAGCTCGACGGCACCGAGGTTCGCGGAGATGAACGCGAGACCGGTCACCCACGCCGGCATGGCCCGGCCGGACAGGAAGAAGTCCAGGCTGGACGACACCGAGCGCCGTGCCATCACCCCGATGCCCAGGACGAACACGAAGTAGACCGCGATGAGGACGTAGTCGACCGGCGACGCGTTGAGTCGCAGGCTCGTTGCTGCCAAGGTGTGCATGCGCGGCCTCCCTCGACGGTTCCCGGCGCGTGCAGGTTAACCCGCGTGACCGGGCCGCGACAGTCTCCACGCCGCACACATGCGGGTGGCCGGGGTCGCCATCGCGACCCCGGCCACTGACAAACGAGCAGGAACCGGCTCAGACGTTGAAACCGAGGGCTCTCAGCTGCTCACGACCCTCGTCGGTGATCTTCTCCGGGCCCCACGGCGGCATCCAGACCCAGTTGATCCGGAAGTCGTCGACGATGCCCGCGAGCGACTGGCCGGCCTGGTCCTCGATCACGTCGGTGAGCGGGCAGGCGGCGCTGGTGAGCGTCATGTCGATCGTGGCGATGTTCTTGTCGTCGACGTTGATGCCGTAGACGAGGCCCAGGTCGACGACGTTGATCCCGAGCTCGGGGTCGACGACGTCGCGCAGCGCCTCCTCGACGTCCTCCAACGCGGCGGCGGACGCGTTCGGCGCACCCGTCGGCGTGTGGTGCTCGCGCACCGGCTGCTCGGTCTGCTGCTCGGTCATGCGTTCGCCTCCGTTGCGTGTTCGGGCTCGGCCTGTGCAACGCTGCGGGCGACGGCGTCCTTCCACGCCATCCAGCCCAGCAGGGCGCACTTGATCCGGGCCGGGTACCGGGACACGCCCGCGAACGCGACCGCGTCCTCGAGCACCTCCTCGTCCGGCTCCCCCGCACCCTTGCTCTGCATCAGCTCGAGGAACGCCTGGTGCACCTTGTTCGCCTCCTGGACGTCCTTGCCCACGACGAGGTCGGTCATCACCGACGCGCTCGCCTGGCTGATCGAGCAGCCGAGCGAGTCGTAGGAGACGTCCGCGACCTTGTCGCCGTCCAGCCGCACCCGCAGCGTCACCTCGTCGCCGCAGGTCGGGTTCACGTGGTGCACCTCGGCGTCGTACGGCTCCCGCAGTCCCTTGTTGTGCGGGTGGCGGTAGTGGTCCAGGATGATCTCCTGGTACAGCGAGTCGAGATGCATCAGGCTCCACCCGTCCCGAAGAACCTCTTGACCTGGTCCAGGCCGGCCACGAGCGCGTCGACGTCGGCCCGGGTGTTGTACAGGTAGAACGACGCCCGCGTGCTCGCCGTCACCCCGAACCGCTTGTGCAGCGGCCGCGCACAGTGGTGTCCGGCGCGGACCGCGACGCCCTCGGCGTCGAGCACCTGGCTGACGTCGTGCGGGTGCACGCCGTCGACCTCGAACGAGACGACCGGCCCGCGATCCGCGCTGCCTGCGGGGCCGAACAGCCGCAGCCCCTCGACGCCGGCGAGCTGGTCGAGCGCGTACGCCGTGAGGTCCTGGTCGTGCGCGTCGACCGCGTCGCGGTCGAGCTCGGTGAGGTAGTCGACGGCGGCGCCGAGCCCGACGGCCTCGGTGATCGGCATCGTGCCCGCCTCGAACTTGTGCGGCGGCGGGGCGAACGTCGACCGCTCCATCTCGACGGTCTCGATCATCTCGCCGCCGCCGAGGAACGGCGGCATGGCGTCGAGCAGTTCACGCCGTGCCCAGAGCACGCCGATGCCGGTGGGACCGCACATCTTGTGGCCGGTGAACCCGACGAAGTCCGCACCGAGGTCGCGCACGTCGACACCGCGGTGCGGCACCGACTGCGCGGCGTCGACGAGGACGAGCGCGCCCACGTGGTGCGCCCGCTCGGCGATCAGCCGCACCGGGTTGATCGTGCCCAGCATGTTGGACTGGTGCGCGACGGCCACGATCTTCGTCCGCTCGTTGACGAGCTCGTCGAGCCTGGAGACGTCGAGCCGGCCGTCCTCGGTGACGTCGAACCACCGCAGCGTCGCGCCGGTGCGCTCGCAGAGCAGCTGCCAAGGCACGATGTTGGAGTGGTGCTCCATCACGGTGATGACGATCTCGTCGCCGGGGCCGACCCGGAGCCGCGGGTCGGCCGCACCGGTCGCGGACGCGTTGCCGATCGAGTACGCCACCAGGTTGATCGCCTCGGACACGTTCTTCGTGAAGACGATCTCGGTCTCGTCGGCGGAGCCGACGAACCTGGCGACCTTGAGCCGTGCGCCCTCGTACGCCTCGGTCGCCTCCTCGCCGAGCGCGTGCGTGGCGCGGTGGATGTTGGCGTTGTGCCTGGAGAGGAACTCCTCCATCGCGTCGAGCACGGTGCGCGGCTTCTGCGACGTGTTCGCGCTGTCGAGGTACACCAGGCGCCGTCCGTCGTGCACCGTGCGCTCGAGGATCGGGAAGTCCTTGCGCACGGTCTCGACGTCGTACGTGGCTTGCACGCGGTCGCCGGCGAGCGTCATGAGGCGGCCTCCGAAGTGAGCATCGCAGCGAGTACGGCAGCACCGGCCGGTACACCCACCGCACGTGAGCGAGGAGCGGAGCGGAGGTGGCCGCCGGGAAGCACAGTCATGACGATGCGCCGCCCACCGTTGCGCTCTCGACGACCGCCTCGCCACCGCCGGACACGTACTTCTCGTAACCCTCGGCCTCGAGCTGCTCGGCGAGCTCGGGACCGCCCTCCTCGACCACGCGGCCGGCGACGAACACGTGCACGAAGGTCGGCTTGATGTAGCGCAGGATGCGCGTGTAGTGCGTGATCAGCAGGACGCCCTTGTCGCCGCCGGAGGCGTACCGGTTCACGCCCTCGGAGACGACCTTCAGCGCGTCGATGTCGAGGCCCGAGTCGGTCTCGTCGAGGATCGCGACCTTCGGGCTCATCAGCTCGAGCTGGACGATCTCGTGCCGCTTCTTCTCGCCGCCGGAGAAGCCCTCGTTGACGTTGCGGTCGGCGAACGCGGGGTCGAACTTCAGCTGCTCCATCGCGCCGCGCATCTCCTTCGCCCAGGTGCGCAGCTTCGGCGCCTCGCCGCGCAGCGCCGTGGCCGACGTGCGCAGGAAGTTCGACACGGATACGCCGGGCACCTCGACCGGGTACTGCATCGCGAGGAACAGGCCCGCGCGGGCGCGCTCGTCGACGGTCATCGCGAGCACGTCCTCGCCGTCGAGCAGCACCTGACCGGAGGTCACCGTGTACTTCGGGTGGCCCGCGATCGAGTACGCGAGGGTGGACTTGCCCGAGCCGTTCGGGCCCATGATCGCGTGCGTCTCGCCCGCCTTCACGGTGAGATCGACACCGCGGAGGATCTCCTTGTCCTCGACGCTGACGTGCAGGTCGCGGATCTCGAGGGTTGCCATGTGTGTTGCGGCTCCTAGTTCAGCTCGTCTACTGCGTCTGGTCCGTCGCGACGAGGACGTCGTCGCCGTCGATCTTGACTGGATAGGTCTGCACCGGGACGGTCGCCGGGAGGCCGATGGGCGCGCCCGTCAGCAGGTCGAAGCGCGAGCCGTGCAGCCAGCACTCGACCGTGGTGCCTTCGACGTCGCCCTCGGACAGCGGCACCTCCTCGTGCGTGCAGACGTCGCGGCAGGCGTAGAACTCGCCCTCGGTGTGGACGACCGCGACCGGCACGCCGTCGACGTCGACGTGCCTCGCCTCGCCCTCGGGCACGTCGGCGACGCGACACACCTTGGTGAACGCCATGACTACTTCCCCACCGCCTGCAGCTCTTCCTCGACCCGCTCGAGCAACCGGTCGCGCACCTCGGGGATGTCGATCTGCCGGATCACGTCGGCGAAGAAGCCGCGTACGACGAGCCGGCGCGCCTCGATCTCCGGGATGCCGCGCGACTGGAGGTAGAACAGCTGCTCCTCGTCGAACCGGCCGGTGGCGCTCGCGTGGCCGGCGCCGACGATCTCGCCGGTGAGGATCTCCAGGTTCGGCACCGAGTCGGCGCGGGCGCCGTCGGTGAGCACCAGGTTGCGGTTCAGCTCGTAGGTGTCGGTGCCGGTGGCGTCCGGCCGGATCAGCACGTCGCCGATCCACACCGTGTGCGCGTGCTCGCCCTGCAGCGCGCCCTTGTACTCGACCCGGCTCCGGCAGTCCGGCACGTCGTGGTCGACGAAGAGCCGGTGCTCCATGTGCTGCGGCGCGTCGGCGAAGTACAGGCCGTACAGCTCGGCGTCGCCGCCGCGGTCGCCGTAGCGCACCTGCGGGTACAGCCGCACCAGGTCACCGCCGAACGTGACGACCACGGACTTGATCCGCGCGTCGCGGCCGAGCCGCACGTACTGGTGCGCCACGTGCACGGCGTCGTCGGCCCAGTCCTGCAGCGACACCAGCGTGAGCTGCGCGCCGTCGCCGACGTTGACCTCGACGTTGCCGGCGTACACGGCGCTGCCGCTGTGGTCGAGCACGACCGCGACCTCGGCCATCGGGCGGACGTCGACGACGAGGTGGCCGTAGCCGGTGCTCTGCTGGCCGCGGAGCGAGACGGCGACCGGGCGGTCCGGACGCGCCTCCTGCGGCACGGTGATCACCGTCGCCTTCTCGAACGACGACCACGCCTGCGCGGCGACCCGGTCGGTCGGCGTGCCGGCGCGCCCGATCCTCGGGTCGTCGCGGCCGACCGTCTCGACGGTCACCGGCTCGGGGGCGTCGACCTCGATCGAGACGCCGCCGTCGGCGACGGCGGTGCCGTCGTGCAGGCCACGCAGCCGGTCGAGCGGCGTGAACCGCCACTGCTCGTCCCGCGCCGTCGGCACGGCGAAGTCGGCCACGTCGTAGGACGCCGTGGCGTGCAGCTTGGACTGCGCCGCGGCCTCCATCTCCGCGCCGCCACCGTGCGAGTGCGGCGCGACCTCAACTCCGGGCGTGGTCAACCGACGGCCCCTTCCATCTGCAGCTCGATCAGGCGGTTCAGCTCCAGCGCGTACTCCATCGGGAGCTCGCGCGCGATCGGCTCGACGAAGCCGCGGACGATCATCGCCATCGCCTCGTCCTCGTTGAGCCCACGGCTCATCAGGTAGAACAGCTGGTCGTCGCTCACCTTCGAGACCGTCGCCTCGTGGCCCATCTGCACGTCGTCCTCGCGGACGTCGACGTACGGATAGGTGTCGGACCGGCTGATCGTGTCGACGAGCAGCGCGTCGCACTTCACCGTGGACGCCGCGTGGTTGGCGCCGTCGAGCACCTGCACGAGGCCGCGGTACGAGGTGCGGCCGCCGCCGCGGGCCACCGACTTCGAGATGATCGTGGACGACGTGTGCGGCGCGGCGTGCACCATCTTCGCGCCGGCGTCCTGGTGCTGGCCCTCGCCCGCGAACGCCACGGAGAGCGTCTCGCCCTTTGCGTGCTCACCCATCAGCCAGACGGCCGGGTACTTCATCGTCACCTTGGAGCCGATGTTGCCGTCGATCCACTCCATCGTCGCGCCCTCGTGCGCGATCGCCCGCTTGGTGACCAGGTTGTACACGTTGTTCGACCAGTTCTGGATGGTCGTGTAGCGGCACCGCGCGTTCTTCTTCACGATGATCTCGACCACCGCGGAGTGCAGCGAGTCGCTGGAGTAGATCGGCGCCGTGCAGCCCTCGACGTAGTGCACGTAGGCGTCCTCTTCGACGATGATCAGCGTCCGCTCGAACTGGCCCATGTTCTCGGTGTTGATCCGGAAGTAGGCCTGCAGCGGGATCTCGACGTGCACGCCCTTCGGCACGTAGATGAACGAGCCGCCGGACCACACCGCCGTGTTGAGCGCGGCGAACTTGTTGTCACCCGGCGGGATGACCGTGCCGAAGTACTCCTTGAACAGCTCCGGGTGCTCGCGCAGCGCGGTGTCGGTGTCGAGGAAGATGACGCCCTGCTGCTCGAGGTCCTCGCGGATCTGGTGGTAGACGACCTCGGACTCGTACTGGGCCGCGACGCCGGCGATCAGCCGCTGCTTCTCGGCCTCGGGGATGCCGAGCTTGTCGTAGGTGTTCTTGATGTCGGCCGGGAGCTCGTCCCAGGACGTCGCCTGCTTCTCCGTCGACCGCACGAAGTACTTGATGTTGTCGAAGTCGATGGTGCCCAGCTCGGCGCCCCACGTCGGCATCGGCTTCATCCCGAAGAGCTTGTGACCCTTGAGCCGGGTCTTCAGCATCCACTCGGGCTCGTTCTTCATCGCCGAGATCTCGCGGACGGTCTCCTCGGACAGGCCGCGGCGCGCCTTGGCGCCGGCCTCGTCCGTGTCGTGCCAGCCCCATTGGTACCGACCCAGGCCCTCGAGCTCGGGATGTGCGGTTGTCGTCATGCGGACGTCCTCCCGGACGGTCTCTTTTCGGTGATCTTCTCCGTGACCTGCAGACCACGTGCAGGCACGTGGGTGGTGCACACGCCATCGCCGCGGGCGATGGTCGCGAGTCGCTGGACGTGGATGCCGAGCAGCCGCGCGAACGCCTCCGTCTCGGCCTCGCACAGCTGCGGGAACTCCGCGGCCACGTGCGCGACGGGACAGTGGTGCTGGCAGAGCTGCTCGCCGCCGCCGGTGAACGGCGTGGCGCCCACCGACGCAGCGTAGCCGTCGCCGGACAGGGCCTTCGCGAGCGCCTCGGCCCGCTCCCCCTCCGGCACGCCGGCGAGGTGCTGCCGGTAGCGGCGCTCCAGCTCCGCGACGCGGTGCCGCGCGAACGCGGCGACCGCCTCCGGCCCGGCGATCTCGCCCACGTAACGCAGCGCACTGGCCGCGAGGTCGTCGTAGCCCTGGTAGAACGCGTCCCGGCCCGCCTCGGTGATCACGAACGCCCTGGCCGGGCGCCCGCGGCCACGCTGGCCCCGACACGGCGCCGTACGATCGGCGACGTAGCCGAGCTCGAGCAGCGCGTCCAGGTGGCGGCGCACCGCCGCCGGGGTGAGGTCGAGCCGGTCGGCCAGGTCGGCGGCGGTGACCGGACCCAGCTCGAGCACCAGCCGGAACACGCGCTCGCGAGTACCGCGGGTCGCGCCCGCGGACTCCTGCACGATTCCGACGTTTTTCACAACACAAGTCTGTCGTAAATGGGTCGGGCTGACAAATCCGCCCCGGCGTGACGCGCGCCACGTAACCCTCTCCCGGCGCTCCGCAGCGGCGTTCCTAGACTCCCTGACGTGGCAGAGGAGGTCGAAGCCGCGATCGCGGTCGAGGGCCTGACCAAGCGGTACGGCGACACGCTCGCCCTGGACGGCGTCGGCTTCCGGGCGCCGCGCGGCGGCGTGACGGCCGTCCTCGGGCCCAACGGCGCGGGCAAGACCACCACCGTGGAGATCTGCGAGGGGTTCCGCCGCGCGGACGGCGGCCGCGTGCGGGTGCTCGGCCTCGACCCGGTCGCCCAGGGCACGCAACTGCGGGAGCGGATGGGCGTGATGCTGCAGGACGGCGGCATCTACCCCTCGGCCCGGCCGCGCCAGCTGCTGGGCACGGTCGCCCGCTGCTACGCCCACCCCCAGGACCCGGACGAGCTGATCGACCTGCTCGGTCTCGGCCGGGTGGCACGGAACCCGTACCGCCGGCTGTCCGGGGGCGAGAAGCAGCGGCTGGCGCTGGCACTCGCGCTCGTCGGGCGCCCGGCCGTCGCCTTCCTCGACGAGCCGACCGCGGGCCTCGACCCGCAGGCGCGGCGCGCGACGTGGGAGGTGATCGGCAACCTGCGGGCGGCCGGGGTGAGCGTGCTGCTGACCACCCACTACCTCGAGGAGGCCGAACGGCTCGCCGACCACGTGGTCATCATCGACCGCGGGCGGGTGCTGACCGCGGGGACGCCGGCGGAGCTGACGAGCGGCCAGGAGGGCCGGCTGTCGTTCCAGGCCCGCGAGGGGCTCGACCTCGACGGGCTCGCCGCGCGGCTGCCCGCCGGCACGACGGTGGCCGAGTGGGCGCCGGGAAAGTACCTGGTGACCGGCGCCGACCCGGTCGGCCCGGACACGCTGGCCCTGGTCACGGCATGGTGCGCCGAGCACGACGTGCTCGCCGAGGACATCGCCGTCGGCCGGCGCACCCTGGAGGACGTCTTCCTCGACCTCACCGGACGGGAGCTCCGCCCGTGAGCCTCCACCCGTCCCCCGCGCCGGGCGCCGCTCCCGCCGTTCTCCAACCTCCCGCCGTTCTCCAAATGATCACGGTATGTCAGTTTCCAGGGACTCACCCAGCCGACTGCCTACTTCTCCCGTGCGGCAACCCGGGAGAAGCAGGTGCTCGCCGCGGTAGGTCCGGAAAACCCACATACCGTGATCATTTGCAGGCGTCGGCCGGACCGGAGCTCCGCCCGTGAGCCTCGACCTGTCCCCCGCGCCCGGCGCGGCTCCCGCCGCACGGCGGGTGCTCGCGTACGCCGGGCTCGAGCTGCGGCAGCAACTGCGCAACGGTGAACAGCTGCTGCTCACCCTCGTGATCCCCGTCGGCGCGCTGGTCCTGTTCACGACGGTGCCGGTCCTGCCGCTCGGCTCGGACCGGATCGGGTCGCTGACGCCGGGCATCATGGCGCTCGCGGTCATGTCGACGGCGTTCACCGGCCAGGCGATCGCCACCGGGTTCGAGCGCAGGTACGGCGCGCTGAAGCGGATGGGCGCCACGCCGCTCGGGCGGGGCGGGCTGCTGACCGGGAAGACGCTCGCCGTGCTGGCCGTCGAGCTGTTCCAGCTCGCGGTGATCTGCGGCGTCGCGGCGGGGCTCGGCTGGCGGCCCGAGGGCGACGTCGCCTTCGCGGTGCTGCTGCTGGTGCTCGGCACGGCGGCGTTCAGCGCGTTCGGGCTGCTGCTGGCCGGGACGTTGCGCGCCGAGGCCACGCTCGCCACCGCCAACCTCGTCTACGTCGTGCTGCTCGTCGTGGGCGGCATCGTGGTCCCGCTGCGGGTCTTCCCCGGCGGTCTCGCGACGGCGCTCCGGGCGCTGCCGATCAACGCGCTCGCCGAGGGCCTGCGCTCGGTGCTGCAGGGGCACGGCGGCTTCCCGCTCGTCGACGTCCTCGTCCTCGCCGCGTGGGCCGTGGCCGGCCTGCTGCTGGCGTCCCGCACCTTCCGCTGGGAATGAGGCGGCGGCGGGCGGCGGCGGCACGTCGGCGCCGCCCGCCCGGGGACGTCCGCTTTACAAGGCCGGTGGTGGCTTTACACGGCGCAGGACCCTTGTAAAGCCACCACCGGCATGGTTTACATGGCGCGGGAGACCGCGCGACGCGCCGGGACCGGACACCTTGTGCCAGGAGCGGCCCGCGATCACGGTTTCTTGGCGACCCCGGCGTAGAACCAGCGTGCCGAGTCGTCGTCGGCCGCGACCGGGTCCTCGCAGAACCACAGGCCCACGTAGGTCACCTTCGGCGGCGCGCCCTCGTAGGGCGGCACCAACTCCAGGCCGTTGAACAGCCACTCCACCTGTTCGCGGTTGCGCAGGTAGATCATGGTGTCCGCGTTCCGGTAGACGGCGTAGCCGGTCTGCGCCGGACCGGTCCGCTGCTTGTCCGTGGTGCCGTGGCTCAGTGCGACGTAGCTGCCCGGCGCGAGCGCGTCGACGTAGCGCCGCGCCACCCCCCAGGGATCGTCCTGGTCGCGGATGAAGTGGAACACCGCCGAGGCGAGCAGACCGACCGGCTCGGACAGGTCGATCAGCTCTCGTACCTCCGGGCTGTTCAGCACGCCGTCGACGTCGATCATGTCGGCCTGGAGGAACCGGGTGAGCGGGTCGTCGCCGATCAGCTCGCGGCCGACCCGCACGGCGTGCGGGTCGAAGTCGACGTACACGCACCGGGAGCCCGGTGCGATCGCCTGCAGCACCTGGTGGGTGTTGTCCTGGGTCGGCAGGCCGGCACCCAGGTCGAGGAACTGACGCACGCCCTGCTCGGCGATGTAGCGCGCCGAGCGTTGGTGGAAGGCGCGGTTCGCCCATGCCGCGTCGACCAGTTCGGGCAGGGCGGCGCGTATCGTGTCGGCCGCCTTCTGCTCGGCAGGCGTGTGATGCGTGCCGCCGAGGTAGGCGTCGTAGAGCCCGGCAGCGGTCGGCTTCGCGACGTCGTCTCTCTGCTCGGTCACGCCGAGATCGTAGCCGAGCGACCACGCCGGAACGAGGCGGCTTTCCCGCCTCCGGGCCGGTTTCACGACGGGTGACCGGGCCGGGCACCACCTGGGTTCGGCGGCGCGGACCGCGGTACCTAGCATGAAGTCGTGACGACGTCCTCCCCCTCGCCGCTGTCCGCCTCGGTCCGGTCCCTGCTGGCGTGGGAGCCGTCGGCCGTCGCGATGCGGCGCAGCGCGTGGCTGGCCGTCGTCGCGAACATCGGCCTGGCGTTCAGCGGAGCCATCGTCCGCGTCACAAGCTCCGGGCTCGGCTGCCCCGAGTGGCCGCGCTGCACCGGCGACAGCCTGGTGCCGGTGCACAACGCCCAGCACCCGGCGCTCAACATGGCGATCGAGTTCGGCAACCGGTTGCTCGGCATCGCCGTCTTCCTCGCGATCCTCGCCTGCCTGGTCGTCGCCGTGCGGATGCGGCCGCGCCGGCGCAGCCTGGTCGTCCTCGCCGCGCTGCTGCCCGCGGGCTGGATCCTGCAGGCGGTGATCGGGGGCCTCAGCGTCTGGTACGCCCTGAGCCCCGGCTGGGTCACCGCGCACTTCCTCGGCTCCGTCGTGATGATCACGCTCGCCGTGACCCTGCACGTCCGGTCGCAGGAGGGCGACGCCCCGCCTGTGCGCGCGACGCCGAGGTGGCCGTCGCGCATCGCGTCCGTGCTGGTCGCGGACGTGGCCTGCGTCCTCGTCGCCGGCACGGTCGTCACGGGCAGCGGGCCGCACGCGGGCGACGCGAGCTCGCCGCGGTACCCGTTCCGGCTCGACCAGGTCGCGCACGTGCACGCCGCGTTCGTCTACGTACTGGTCGCGCTGACGGCCGCGCTGCTCGTCCTGCTGTACCGCCGCCGTGACGCCGACCGCGTGCTCTGGACGCGCGCCCTGCAGCTCGGCGCCGTCATCGTCGCGCAGGCCGTCATCGGCTACGTCCAGTACTTCACCGGCGTGCCGGCAGCGTTGGTCGTCCTGCACGTGCTCGGCGCCTGCGTGTTGTGGGCGGCGGTGCTCCGGGTGCGCTTCGCCACCCGCACCAGGGCCGCGGTCGCGGACGCCGCAGGCTAGGACCACACCTCGAACGGCTCGTCGACCGGCTCGCCGGCGAGGAGTGCAGGGAGCAGCTCGGGCAGCCGGCCCGGGTAGAAGCGCTCACCGCCGGCCGTGATCTCATCGGCCGGCCACCACCGGTACCCGACGTAGTCCTCGTCCTCGAAGCCGACCCGGCCCGAGCCGTCCACGTCCGGGCCCGGCACGGTGAGCCGGGCCAGCAGCACCTGCTCGTGCTGCAGCCGGCGCTCGCCGCGGTACCGGTACGTGGCGTCGCGGCGCCAGGTCGGCACGCCGACGAGGGCCGGGTCGACGCGGATGCCGGTCTCCTCGAACACCTCCCGCACGGCCGCCTCGGCGTGGCTCTCGCCGGCCTCGAGGCCACCGCCGGGCAACTCCCACCAGGTGCCCAGCTCCGGATAGGTCGGGTCCTTCGTGCGGAAGAGCAGGATCCGGCCGTCGGCGTCGCACAGGACGACGCGGACGGCGTGGCGCTCCACGACGGGCAGGTCGTCGGGCAGCTCGGGCAGGACCGCGCTCATGTCAGTACGGCCGCTGCTGACCCGGCTGGCCGCCGTACGGCGGCCGCTGGCCCGGCGGGGGGCCGTACGGCGGCTGCCCCTGCCCCTGGTGGCCGGGCATCGGCTGCATCGGCGGCCGGCCCTGCTGCGGGGGCGGACCCTGCGGCGGCATGCCCTGCTGATGTGGCCCCTGCGGCGGCATGCCCTGGGGGGCGGGTCCGTACCCGGGGCCCGGACCCATCGGCGGCCGGCCCGCCGGGGCCTTCGGGCGCGGCGGTGGCGGCAGCGTTCCCTCGATCTCCGTGAGGTTGCGGGCGATGCCCTCGTTGCCGGGGAAGGTCCGCTTGGACAGCATCAGCAACCGCACCAGCGCCTCCCGGCGCGGCCCGTACTCGGGGCCCGCGGTGCCGCGGGCCGCCTTGTCGTCGAGCATCGCGAGCTCGGTGCCGGCCTGCTGGTAGTCGCGCATGAGCCGGCGCAGCTTCCGCCTGGCCTTCATCGTCGACAGCAGCATGATCTCGTCCGGGTGGAACACCCCGGCCGGGATGTACGCCGAGAGGTACGGCTGCATCAGGCCGAGGATCCGCTTGCGGTCGAAGTAGGCGATCAGGATGTTCGCCACCAGCACCGGCACCATGATCAGCAGGTAGTACGCGCCCAGGCCGATGATGCCCAGGGTGCCGGTCGCGCCGTTCCACAGCCCGTGCAGGATCATCGCGACGACGACGCCGGCGATCGGCAGCAACCAGCGGGCGGCGGTGTCGCGCTTGAGCGCGGCATACCCCATCGCGATGCCGGTGGCGGACGTGAACAGCGGGTGCGCGAGCGGCGAGAAGATGCCGCGCATCACGAACGTCCCGATCAGGCTGCCGGCGCCCTGGTGCAGCGCGGTGCCGTAGTAGACGATGTTCTCGCTCATCGCGAAGCCGAGCCCGACCATGCCCGCGTAGACGATGCCGTCGGTCGGGCCGTCCAGCTCGGTCTTGCGGACGTGCAGGATGAGGAAGATGATCAGGCCCTTGCCGAGCTCCTCGGCGAACGGAGCCACGACCGCCGCGCCGAACAGCTTGTTCGGGGCCACCAGGCCGACGCTGAACTCGATCGCGAGCGCGATGACGACGGCGACCGCCGCGCCCCACACGAAGGTCAGCACCAGGTTCCTGGTCGGCTCCGGCTCGAGCCGGTCCAGGCTCAGCACGGCGAAGATCAGCAGTGGCACCGGCAGCAGCGCGAACAGCAGCCCCAGCAGGAGGCCGCCCAGGCCGCCGGCGAACAGCCCGTACACGAGGGCGACCAGGCCGCACAGGCCGATGCCAACCCAGCCGAGCACGGCCAGCGTCGGGCGCCGCGGCGCCGTCCGCCCGTCCAGTGCCGCCTTCACCCAGTCACTCATGGTCTCGTCCCAGTCCCCTCGGCCGGTCGTGCGTGGCCGCAACAGCGTAGCGGCTGATACCCACGATCTCCCGCGGATACGCTGCGCGTCAGCTGCCGGTTCAGTGCACCAGGGCGTCGACCGCGACGGCGACGAAGAGCAGCGCCGCGTACATGTTGGACCAGTGGAACAGCCGCATCGGCTTGAGCAGCGCGACGCTCTGCACGTCGTGGCGGGCCCGCCGCAGCAGGGCGAGGTTCTCGGCGAGCAGCACCGCGCCGAGGACGGCGGCGCCGGCGACGTAGACGGGACCGGTGTGCGCCAGCGGCCAGAGCAGGAGCGAGCTGGCGACGGTGAGGATGCTGTAGGCCAGCATCCGGCGTGCGACGCGCGACGGCGTCGCCACCACGGGCAGCATCGGCACGCCGGCCGCGGCGTAGTCGTCGCGGTAGCGCATGGCCAGCGCCCAGGTGTGCGGTGGCGTCCAGAAGAAGACGACGAGGAAGAGCGCGACCGGCGCGAGCGCCAGCCGGTCGGTGACCGCCGTCCAGCCGATGATCGTCGGGAAGCAGCCGGCGACGCCGCCCCACACGATGTTCGCCGACGTCCTGCGCTTCAGCAGTGCCGAGTAGACGAGGACGTAGAACAGGTTGGCGCCGAGGGCCAGCCAGGCCGACAGCGGGTTGACCGCGAGCGCGAGCCACACGGTCGAGACCACGCCGAGCACGACGCCGAAGACGAGTGCCTCGCGCGGCGACACGGACGCGGTCGGCAGCGGCCGGCGGCGGGTGCGCCGCATCGCGAGGTCGATGTCGCGGTCGATGTAGCAGTTGAGCGCGTTGGCGCTGCCGGCCGACAGGGTGCCGCCGATCAGTGTCGCGACGACCGGCCAGAGCGGCGGGAGCCCCCGTGCCGCGAGGAACATCACGGGGACGGTGGTGATCAGCAGCAGCTCGATGATGCGCGGCTTCGTCAGACCGACGTACGCACGTACCGTGACGCCGAACGACCTGGGTACCACGTGTTCCGCGGAGTCGAGTTCTCTCGGCCTACTCGTGACGGTGGTCATCGGCGCGCCTCGTTGATGCGCACGTACACCTCATAGGTTTCTGACGGGGCAAGCCTGGCTAGAGCCACTCTAGTCTCCGGCCGGGTCGCCGCCTCGGAGGCCCCGTCGCCGGCTGCGGTCGGGCCCGGCGCCACGACCCGCGCGGTGGTGACGCGGCCCACACCCTGCGGCGATAGGCTCACCACGGGTGATCTCCGGGTGGGACATCGCGCGATCCGACGGCATACGAGAGGAGTTGCGCTCGTGAGCGCACACGCAGGGCCCGAGCTCGACTGGCAGGAGGTCGACGCGAAGGCGGTCGACGTCATCCGCGCCCTGGCGATGGACGCCGTCGAGGAGGCCGGCAGCGGTCATCCCGGCACCGCGATGAGCCTGGCCCCCGCCGCGTACCTGCTCTACCAACGACTGCTGCGGCACGACCCCGCCGACCCGCACTGGGTCGGACGCGACCGGTTCGTGCTCTCCTGCGGACACTCGAGCCTGACCCTCTACATCCAGCTCTACCTGTCCGGGTACGGGCTCACCCTCGACGACATCAAGGCGTACCGCACCTGGAACAGCCTGACCCCCGGACACCCCGAGTACGGCCACACCGTCGGCGTCGAGACCACCACGGGCCCGCTCGGCCAGGGCATCAGCACCGCGGTCGGCATGGCCATGGGCGCGCGCCGGATCCGTGGCATGTTCGACGCGGACGCCGCGCCGGGCGAGAGCATCTTCGACCACACGGTCTGGGTGTTCGCCTCCGACGGAGACCTCGAGGAGGGCATCTCCAGCGAGGCGTGCAGCCTCGCCGGCCACCAGAAGCTGGGCAACCTCGTCGTCCTCTACGACGACAACCACATCTCCATCGACGGCAACACCGACGTCGCCTTCAGCGAGGACGTGCCGAAGCGGTTCGAGGCCTACGGGTGGCACACCCAGCGGCTCGACGACATCAACGACGTGCCGGCCCTGCACCGCGCGCTCGTCGCGGCCCGCGACGTCACCGACCGGCCGTCACTGATCGACGTCCGGTCGATCATCGCCTGGCCCGCGCCGGACGCGCAGAACACCGGCGCGGCCCACGGTGCGGCGCTGGGCGCCGACGAGGTCGCCGCCACCAAGCGGGTGCTCGGCTTCGACCCGGACAGGCGTTTCTGGGTGCCCGACGAGGTGCTCGAGCACGCCAGGCAGGTCGCCGAGCGGGGCCGCGCGCTGCGCAAGGAGTGGGACGCCCGCTACCAGGCCTGGCGGGACGCGAACGCCGAGCGGGCCGCCGAGTTCGACCGGCTCGCGGCACGCCGCCTCCCCGACGGCTGGGCCGCGAAGCTGCCGACGTTCGAGAGCGGCAAGTCCGTCGCGACGCGCAAGGCGTCGGGCGAGGTGATCAACGCGATCGCCCCCGTGCTGCCCGAGCTCTGGGGCGGGTCGGCCGACCTCACCGGCTCGAACAACACCGTCATCAAGGACGAACCGGCCTTCCTGCCCGAAGAGCACGGCGGCTCGCCGTACGGCCGCAACATCCACTTCGGCGTCCGCGAACACGGCATGGGTGCCGCGCTCGCCGGCATCACGCTGGCCGGGTTCACCCGGGTGTACGGCGGCACGTTCCTCACCTTCAGCGACTACATGCGCGGCTCCGTGCGACTGGCCGCGGAGATGCGCATCCCGACGCTGTACATCTGGACCCACGACTCGATCGGTCTCGGCGAGGACGGGCCGACCCACCAGCCGATCGAGCACTTCGCCGCGCTGCGCGCGATTCCCGGGCTCGACGTCGTCCGCCCGGCCGACGCCAATGAGACCGCGATCGCCTGGCGCACGATCCTCGAGCACACCGACCGGCCCGCGGGGCTGCTGCTCACCCGGCAGGGCGTCCCGGTCTTCGACCGCTCGCAGGGCGGCTTCGCCTCCGCCGAGGGCGTGGCGAAGGGCGGCTACGTGCTCGCCGACGCCGAGGGCGGGCTACCGCAGGTGATCCTCGTCGCGACCGGCAGCGAGGTGCAGATCGCGGTGGCGGCGCGCGAGCTGCTGCAGGCCGAGGGCACCCCGACCCGCGTCGTGTCGATGCCCTGCGTCGAGTGGTTCCACGAGCAGGACCAGGCCTACCGCGACACCGTGCTGCCGCCCGCCGTCCGGGCCCGGGTGTCCGTCGAGGCCGGTGTCGCGATGGGCTGGCGCGAGATCGTCGGCGAGGCCGGCGAGTGTGTGAGTCTGGAACACTACGGCGCGTCGGCCGATTACAAGGTTCTGTACGAGCAGTACGGGCTCACCGCCGAGCGTGTGGTCGCCGCCGCGCACTCGAGCCTGCAACGGGCGTGAACGCAACGGGAGGAACAGCATGAGTGAGATCCTGGCCAAGCTCTCGGCCGAGGGCGTGGCGATCTGGCTGGACGACATTTCCCGGGAGCGTCTCGCCTCGGGCAACCTCGCCGACCTGGTGCAGAACCAGCACGTCGTCGGCGTGACGAGCAACCCGACCATCTTCCAGAAGGCGATCACCGGCTCGGACAAGTACGACGAGCAGGTCCGCGACCTCGCCGTCCGCGGCGTCGACGTCGGCGAGGCGCTGCGGATGATCACCACGTACGACATCCGCTGGGCCTGCGACGTGCTGCGTCCCGTCTACGACGCCACCGACGGTGTCGACGGCCGGGTGTCCATCGAGGTCGACCCGCGGCTCGCCCACGACACCGAGGCCACGGTCGCCGAGGCGCGGCAGCTGTGGTGGCTCGTCGACCGGCCGAACCTGTTCGTCAAGATCCCCGCGACGGTCGCGGGCCTGCCGGCGATCAGCCAGTGCCTCGCCGAGGGCATCAGCATCAACGTCACGCTGATCTTCTCCCTGCAGCGCTACGCCGACGTCATCGACGCGTTCTTCGAGGGCATGGAGCGCGCCCGCCGGGTCGGCCGCGACCTGTCGGTCATCGGCTCGGTCGCGTCGTTCTTCGTCAGCCGGGTCGACACCGAGGTCGACAAGCGGCTGGACAAGATCGGCGGCGACGAGGCCAAGGCGCTGCGCGGCAAGGCGGCGGTCGCCAACGCGCAGCTGGCCTACGAGCTGTACGAGCAGAAGTTCGGCACGGACCGCTGGCAGCAGCTGGCCGCGGCCGGCGCGAAGGTGCAGCGTCCGCTGTGGGCGTCCACCAGCACCAAGGACCCGTCGCTGCCGGACACGATCTACGTCGACGAGCTGGTCACCCGGGACGTGGTCAACACGATGCCGGAGGCGACCATCCACGCCACCGCCGACCACGGCCACATCAGCGGCGACACCGTGCACGCGGGTTACGAGAACGCCCGGCAGGTGCTCGCCGGCCTGGAGCGGGTCGGCGTCTCGTACGACGACGTCGTCCGCGTCCTCGAGGAGGAGGGCGTGGAGAAGTTCGCGAACTCGTGGACCGACCTCGTCGGCGGCATCGCCCAGGAGCTCGAGCGGCTCGCCCCGAAGGACAGGCAGACCGAGCTGGGTTGAGCGTGTGACGGCACCGTCCGGCGTGTGCAGGCGGCAAGAGGAAAGGCAGGGATGAGCGTCAGCGTCACGGGCGACACCGACGACGGGGTGCTCGACGCCCTGGTCAAGGACCAGGTCGCGAGCAAGGTCGCCGCGGGCGACCCGACGCTGTGGGGCCCGGACGCCGAGCACGAGGCGTCGATCCGGCTCGGCTGGGTCGACCTGGCCAGGACGTCGCGCCCGCTCCTCGCCGAGATCGACGCGCTGCGGGCCGAGCTGCGCGACGAGGGCATGGACCACGTCGTGCTGAGCGGCATGGGCGGCTCGTCGCTCGCGCCCGAGGTCGTCACGGCGACCGAGGGCGTGCCGCTGACCATCCTCGACAGCACCGACCCGGACTACGTCCGCCGCGCCCTGGCGGACCGGCTGGAGCGCACCGTGGTCGTCGTGTCCAGCAAGTCCGGCACGACGGTCGAGACCGACAGCCACCGCCGTGCGTACGTCGAGGCGTTCAGGTCCGCCGGCATCGACCCCGCCCGGCGCATCGTCGTCGTCACCGACCCCGGCTCGCCGCTGGTGGAGCTGGCCGAGGCCGAGGGGTACCGCAAGGTGTTCCTCGCGAACCCGGACGTCGGCGGCCGGTACAGCGCGCTCACCGCGTTCGGCCTCGTGCCCGCGGGGCTCGCCGGCGCGGACGTCTCGCAGCTGCTCGACGACGCCGAGGAGGTCATGGCCGCGCTCGCGGCCGACTCCCCCGACAACCCCGCGCTCGTGCTCGCGGCCGCGCTCGGCGGTGCGCACGACGCGGGCCGCGAGAAGGTGGTGCTCGGCGCCGGCGACACCGACATCGCCGGCTTCGCGGCGTGGGCCGAGCAGTTGATCGCCGAGTCCACCGGCAAGCTCGGCAGGGGCCTGCTGCCCATCGACGTCGGCTCGGCGTCGGACGGCTCCCCCGGTTGGGGGGGATCCCGGGGGCGGCGGGGTGGTGACCGCCCGAAGCCGGGCAACCAGGCCACCCGGGTGTCGATCGGCGGGTCGGACGCCGACCCCGACCTCGTCACCGACGGTCCGCTGGGCGCCCAGATGCTGTTGTGGGAGACGGCGATCGCGGTCGCGGGCCGGGTGATCGGCATCAACCCGTTCGACCAGCCCGACGTCGAGGAGGCGAAGCAGCAGGCGCGGTCCCTGCTCGACAATCCGAGCGCGGGTGACGGGCTGCCGCTCGCGTTCACCGAGGGAGCCGTCGAGGTCTACGGCGAGCCGGACACGCTCCCCGCCGACCGGACGCTCGCGAACGTGTTCGGGTCGCTGCGGCACCTCGCGCCGGCAGACGGCTACCTGGCGGTCCAGGCGTACCTGGACCGGGTGGCCGACCTCGACGCAGAGCAGCTGCGCGCCGCCGTCGCGGTGCGCAGCGGGCTGCAGACGACGTTCGGCTGGGGCCCGCGTTTCCTCCATTCCACCGGGCAGTACCACAAGGGCGGCCACCAGAACGGCGGCTTCGTGCAGATCACCGGGGCGGTGGCCCACGACCTCGGCGTGCCGAGCCGGCCGTACACGTTCGGCACGCTCCTCGCCGCCCAGGCGGCCGGTGACCTGACCGTGCTCCGCGGCAGGGGCCGACCGGTGATCCGCCTGCACCTCACCGACCGGGCGGCGGGCCTGCGCCAGCTGCTCGCCGCGGCAAGCTAACCCAACTCCCGGAGAGAAACGGACATGAGCGTCGGGCTTACCCGCTGGACGAACCCGCTGCGCGATGCGCGCGACCGGCGACTGCCCAGGGTGGCCGGGCCGTGCGGACTGGTGATCTTCGGCGTGACGGGCGACCTGTCGCGCAAGAAGCTGATGCCGGCCGTCTACGACCTGGCCAACCGGGGGCTGCTGCCGCCGGGCTTCGCGCTCGTCGGCTTCGCGCGCCGCGACTGGGCACGCGAGGACTTCGCCGACGTCGTGCACGACGCGGTCAAGGAGCACTCGCGGACGCCGTTCCGCGAGTCGGTGTGGAACCAGCTCGCCGAGGGTTGCCGGTTCGTCTCCGGCGAGCTCGGCGACGACGCGGCGTTCGCCCGGCTGCGGGAGACCGTCGACGACCTCGACCGCGAACGCGGCACCCGGGGCAACCACGCGTTCTACCTCTCGGTGCCGCCGAAGCTGTTCCCCACCACCGTGCACCAGCTGCAGACCTCGGGCCTCGCGGAGTCGAGCGAGGGCGGCTGGCGGCGGGTCGTGGTGGAGAAGCCGTTCGGTCACGACCTCGAGTCGGCGCGGGAGCTGAACCGCATCGTCGGTGCTGTGTTCAAGCCGGACTCGGTGTTCCGCATCGACCACTACCTCGGCAAGGAGACGGTGCAGAACATCCTCGCGCTGCGCTTCGCGAACGAGATGTTCGAGCCGATCTGGAACCGCAACTACGTCGACAACGTGCAGATCACGATGGCCGAGGACATCGGCATCGGCGGCCGGGCCGGCTACTACGACGGCATCGGCGCCGCGCGCGACGTGATCCAGAACCACCTGCTGCAGCTGCTCGCCCTGGTGGCGATGGAGGAGCCGATCTCGTTCGACGCCCGCGACCTGCGGCTGGAGAAGGAGAAGGTGCTCAGCGCCGTCAAGATCCCCGCCCGGCTCGACCTGCACACGGCCCGCGGCCAGTACGCCGCCGGCTGGCAGGGCGGCGTCCAGGTCCGCGGCTACCTCCAGGAGGAGGGCATCGCGAAGACGTCCACGACCGAGACGTACGCCGCGGTCGAGCTCGAGGTCGACACCCGCCGGTGGGCGGGCGTGCCGTTCTTCCTGCGCACCGGCAAGCGGCTGGCGAGGCGGGTCACCGAGATCGCGCTCGAGCTGCACCGCGCGCCCCACCTGCCGTTCACCGAGACGGCGACCGAGGAGCTCGGCCAGAACGCCATCGTCATCCGGGTACAGCCGGACGAGGGCGTCACCGTCCGGTTCGGGTCCAAGGTGCCCGGCACCGCGATGGAGGTCAGGGACGTCAACATGGACTTCGCCTACGGCGAGTCGTTCACCGAGGCGAGCCCGGAGGCCTACGAACGGCTGCTCCTGGACGTCCTGCTCGGCGACCCGCCGCTGTTCCCCCGGCACGAGGAGGTCGAGCTGTCCTGGCAGATCCTCGACCCGATCGAGCAGTACTGGGCCGAGAACGGCAAGCCGGAGCCCTACGCGTCCGGCGGCTGGGGCCCCCACTCCGCCGAGCAGATGCTCGCCCGGGCCGGACGCACCTGGCGCCGGCCCTGACCCAACGGACCCTGGAACTGGGAACCTGATGCGCATCGACCTCACCGAGACGAACAGCTCGGCCGTCGCGGGGGCACTGCTCGACGCCCGCCGGCACAGCGGCAGCCCCGCGGTAGGCATGGTGCTCACGCTCGTCGTGGTGACGAGCGAGGAACACCACGAGGACGCCCTGGCCGCGGCCACCGACGCGGCGCGGGAGCACCCGTGCCGCATCCTCACCGTGATCCGGCACGAGGGCCGGGCCAAGCCGCGGCTCGACGCGGAGGTCACCGTCGGCGGCGAGGCGGGCCTGGTCGAGCGCGTGGTGCTGCGCCTCGCCGGCCGGCTCGGCGCGCACGCCGACTCGGTGGTCCTGCCCCTGCTGCTGCCCGACACCCCCGTGGTGGTGTGGTGGCCGGGCTCGGCCCCGGCCGACATCGCGCACACCGAGCTCGGCCAGCTCGCGCAGCGCCGGGTCACCGACGCCGCGGCTGCCAGCCGGGGCGCGGCGGCGCTGCTGCAGCGCGCTTCGGCGTACCAACCGGGCGACACCGACTTCGCCTGGAGCCGGCTCACGCCGTGGCGCACCCTGCTCGCGTCGGCGCTGGACCAGTACCCCGGCCGGATCCGCGGCGGCGCCGTCGAGGCCGAACGCGGCAATCCCAGCGCCGACCTGCTCGTCAGCTGGCTCGAGCACAACCTGAAGGTGCCCGTCGAACGCACGGTCTCGCGCGGTCCCGGCATCACCGCCGCCGCACTCGACGTGCCGGGCGGGCGGATCTCGGTGCACCGTCCCGACGGCGTGCTCGCCACGCTGAGCCGGCCCGGCGACCCGGACCGGCACGTCTCGCTCCCCCGGCGCTCGATCTCCGAGCTGCTGGCCGAGGAGCTGCGCCGGCTCGACCCGGACGAGGTGTACGAGGAGACGCTCGCGGCGTTCGCCAAGAGCGCGGGCAAGCAGGCGGGCGGCGGCGCGCGCACGGCGCCCGCGCGCAAGCGTGCGGTCCCCAAGACGACCGCCCGGAAGGCCACGGTCCGCAAGAGCGCGCCGGCGCGGAAGCGCCCGGCGCGCAAGCCGGCCGCACGGAAGAAGTCCTCATGACGGCACCGACGGTCACGGTCTACCGCGACGGTGACCTGCTCGCCCAGGCGATCGCCGCCCGCCTCGTCACGCGCCTCGTCGACGTCCAGGCCAGCCGCGGGTCGGCGTCGGTCGTGCTCACGGGCGGCGGCATCGGCACGGCGACGCTGGCGGCGCTGCACTCGGCGCCCGCCCGGGACGCGATCGACTGGTCCCGGCTGGACGTGTGGTGGGGCGACGAGCGGTTCCTCCCCGAGGGGCACGAGGAACGCAA
Organism: Streptosporangiales bacterium; assembly: GCA_036378185.1. Taxonomy (GTDB): domain Bacteria; phylum Actinomycetota; class Actinomycetes; order Streptosporangiales; family WHST01; genus WHST01. Next base: position 12,672 of record DASUWX010000096.1, on the reverse strand, counting down.
CGAGACCGGCGCCCGGGCGGCGCTGCTCGACCACGTGCCGGTCGACCCGCGCCGGGTACACCCGATGCCCGCGTCTGGCGGCGCGTACGGCAACGACCCGGAGGCCGCGGCGGAGGCGTACGCCGAGGAGCTCGCCCGCAGCACCCGCCCCGAGGACCATGGGGACGTGCCCGCGTTCGACGTGCTCATGCTCGGGATCGGGCCGGAGGGGCACGTGGCGTCGCTGTTTCCCGAGATGCCCGCGCTCTACGACGAGCGCCCGGTCGTCGCGGTGCGCGGCGCACCGAAACCGCCGCCCACCCGGATCACGCTGACCCTGCCGTCGATCCAGACCGCCACCGAGGTGTGGATCCTCGCCTCGGGCGAGTCCAAGGCGGACGCCGTCCGCCTCGCGCTGTCCGGCACCGGCCCGGTACAGCTGCCGGCCGCCGGCGCCCAGGGCCGCCGGGCGACGCTGTTCCTGCTCGACCGCGCCGCCGCCGCGAAGGTGCCGGCCGACCTGCTGCGCGCGACGGCCCGCTGAGCCGCGGCCCGCGGCTCAGCGACGCAGCCGCTCCCGCAGCCGCAGCACCGGCACCGGGTCGCTCGCGAGCCGCGCGTACAGGACGAGGTCCTGCCGGACACCGTCGACCGTCCGCTTCCCGCGGAGCAGGCCCTCCCGGGCGAACCCGCTGCGCACCACCGCCCGTTGCCTGACCCTGCTGCCCGGGTCGAGGTACACCTCCAGCCGCTCCAGGTGCAGCTCGTCGAACGCGTAGCGGCACAACGCGATCAGCGCGGCCGTGGCGTACCCCGTGCGCCGGTAGGGCGCGAACATGCTCCACGACACGACGCCCACCTGGTCGTCGTCACCGCGCACCTGGCAGGTGCCCACCGGCACCGGGTCTGCCGTGCGCACGACCAGGAAGCTGACGATGCCGCGCGCGTCCGCGTAGCCCTGGTGCCAGCGCCGGATCGCCTCCTGCATGCGGGGTAGCACCGGCGTGCCGCGGCTCAGGCCGAACCAGCCGGCGACCTCGGTGTCGTACAGCGGCAGGATGGTGGACTCGTCGCCGAGCCGCCAGGGCCGCAGCGTGACGTCACCGGAGACGAGCGTGGGTTGCGCGGGCGGCGATGCCGGAGGCTCGTCGGCCCGCGCAGTGCCCATCGCGTGCGTCCGGGAACCTCAGAACCGGACGCCGCTCTTGCGGAGCTTGTCGACGGCCTCCTGGAGGATCGCCGCGGCGTCCTCCGGGCTGCGCCGCTCCTTCACGTATGCGAGGTGGGTCTTGTAGGGCTCGTTGCGGGGCGGCGACGGCGGGTTGTCCCGGTCGGTGCCGGCCGGGTAGCCACAACGCGGGCAGTCCCAGGTCTCGGGCAGTTCGATGTCGCTGGCGAACGACGGCATGCTCTCGTGGCCGTTCGCACACCAGTACGACACTCGGATGCGCGGCGCCTCGTCCCCTCGTTCGGCTTCGCCCATCGGGCCGGCGCCGACACGGCTGCCACGAATCGCGTTACCACCTGGCACGGATGTCACCCTTCAATGCGGGAGCGCTCGGGGCGCATGAAACGGGTGGGCAGGGAAGAGATCGAGCTCGCGAGCTCAGGTCTTGGTGGTGAGGATCGCGAGCGTGATGAGGGCGATGAACCAGACGACGCCCACCCCGATGGTGAAGCGGTCGAGGTTGCGCTCGACGACGGTCGAGCTGCCGGCGGACGAGGTGAAGCCGCCGCCGAACAGGTCGGAGAGGCCACCGCCCTTACCCTTGTGCAGCAGCACGAGCAGAACCATCAACGCACTCGCGATGATCACCACGATCGACAGGATCAGCTTGATCACTCCGGTGTCCACCGCCTGGTACCTCTCCGTTCTGCTCTCGTCATGCTGCCCGAACAGCGTACGCGATCAGCGCCCCCGACCGGGAGCCCGGTCCGCTGGGCCGTGTCTAACCCTTCACCGCGCCGAGGGTGAACCCCTGGATGAACCGGCGTAGGAACACGTTGTACACCAGCGCGACCGGTACCGCCACGACCAGGGCGGACGCCATCAGCGACTGCCAGTACAGCACGTCACCGCGAACCAGGTTCGTCGGCACGCCCACGCTGATCGTCATTCGGCTCGAGCTCGAGATGAACGCCAGCGCGTAGATGAAGTCCTGCATGGTCAGGGTGAACGTGAACACGACGACCGTGAACACGCCGGGCAGCACCAGCGGCAGCACCGCCTTCACCACCGCGCCCAGCCTGCTGTACCCGTCCACCTGGGCCTGCTCCTCCAGGTCTCGCGGCACGCCCTTGAAGAAGCCGACGAGCAGCCAGATCGACAGCGGGATCGTGAACCCCGGGTAGACCACCACCAGCGACCAGATCGAGTCCTGCAGCCCGAGCGTGGTGATCAGCTGCGACAGCGGCAGGAACAGCAGCGTCGGCGGCACCAGGTAGACGACGAAGATGCCGATGGCCAGCGGCACACCCCAGCGCCCGGTGAGCCGGGCTAGCGCGTACGCGGCGGGCAGCGCGAGGACGAGCGTGATCGCGACCACGACGACGCCGACGACGACGTCGTTGATCACGAACCGCACGTACGGCGTGCTGGTGAACAGGAACGCGATGTGCTGGAACGTCGCCGGCTCGGTGAACGCGAACGGCGCGTGTCCCGTGGTGTAGAGGTCGGAGTTCGCCTTGACCATGGTGACGCCGGCCCACAGGAACGGGAACGCACAGAACACGGCGAACAGGAACGCGAGCACGTAGGTGGCGACCCGCCCGCGGGCGCGGCGCACGGCGACGGCCACGTCACTCGCCTCCCAGCCGGCTGGCGAGCCGCAGCACGATCGCGGCGAGGCCCAGCAGCACGGGGAACATGAACAGGGCGTCGGCGGCACCGACGGCGAGGTTGCCGCCGTTGATGCCCTTGTAGAACGCCCAGCTCGCCAGCACCTGAGTCGAGTCGCCCGGTCCCCCGCCGGTGAGGATGAACACGACCGCCATGTCGGTGAACGTGAACACGATGCCGAACAGGACGGCGACGAGGATGACCGGTGCGAGCAGCGGGATCTGGATGCCGAACAGGCGGCGCCAGAACCCGGCGCCGTCGACCTCGGCCTGCTCCTCGACGTCCCGCGGGATCGACGCGAGCCCGGCGAGCACGATGACCGTGGCGAGCGGCAGCATCCGCCAGGTCTGCAGCGCGATCACGGCCCCCATCGCCGACGTCCCGTGACCCAGGACGACCAGGTGCCCGCCGGCCGGGACGACGTGCAGCAGCCGCGCGAACCAGTCGAACGGCGTGAAGATCGAGTCGAGCATCCACAGCCAGATGATCGCGCCGAGCGAGACCGGCGTGGTCCACGGCATGAGCACGAGGAACCGCACGAACCACTTGCCGCGGAAGTTCGCCGTCAGGACGAACCCCAGCACCGTGCACAGGATCACGACCAGCGCCTGTGAGATGCCGGTGATGAGGAACGTGTGGGCCAGCGAGGTGCCGAACGTCGGGTCGGTCACCGCCGCCTCGAACGTGCGGAGCCCGACGAAGTCGAACCTCGGGCTGCCCACGGTGACGTCGCTGAACGCGTAGAAGAAGGCGAGCAGCAGCGGGTAGCCGACCACGGCGAGCAGGTACAGCACGGCCGGCAGCAGGAGCAGCGGGCCGAGCACCCTGGGCCGCTCGAACAGGTAGCGGCCGCGGCGGCGCCGTACGGTGGCCGGTGCGGGCGCGTCGACCGCGCTCATCCCGCGGCCTCGATGCCCGTCGGCACCGTGCGCTCGCCGGTGCGGGGATCGAAGAAGCGCAACCGGGCGCGGTCGACGGCGAACCGCTGACGGTGCCCGGCGGCGACGTCGGAGGGCATCGTCGACGGGAGCTTCGCGATCACCTTGGCCTCGGCGTCCAGCGCCGGCACCGTGCCGTACACGTACCGGTCGGACCCGAGGTTCTCCACCCTGGTCACCTCGAAGTCGCAGACGAGCTGACCGGGCCGTTCGCCGACCGAGCTGAGCGGCAGGAAGTGCTCGGGACGGAACCCGAGCAACCGGTCGCCGCTGTTCAGGATGTTCATCGGCGGCGCGCCGACGAACGTCGCCACGAACGTGTTCGCCGGCTCGTCGTAGATCTCCTCGGGACGGCCGATCTGCTGCACCCGCCCGGCGTTCAGGACGGCGATACGGTCGCCGAGGCCCATCGCCTCGACCTGGTCGTGCGTGACGTAGACGGTGGTGACGCCCACCCGTTGCTGGAACTGCTTCAGCTCGTCCCGCGCCGTGGTGCGCAGCTTGGCGTCCAGGTTGGACAGCGGCTCGTCGAACAGGAACACCTGCGGTTCACGGACGAGCGCACGGGCGAGCGCGACCCGCTGCCGCTCCCCGCCCGAGAGCTGCCGCGGTTTGCGGTCGAGGAGGTGGTCGATGCCGAGCAGGCCGGCCGCCCAGTCGACCCGTTCGGACCACTGGTCCTTCGGCAGGTTGGCCGCGGCGAGCGGGAAGACGATGTTCTTCCGCACGGTCTTGTGCGGGTAGAGCGCATAGCTCTGGAACACCATCGCTATCTTGCGTGCCCGCGGCGGAAGGCCGGTGACGTCCTCGCCGGCGATGAGGACCTGGCCGCCGGACGGTTGCTCGAGCCCGGCGATCAGCCGGAGCAGCGTGGTCTTGCCGCACCCCGACGGGCCGAGCAGGACGAGGTACTCGCCCTCCTTCGTGGCCAGGTCGATGCCGTCGACGGCGGGCGCCCCACCGAACGTCTTGCGCAGGTCCTGCGTCTCGACGATCGCCATCCGGTCTCCTCACGCGCCCGCTTCCGACACGTCAACTGGTGCCGCCGACCAGCCCCTTGCGCCGCCACTTCGTGAAGATGGTCTTGCACTGTCCCTCGGCGTGCGCGACCGCGTCCTTGGCGGACATCTTCCCGCGGGCTACGTTCGCCATCATCGTGGGCAGCACGTTGGTGTCGAAGATCTCGCCGATCGCGGGGTTGGCCGGGCCGGGATGGCCGACGTTGGTGCTCCACGGCTGCGCGTCGGCGAGCAGGGCGAGCTTGTCGGCGGGGTGCGACTTGAACGGGTCGTTCTTCAGCCACCCGGGCAGTGCGGACGCCGCGCCGGTGTTGGGGAACGCCGGGAAGTCGTACAGCTGCGACTGGTCCACCGACTGGTGCGCCGCCGCGACGAGATCGAGCAGGAACTGCTTGCACTTGTCCACGTTCTTCGCCCACTTGGGCATGATGTAGCTGCGGACCACGTGCTCGCTGGCCAGAGCCTTGCCGCTCGGGCCCTTCAGCGCCGGGACGAAGAAGATGTCGTCGGAGACCTTGGTGTTCGTCGTCTGCGCGGAACGGTACGCCGAGATCGAGTTCAGGATGTAGGAGAGCTCGCCCGCGATGAGGCCCTGGTTGTTCGAGGCGGCGTTCCAGCTGAACACCTCGGGGCTCATCGTCTGCTTGTAGAGCTTCGCCATGAACTCGACGGCGGCCACGGTCTCCGGCGAGTTCAGGGTGACGTTCTCGTTCGCGTCCTGGACGGAACCGCCGTAGGACCAGATCAACGCGCGCGCGGCCATGTTGGAGTCGACCTCTGCCGACATCCCGATGCCCATCCGGACGCCGTGCTTCTTCTTGATCTCCGTGCCGCCCTTGAGCAGCTCGTCCCATGTGGTCGGACCGTTGGGCATGCCCACGGACGTCCACAGCTTCTTGCGGTAGTCGCCGGGGTCGGGCGTCCAGGTGTGGCAGAACCCGTAGTACCGGTCGGTCTTCGGGTTGTAGCTGGACAGCTTGCAGAACTCGATCTGCTTGCCGTACTTGCCCTCGGCCTCCTTCACGACGTCGGAGAGGTCGTGCACGCTCGGTTCGTACGCCGAGGGCGGCGTGATCCACTCGATGAGGTCGTGGCCGCTCTTCGCCGCGAACTCGGCGGCGGTGCGTGCCGGCAGGTCGGCCTGGTCGATGTGGTCGACGAGCACGGTGACGCCGTTCTTCTTCCCCCACGCCTTCGCCCAGGGGTCGAACCACTTGTCGTACTGCGGCACGAAGTGGCTCCACAGCAGGATGCGCATGGTGCCGCCGCCCTTGCCGCCACCGCCGCCACCGCCGCCGCTCGCGCCACCGCCCACGCAGGACGAGAGCGTGGTCGCCGCCCCGGCGCCGAGGAGCACGACGCCCGAGGTGCGCAGGAAGTCCCGCCGGCTCAACCGGCTTCCGCTGCCCGACGTGCCCTGTCCGGTGAACTCCGCCATGGCTACCTCCCGAAGGACGGGATCATGGTAGTACCGCCGGGCACCATGGAGATCGCTCTCCGATAACGTCACTTTCCGTCGACACGACGACCCGGCGACCGCCGTGCGCTCTGCGAACCCCTGGGCGCGATGTTCGAGATGGAGAGGCCCGACGCCGTACGAGAGGCGCCTGTGGGCTGGACGCACTTCACCGCGTCCTGCTCGCTGCGCGCGAGACGCCGCGTGATCACTGCTACTGAAACCAGGGCTTCGACTACGGGGCGAGATCCCGAGCGTCCGTGATCACGACGGGGTCGCGGGACCGTGCCGCGCGCCGGCCTCCGTGATCACGGGGAGGTGGTCAGACCGGGATCTCCTGGTAGCGGACGAGGCGGGCGAATGTCTCCGGGTCGAGACTGGCACCGCCGACGAGGCCGCCGTCGACGTCGGCATGCTTCATGATGCTCTTGATGTTGTCCAGCTTGACCGAGCCGCCGTAGAGCACGCGCACCTGCTCAGCGACGTCGCCGGAGTACAGCTCGGCCAGCCGGGTGCGGATGGCGGAGCAGACGTCCTGGGCGTCGTCCGGCGAGCAGGCCTTCCCCGTGCCGATCGCCCAGACCGGCTCGTAGGCGATCACGACCTTCTTCGCAGCGTCGGCGGGTACGCCGGACAGGGCCGCGTCGAGCTGGGCGAGGGTGTACGACACCGCGTCACCGGCCTCGCGGATCTCGAGCTTCTCCCCCACGCAGATGATCGGCACCAGCTCGTGCTTGAGCGCCGCCTTCGCCTTGGCGTTCACGAGCTCGTCGCTCTCGCCGTGGTACTCGCGCCGCTCCGAGTGGCCGACGACGACGTAGCCGCAGCCGAGCTTGTTCAGCATCGCGCCGGAGACGTCCCCCGTGTAGGCGCCGGAGTCGTGCGGCGAGAGGTCCTGCGCGCCGTACTGCAGCAGCAGGTCGTCGCCCATCACCAGCGCCTGCACGCTGCGGATGTCCGTGAACGGCGGCAGCACGACGACGTCGACGGCGTCGTAGTGCTTGTCGTCGAGCGACCAGGCGAGCTTCTGGACGTGTGCGATGGCCTCGAGATGGTTGAGGTTCATCTTCCAGTTAGCCGCCATCAGGGGCTTGCGGCCGGTCTTCGCCACGGCAGGACCTCAGCATCTTCCAGTTCGGGGACAGCGCTTCGACGGCTTGCGCGGCGGGTGCGCCACTCAGTCCTCCAGCGCCTCGAGGCCGGGCAGCGTCTTGCCCTCGAGGTACTCCAGGCTCGCGCCGCCACCGGTGGAGATGTGGCCGAACGCCTCGTCGGCGAAGCCGAGCTGGCGCACCGCCGCGGCCGAGTCGCCGCCGCCGACCACGGTGAGCCCGTCGACGTCGGCGATCGCCTGTGCGACGGCCTTCGTGCCGGCGGCGAACGGCGCCATCTCGAACACGCCCATCGGGCCGTTCCAGAAGACGGTGGCGGCGTCGGCGAGTTTGCCGGCGAACAGCTCCCGCGTCCTCGGCCCGATGTCGACGCCCTCGCGGTCGGCGGGGATGGAGTCGCTCGCGACGACGACCGACTCGGCGTCGGCCTTGAACTCCGCGACGGTCACGATGTCGACGGGCAGCACGACCTCGACACCCTTGGCCTCGGCCGTGTCGAGGTAGCCGCGGACGGCGTCGACCTGGTCGGCCTCGAGCAGGCTCCTGCCCACCTCGTGGCCCTGCGCCTTGAGGAACGTGTACCCCATGCCGCCGCCGATGATCAGCCGGTCGGCGAGGTCGAGCACGCCCGCGATGACGCCGAGCTTGTCCGACACCTTCGCGCCGCCGAGCACCACCACGTACGGCCGCTTCGGCGAACCGGTGAGATCGCGCAGCACCTCGACCTCGGCCAGGACGAGCCCGCCGGCGGCGTGCGGCAGCCGGCGCGGCACGTCGTACACGCTGGCGTGCTTGCGGTGGACGGCGCCGAACCCGTCGCCGACGTAGAGCTCGGCCAGCCCCGCCAGTCTCTCGGCGAACGCCTCGCGCTCGGCGTCGTCCTTGCTCGTCTCCGCCGCCTCGAACCGCAGGTTCTCCAGCAGCGCGACGTCGCCGTCGCCGAGCGCGTCGACCGTCTCGGACGCGCTCTCGCCGACGACGTCCGTGGCGAACCGCACCTCGCGGCCCAGCAGCTCACCGAGCCGCGCGGCGACCGGGCGCAGCGAGAGCTCCGGCTTCACCTGCCCCTTGGGCCGGCCCAGGTGCGCGCACACGACGACGCGCGCCCCGCGCTCGGCGAGCGCCCTGATCGTCGGGACGCTCGCCCTGATCCGGCCGTCGTCGGTGATGCGGGCGCCGCCGGAGTCCACTCCGCCGTTCCCGGAACCCGCCTCGAGCGGGACGTTCAGGTCCGACCGGACGAGAACGCGCCGCCCGGCGACGTCGAGGTCGTCGATGCTCTTCATCGGTCTCCAGTTGTGAGCGCTCAGGCGCCGACGAGCGCCACGAGGTCGATGATCCGGTTGGAGTAGCCCCACTCGTTGTCGTACCAGCCGACGACCTTGACCTGGTCGTCGATCACCTTGGTGAGGCCGGAGTCGAAGATGCACGACGCGGGGTCGGTGACGATGTCGCTGGAGACGATCGGCTCGTCCGTGTACGTGAGGATGCCCGCAAGGCGGCCCTCGGACGCCGCCGCCCGCATCGCCTCGTTGACCTCGTCGACCGACGTCGAGCGGCCGACGGTGACGGTGAGGTCGGTGGCCGAGCCGGTCGGCACCGGCACCCGCAGCGCGTAGCCGTCGAGCTTGCCCTTCAGGTCGGGCAGCACGAGCCCGATCGCCTTCGCGGCGCCGGTGGACGTCGGGACGATGTTGATCGCCGCGGCGCGCGCCCGGCGCAGGTCCTTGTGCGGGCCGTCCTGCAGCTTCTGGTCCTGCGTGTACGCGTGGATCGTGGTCATCAGGCCGCGCTGGATGCCGAAGGTGTCGTTCAGCACCTTGGCCATCGGCGCGAGGCAGTTCGTCGTGCACGAGGCGTTGGAGACGACGTCGTGGGCCGCGGCGTCGTACTTCTCGTCGTTGACGCCCATCACGATGGTGATGTCCTCGTTCTTCGCCGGCGCGGAGATGATCACCTTCTTCGCGCCCGCGTCGATGTGCTTACGCGCCTGCTCGGCGTTCGTGAACACACCGGTGGACTCGACGACGACGTCCACGCCGACGTCGCCCCAGGCGATCGAACCCGGGTCGCGCTCGGCGAAGGCGCGCACCTCGCGGCCCCCGACGCTGATGCCGTCGCCGGCGACCTTCACCTCGTCCGCGAGCCGGCCGAGCACGGAGTCGTACTTCAGCAGGTGCGCGAACGAGTTGACGTCACCGATCGGGTCGTTGAACGCCACGACCTCGACGTCTGCCTTGCTGGCGAGCACGGCGCGGTAGAAGTTGCGGCCGATCCGCCCGAATCCGTTGATGCCTACCCGAACAGTCACTGTTACAGCCCCTCACACCCGATGACGAACGCGCCCAGCCTATGTGGCGCGGGCACCGGCCCGTGCGGCGGTGCCGTCGATCCAGCCGGCCTCCGACGTCGTTGTCGGAGGCAGGGAAACCACAGCGGTTACGCGCGGACGACGCCCCGCAACGGACGCGACGTGGAGATCGCCCCGGTGACGGCCACCAGGAAGTTGGTGACCGAGTCGTCGAGGTCCTCGCGCCGCCAGCCCTGCGGGCCGCTGTACCAGGTGAACCCCTCGTCGCCGACGTCCACCGACTCGGACAGGGCGTGCGCCCAGCGGTCCTCGGCGCCGAACAGGGCCGCGTACGGAACCAGCCGCGCGAGCATCTCCTCCTGCTGGGCGGCGGGCACGTCCGCGGGGTCCGCGCCGACCAGGTACTGGCGCAGCCCGTTGATCTGACTGAGCACCGAGCTGCCGGACGAGGTGCGGGCCGGCATGTACTCCGCCGCGACGGCGACGCCGACTCCGATGACGACCAGCGCCAGGCCGACGAGCGCATCGAAGGTGAACAGCGCCAGCAGCACCGTCGCGACCACGCCGAGCACGGCGAGGCCGACGCCGGCCCACAGCCAGCGCGACCGCACCTTGTCGGGACGGGAGGCGAACCAGCCCTGGCTGACGACGTCCCGGTACATGAGGTCCCGCAGGTACGGCATGTCACCCGCGAGCGTGCCCCGCAGGTCGGACACCAGCACGGTCTCGCTGCGGTCGCCCTCGTCGGCGTGCAGGCCGCCGGCGTCGAAGATCTCGTCGAAGACGGCCCGCTCGTACGGCAGCAGCTCGTCGCCCGGGACGTTGCGCTTGTGCAGCCGCCAGTCCGGACGCGCGCCGCCGATCTCCTCGATATGGATGTAGTTGCGGACGGCGAGGTCGAGGATGGTGGCGACCACGTCCACGACGTCGGCCTGCTCGTCCACCACGGTGCCCACCTGGCCCGGGCGCAGGCCGCCCGGCGGGCTGAACGCCAGCCTGCCGTCGACCTCGTGGAAGGGGCGCCGGCCGCCCCGCGGCACCTGCTCGCCCGCGGCCATCGCGCGCGCGTCCCGTCCGCGCAGGCGCCAGAGCAGCCACAGGCCGACGATGCCGACCAGCACGACCACGATCAGCGCGACGAGGGTGTACGGCGTGACCGAGAACGCGGTGGCGAACGTGTGCCGCTTCTGCAGGATCGGCTCGGCCTTCGCCGTGCCCTTGGGGAAGCCGACGGTGATGCTCAGTGCCTGGTTGGCGCCGAGGTCGTTCTGCAGGAATTCCGCACCCGCGGCGTTGTCCTCGCCGCCGGTCTGGGCGAGCGTGCACGGCATCAGGGTGCCGGACGGCCCCGCGGTGCAGGCGACATGGCTCGGCAGCCTCGCGCCGTACACCTTCACATCCGCCTTCGTCACCGGCACCGGCCAGTTGCTCACCGGCGTCCACGCGAGCGTGATGCCGTCGGTGGCCGGGGCGAGGAGGCCGACGACGGTGTACCTGAACGTGTAGCTCTTCTTGCCGGTGAGCTCCTTGCCGGGCTCGACGTCGACCGTGGTCGAGCCCTCCTGGGAGTGCACCTTGGTGCCGACGGCGGCGCCGCCCGAGGTCACCTTGATGTCTTCGACGCGGTAGATGCGGTCCTGGGTGTCGCTGAACCGGACCTTGGTCGGGAACGTGCGCGTGAAGCCCGCGGCCCCCGCGCCGTAGTCGTATGCGATGGTCTCGGTGACCTTGGCGGACCCGTCCTTCCCGACCTGCATGACGAGGTCGTCGGTCGCGATCGAGCCGTTCTGCGCCTGCGCGGCCGACGCCGGCAGCGCGGTGAGCGCGGTCACGAACACTGCCGCCGCGGCGGCCCCGGAGCGCAGCAGGACACGGCGAATGCGGTTCACGTCGGCAAACACGGGGTGCAGCGTAGCGGTAAAGCGATCACCGGTGTGACCACCCCGCCGTTCGCACGACGACCACCCCACCGGCGACGACGCCGGACATCGCGGCGGAGGCGAGACGGTTGCCGGAGGGCGACGAGCAGGCGAGTTCCGCGGTCCGCGGCGGCCGGTCCGTGCCGGCCGACGTCCCCGCAGGCCCCGGTGATCCACTAGCCTGCTCCACGGCGCTGGTGCCACCGCGCCGCAGACGTGAACCGGGAGTCGACTCGAATGAGTGGTACGGGATGGGGCCCAGGCCCCGGAGGACAGCCACCGCGGCGGCCGTTGCCGCCGCCGGTGCCGCCGCCGCCCGGGGCCGGCGGACCGCCGCCTCGCCCCGGCGGAGGGCCTCCACCGCCGCCGCGTCCCGGCGGCGGGCCGCCCCCGCCGCCCCGCCCCGGCAGCGGGCCCGGCGTGCCGCCGCCCCCGCCCGGCTACCGCCCCGGCAGCGGGCCCGGCGTGCCGCCGCCCCCGCCCGGCTACCGCCCCGGGGGAGCTCCGCCACCGCCGCCGCGGCCTCTCGGACCGCCCCGCACGCCCGCGCCGCCACCGGTCGCACCGCCCGGTGCCGCGGGTCCGCGGCCGATGGGCCCGCCGCATCCCGGCGGCCCCGGCGGGCCGGGCAAGCCGCCCATGGGCCCCGGCGGGTTCGGCCCGCCGCCGCGGAAGAAGTCGCCGCTCGTCCCGATCCTGCTCGGCGGGGGCGGCGGCCTCGTGCTGCTGATCTTCATCATCGTCGTCATCGCGGCGGTCAGTAACAGCGGCAGCTCGTCGTCGAGTTCGTCGTCGTACTCCTACTCGTACTCGTACTCGTCGTATTCCTACTCGTCGTTCTCGTACTCGTCGTTCAGCGCGAGCACCGAGCCGACGAGCAGCGAGTCGTCGTCAGGCACGGACGGCAGCGAGGGGTACGGGTCGCCGGAGAACAACAAGATCTACAAGACGTCCGCGATGAAGTCCGTGCACTGCCACGCCGACCTGCGCTCCACGGCGCGGGGCCCGTACAAGCGGTACGCCAACGCCGTCGCGAGCTGCCTGTCCAAGTCCTGGGCCCAGGTGTTCGCGTCCCAGGGCATGTCGTTCCGGTCGGCGC
>DASUWX010000095.1:0-32756 GCA_036378185.1 Streptosporangiales bacterium | reverse complement strand
CGTCAAGGTCTACCCGTTCAAGACGATCGAGGCCGGCGCCGTCGTCAACACCAGCGTGGTGTGGGAGTCCCGCGGGCACCGCGGGCTGTTCGGCACCAGGGGCGTCAGCGGCCTGATCAACGTGGAGATCACGCCGGAGCTCGCCGTCCGGCTCGCCAGCGCGTACGCGAGCACGCTGCGCAAGGGCGACACGGTGACGCTGTCCCGCGACCACTCGCGGGCGGCGCGCACGCTGAAGCGCGCCGTGATCAGCGCGCTGAACGCGGGCGGCATCGACGTCCGCGACCTCGAGCTGTCACCGGTGCCGGTCGCGCGGTTCGAGACGTCCCGCACCGACGCCACCGGCGGCATCGTCATCCGCACCTCGCCCGGCGACCCGCAGAGCGTGGACATCGTCTTCCTCGACGACCAGGGGGCGGACCTGTCCGCGGCCGCGCAGCGGAAGCTGGAGCGGCTGTTCTCCCGGCAGGAGTTCCGGCGTGCGTTCCCCGGCGAGATAGCGGAGCTGACCTACCCGCCGCGCACCGTCGAGCTGTACGTGCAGGAGCTGCTGTCCTGCGTCGACATCTCCGGCGTCCGGGAGGCCGACCTCAAGGTCGTCGTCGACTGCGCCGGCGGCGCCGCGTCGATCGTGCTGCCGCAGCTGCTCGGCAACTGCGGCGTCGGCGTCCTCACCGTCAACAACGGCCTCGACGAGGCGGTGCCGACGGAGACCCTCGCCGACCGGATGCGCGACCTGGAGCGGCTCTCCGCGCTCGTGGCGTCCTCGCGTGCGGCCTTCGGGGTCCGCTTCGACCCGGTGGGAGAGCGGATCAGCATCGTCGACGAGCGCGGTGCCCTGGTCCCCGACGAGCGGGCGCTGCTCGTCGTGATGGACCTCGTCGCGGCCGAGCTCGGGCAGGGCCGGGTCGCACTGCCGATCACGACCACGCGGGTGGCCGAGCAGATCTGCCGCTCGCACGGCATGCAGGTGCGGTGGACGGCGACGTCCGCGTCCGCGCTCACCGACGCCACTCGCGAGGACGTCGTGCTCGCCGCGGACGGCCGCGGCGGCTTCGTCATCCCGGGCTTCAGCCGGTCCGTGGACGGGATCGCGGCGTTCATGCGGCTGCTCGGCCTGGTGGCCCGCGCGAACATGACGGTCAGCGAGATCGAGGCGCGCATCCCGCGCACCCACCTGCTCCGCCGCGCGGTCCCGACGCCGTGGGCCACCAAGGGCCAGGTCATGCGCACCGTTATCGAGTCGGCCGGTGACCGGGAGGTGGACACCACAGACGGGCTGCGGGTGATCCTCGGCGACGACCGCTGGGTGCTGGTCCTGCCCGACCCCGCCGAGCCGGTCACGCACATCCTCGCCGAGGCCCCGGACGACGACGCCGTGCAGGACCTGCTGGACGAATGGGCCGAAGTGGTGGAGAGTGCTGCCCCGGCAGAAGCCGGCTGACACAATTGTCCGCACCGGTCGACGGCACCGCGTCGACCCGACGATGCTGACTGCACTGACTGCACGGACCAGTCGGGGGGATCGGATGGCGACGGACGGACGCACGGGCGCGCGTGCTCGCCCCGATGCGTCGATGTCCATGCTCACGGACCTGTTCGACCACCGGGTGGAGGACGACTACCTCGCCGCGCGACGGCTGCGGGGTTCGCCGCACGCCGCCCGGCCGAAGCTGTCCGCGGCGCTCGCGCGCCGCGTCGCGTTCTTCCTCGTCATCGTCGTGTGCGCGGTCTTCGCCACCTCCGGCGTCCGGGAGCTGATGAAGCCCGACCCGCAGCAGTCCGCCGACCACGAGGCGCTCGTCAAGGAGGCGCAGCAGCGCTCCGGCGACGTGGACACGCTGGAACACCAGCTCGTCCGGGCCAGGACCGAGTACGCCGCCGCCCAGCGGGTCGCCCTCGCCAAGGACGCGCGAGGCGCGCAGGAGATGCGTCGGCTGCAGACGCTGCAGGACGCGACCGGCTTCAACGCCGTGCACGGCCCCGGCATCGTCGTCACCGTCGACGACGCGCAGGAGGGCGACCTGACCGGTGACGCCTCCGGCGGCAGGATCCTCGACCGCGACCTGCAGATCCTGGTCAACGGGTTGTGGGCGGCCGGCGCGACGGCCGTGGCGATCAACGGCCAGCGGCTCACCACGCTCACGGCCATCAGGGAGGCGGGGGACGCCGTGCTCGTCGACTACCGGCCGCTCGCCCGGCCCTACGTCGTCTCCGCCCTCGGCGACAGGCACACGCTGGAGGCGCGGTTCGCCGACGGGCCGGCGGGCCGTTACTTCAAGACGCTGCAGACCAGCTTCGACGTGAGATTCGAGATGGACGACCAGGGCTCGCTGACGCTGCCGGCGGCGTCCACGGTCACCCTCCAGTACGCGCACAAGGAGAACCAACCGTGATCGCCGTCATCGCGCTGGCCGTCGGGGTCGTGCTCGGTCTCGTCCTGCACCCGACCGTGCCGAGCTGGCTGCAGCCGTACCTGCCGATCGCGATCGTCGCCGCCGTCGACGCGGTGTTCGGCGGGTTCCGGTCCCTGCTCGACGGCCTGTTCGACGACAAGGTGTTCGTCGTCTCGTTCGTGTCCAACGTCATCGTGGCCGCGCTGATCGTCTTCCTCGGCGACCACCTCGGCGTCGGCGCCCAGCTTTCCACCGGCGTCGTCGTCGTGCTCGGCATCCGGATCTTCACCAACGTCGCCGCGATCAGGAGAGGCCTGCTCAAGGCATGAGCGCGCAGCACAAGCCGTCGTCGGACGCGGCAGTGGACGAGACCGCCGCGACGCCGCTCGAGGACGAGGCCGCCGAGACCGAGACCGGTGCGGCGGACGACGTCCAGGATGCTGTCACCACCGAGGACGATGCCGGGGCGACCGAGAACGACGCCGCGGCCGAGGACCAGCCCGAGGCCGGTGCCGTCGACGACAAGGCTGGCGACGAGTCCGACGAGCAGGGCGACGCCGAGGTCGACGAGGACGACACCACCGAGGGTCAACCCGAGGCCGCCGACGGCAAGGCTCACGGAGACGACGCCGAGCGCCCGGACGACGCCGAGCGCCCGGACGACGCCGAGCCCCCGGACGACGCCGAGCCCGGCGGGCCGGAGTCGAGGAACCGGCGGCCGCGCGGCGGTGCCCACGCCCGCCGGGTCACGCCGCGGCAGCGGCTGCGTGCCCTCGTCGCGCCCCAGGCCAACAAGACCCAGGCGGTCATCGCGCTGGCCTGCCTGGTGCTCGGGTTCGGGCTCTCCGTGCAGGTGCAGTCGACCTCGTCCGCGTCGTCGTTCTCGAGCCTGCGCCAGTCCGAGCTGGTGAGCCTGCTCGACCGGCTCACCAACCGGCAGGACGACCTGCGCAAGGAGATCTCCCGGCTGCAGCAGGAGAAGGCCGCGCTCTCCAGCGAGAACGGCGACGCGGCGCGGAAGGCCGCGCAGGACCGGCAGGACACGCTCGGCATCCTGGCCGGCACCGAGCCCGCCACCGGCCCGGGGATCGAGCTGACCATCACCGACCCGCACACCGCGATCAACGCGGCCGACCTGCTGAACGCGGTCGAGGAACTGCGCGACTCCGGCGCGGAGGTGATGCAGATCGGCTCGGTGCGGATCGGCACGGACAGCTACTTCCTCGACACCGGCGGCGGCGTGATCGTCGACGGCCGGAAGCTCGTCCCGCCGTATCGGATACTCGCCATCGGCGAGCCGCACACAATGGGCACGGCGATGAACATCCCAGGCGGCGTGCTGGAGAGCCTGCACAGGTCGGGAGCCGAAGGCACCGTCAGGGAGTCCCAGTCGCTGTCGATCACGGCGGTCCGCGAACCGTGACCGGCGCCGGCGAGGAGACCGGGATGGCCCGCCCACGGGCGGCCGGATACCCTCGCTCCCTACGCGGACGTCCGACCCAGAAGGAGCACACGTGTATCCCGCCGACCTCAAGTACACGTCCGACCACGAGTGGGTCCGCGCCGGCGACGGGGGCGTGGTCCGCACGGGCATCACGGACTATGCGCAGGATGCGCTCGGCGACATCGTGTTCGTCTCGCTGCCCGAGGTCGGCGCCGAGGTGACCGCGGGTGACGCCGTCGGCGAGGTCGAGTCGACCAAGAGCGTGTCCGACATCTACGCCCCGTTGAGTGGGAAGATCACGGCTCGCAACGACGCGCTGGACGGCCAGCCGGATCTCGTCAACTCCGACCCGTACGGCGCGGGCTGGATGCTCGAGATCGAGGTCGCCGACCCGGCCGACGTCGACGGGTTGATGGACGCGGCCGCGTACACCGAGACGCTGGAGTCGTAGCCGCACGCAGACGTGCCGGGGGCCGCAAGGAGGCAAGGGGATCATGGCGACCGTGTACTGCACCCAGTGCGGGCACGCGAATCCGCAGGAGTCGCGCTTCTGTGCGAACTGCGGCAACCCGCTGACGCGCCCGGGTGAACCGGTGGGGGAGCCGGCGGCGGCGACCACCGCCACCTGGCGGGTGGTGGACGTCGGCGAGCCAGCCGAGGAGGAGGCGCCCGCCGAGGACGTCGCCGCCGTCGAGGCGCTGCGTGCCGGCACCGGGATGCTCGTGGTGAAGCGCGGGCCGAACGTCGGCAGCCGGTTCCTGCTCGACCGCGACGTGACCACGGCCGGGCGGGACGCGCAGAGCGACATCTTCCTCGACGACATCACCGTCTCGCGGCGACACGCCGAGTTCCGCCGCGGCGAGGACGGGTTCACCGTGGCCGACGTCGGTAGCCTGAACGGCACGTACGTGAACCGGGAGCGGATCGACCACGCGCCGCTGACCGGTGGTGACGAGGTGATGATCGGGAAGTTCCGGATGGTGTTCTTCGAGTCACCGGAGGCTGGTCAGGAGTGAGCTCGGCGCTCCCGAACCGTTCCTACATGACCATCGGGGAGGTGCTGGCGAGGCTCCACCCCGACTTTCCGGACGTGACGATCTCGAAGATCCGCTTCCTCGAGTCGGAGGGCCTGGTCGAGCCGGCGAGGACGCCGTCGGGTTACCGCAAGTTCACCGAGCACGACCTGGAGCGGTTGCAGTACATCCTGTCCGCCCAGCGCGACCACTACCTGCCGCTGCGGGTGATCCGCGAGCAGCTCACCGCCGTGGACGAGAGCGACGGCGTCCCGCTGGTGCGTTCCGGCGGCCCGCCGCCTCCCGCCGGTGCGGCCCTGCCCGGACCCGAGTCGTTCGTCGAGGCGACCCGCACCCGGTTCTCCAGGGACGAACTGCTCGAGGCGAGCGGGCTGTCCGCCGACGACCTCGACACGCTCGAGGCGTACGGCCTGGTCAGTCCGCGACCGGGCAAGGCCAGCTACGACGAGGACGCCCTGCTGGTCGCGCGGATGGCCGCCGAGCTCGCCGCGTTCGGCATCGAGGCGCGGCACCTGCGCGGCTTCGGCACCGCGGCCGACCGTGCCGTCGACCTCGTCGAGCAGGTGGTCACGCCGCTGCGCCGGCACCGCGGCGCCGACGACGCCGCGCGCGCCGACGAGGCCGCCAGGGAACTGGCCGCGCTCTTCGTCCGGTTGCACGCCGCGCTGGTGAAGTCCCGGCTCGGGCGGCGCTGACCTCGACGTACGCCTGCCGGTGACACCGCGTCAGGTAACGGCTACCTGGGTACGCGGCGGCGCGGTTTCTGTAGTGGCTTTCCGGCATGTAGTTTGGAGGGAGCAGTGTCGGTGCCCTCAAGGCCCAGCACGACTGTGGGCCGGCTACGAATCGGGGCGGTGAGCGCACGATGAACCGAATGGCCGTCGTGGGCGTCCGCGTGGAGATGCCCTCGCAACAGCCCGTTCTCCTGCTCAAGGAGGAGGACGGGGAACGATACCTGCCGATCTGGATCGGCCCCGTCGAGGCGAGCGCGATCGCGTACGCCCAGAACGGGATGACGCCACCGCGTCCGTTGACCCACGACTTGATCCGCAACCTGCTCGAGGCGTTCCAGGTCAGCCTGGCCGAGGTGCGCATCGTCGAGGTTCGCGACAGCACGTTCTACGCCGATCTGGTGTTCTCGAACGGCGTCGAGCTCAGTGCCCGTCCGTCCGACTCGATCGCGCTGGCGCTGCGCACCGGCGCTGCGATCACCTGCGCCGAGGACGTCCTCGCCGCCGAGGGCGTCGCGATGCCGGGGGAGCAGGAGGACGAGGTCGAGAAGTTCCGGGAGTTCCTCGACACGATCTCTCCCGAGGACTTCGGCCGCCATCTCGGCGACACCCCGCCGGGCTCGCCGCCCGGTGCCTGAACCGCCGCGGTCCACGACGGCACAAGGATGCCCCTCACGCCCCGCAGGGGGATGAGGGGCACCGTCGTGTCCGCGGGCCCGGCCGGTACCCTCAACCTGAAGTTGAGGGTGAGATTTTCGGCGACGCGCCGTCCCGCTGGTTGACCGGGTCACGGGGACGACCTACCGTCGCTGTGGACAGAGATTCACCCGTGTAACTACACGGGCGTACCGAGCCGGTACGCGTGAGTGCGGAGGTCGGCGTGGCAGCGAGCGGCGACAAGGTCGATGGCGTCGTCACCGAGCAGGCGCGGCGGGAGGCCGCCGAGCAGGGCCTGTTGTTCGAGGGTCCCGCGCCGGTCATCCCGGAGCACATGGGCTTCCGCGGGCCGGCGGCGTGCAGCGCCGCGGGCATCAGCTACCGGCAGCTCGACTACTGGGCGCGCACCGGCCTGGTCGTGCCGACGATCCGGGCCGCCAAGGGCTCCGGGTCGCAGCGGCTGTACGGCTTCCGCGACATCGTCGTACTGAAGGTGGTCAAGCGACTACTCGACACCGGGGTATCGCTGCACCAGATCCGGACGGCCGTCGAGCACCTGCGCAAGCAGGGCGTCGAGGACATCGCCCAGGTCACGCTGATGAGCGACGGCGCCACCGTCTACGAGTGCCGTTCGCCCGGCGAGGTCGTCGACCTGCTGCAGGGCGGCCAGGGCGTGTTCGGCATCGCGCTGGGCAGCGTCTGGCGCGAGGTCGAGGGCACGCTCGCCGAGCTGCCCGGTGAGATGCCGGACACCGAGGACGTGCACGACCCGCGCGACGAGCTCGCGGCGCGCCGGGCGCAGCGGACCGCCTGACCGTTCGGGTCAGGGGTCGCTATGGTGGACAGGTAGATCAACGACCCTGTGTGGGGGAGTCTCGAGACCGCCGTGCGGCGGCGTCGGGCGCCGAAGGTGCAACCTCCCCGGAAACTCTCAGGCAGCGACGACCACACGGGCGAGATCACTCTGGAGCCCCGAGGCGACAGATGGGGAACGCGTCGACGAGACGACGCGGTCGAACCTAGCGCTGGAGGAGAGTCCCCATGGCCGATCGGCCGTCGCTCGCCGACCTGCACACCGCCGTACCGTTCGTCGACCGTCACGTCGGCATGGACGCGGCCGCCGAGGCGCACGTGCTCTCGGTCCTCGGGTACGGCACCGCCGGTGAGCTGATCGACGCGGCCGCGCCCGCGGACATCCGCGACGGCGCCGGGCTCGACCTCCCGCCCGCCGCCACCGAGGCCGAGGCGCTCGACGAGCTCGCCGCGCTCGCGGGCAGGAACGAGGTCCTCACCTCGATGATCGGCCTCGGCTACTACGACACGATCACGCCCGCGGTCATCCGCAGGAACGTCCTGGAGAACCCGTCGTGGTACACCGCGTACACGCCGTACCAGCCGGAGATCTCGCAGGGCCGGCTCGAGGCGCTGCTCAACTTCCAGACGATGGTCGAGGACCTCACCGGCCTCGCGATCGCGAACGCGTCGCTGCTCGACGAGGCCACCGCCGCAGCCGAGGCGGTCTCGCTCGCCCGGCGCACGAGCCGCGGGGGCGGCGCGTTCCTCGTCGACGCCGACGCGCTGCCGCAGACCGTCGCGGTGATCCGCACCCGCGCGGAGGCCGCGGGCCTCGACGTCGTCGTCGCCGACCTGTCCTCCGGCGAGCTGCCCGAGGGCGACTTCTTCGGCGTGCTGCTGCAGTACCCGGGTGCGTCCGGAGCCGTGCGCGACCTCGCGCCCGTGGTCGCGGCGGCACACGAGCGCGGCGCCCTCGTGGTGGTCGCGGCCGACCTGCTCGCCCTGACCATGCTCCGCACGCCGGGCGAGTTCGGCGCCGACATCGCGGTCGGCAGCACGCAGCGCTTCGGGATGCCGATGGGCTTCGGCGGGCCGCACGCCGGGTACATGGCGGTCCGCGACGGGCTGCAGCGCTCCCTGCCCGGCCGGCTGGTCGGCGTCTCCCGCGACGCGGACGGCGCGCCGGCCTACCGGCTCGCCCTGCAGACGCGGGAGCAGCACATCCGCAGGGAGAAGGCGACCAGCAACATCTGCACGGCCCAGGTGCTGCCCGCGGTCATCGCCAGCATGTACGCCGTCTACCACGGGCCCGACGGGCTGCGCCGGATCGCCCAGCGGGCGCACCGCTACGCCGCGATCCTCGCCCGCGGCCTGCGCGACGGCGGCGTGGACGTCGTGCACGAGAGCTTCTTCGACACCGTCCTGGCCCACGTGCCCGGCCAGGCCGACGCCGTCGTGCGCGCGGCCCGGGAGCGGGGCGTCAACCTGCGTCGGGTCGACGACGACCACGTGAGCATCGCCTGCGACGAGGCGACGGTGTCGGCACACGTCGAGGCGGTCTGGGCGGCGTTCGGCATCTCCGGGCACACCGCGGAGAGCCTCGACCCGTCCACGGACGACGCCGTCGACCCCGCGCTGCTCCGGTCGTCGGAGTACCTCACCCACCCGGTGTTCAGCATGCACCGGTCCGAGACCGCGATGCTGCGCTACCTGCACCGGCTCGCCGAGAAGGACTACGGCCTCGACCGCGGCATGATCCCGCTCGGCTCGTGCACCATGAAGCTGAACGCGGCCGCCGAGATGGAGCCGATCAGCTGGCCGGGATTCGCGCGCATCCACCCGTTCGCGCCCGCGGACCAGGTCACCGGCTACACCGAGCTGATCGAGCAGCTCTCCGCCTGGCTGGTCGAGGTCACCGGCTACGACGCGGTCTCGCTGCAGCCGAACGCCGGCAGCCAGGGCGAGCTCGCCGGGCTGCTCGCGATCCACGGGTACCACCGCGCCAACGGCGACACCGAGCGGGACGTCTGCCTGATCCCGTCGTCCGCACACGGCACCAACGCGGCGAGCGCGGTGATGGCCGGCATGCGGGTCGCCGTGGTCGCCTGCGACGACAAGGGCAACGTCGACCTCGCCGACCTCCGCGCGAAGCTCGACAAGCACGAGGGCCGGGTCGCGGCGATCATGATCACCTACCCGTCGACGCACGGCGTCTACGAGCAGACCGTCGGCGAGCTGTGCGCGATGGTGCACGACGCCGGCGGCCAGGTGTACATCGACGGCGCGAACCTCAACGCCCTGCTGGGCGTCGCGAAGCCGGGCCGGTTCGGCGGCGACGTGAGCCACCTGAACCTGCACAAGACGTTCTGCATCCCGCACGGCGGCGGCGGTCCCGGCGTCGGTCCGGTGGCGGCCCGGGCGCACCTGGCCCCCTACCTGCCCAGCGAGACGGCACCGGTGGCCGCGGCGCCGTACGGCTCGGCGGGCATCCTGCCGATCACCTGGGCGTACATCCGGATGATGGGCGGCCCGGGCCTGACCCGCGCGACGAAGGCCGCCGTCCTCGCGGCCAACTACGTCGCCAAGCGGCTCGAGGAGCACTATCCGGTGCTCTACACCGGCCCCGCCGGCCTGGTGGCGCACGAGTGCATCCTCGACCTGCGCCGGCTCACCAGGGAGACCGGCGTCACCGTCGACGACGTGGCCAAGCGGCTGATCGACTACGGGTTCCACGCCCCGACGATGTCGTTCCCCGTCTCGGGCACGCTGATGGTGGAGCCCACGGAGAGCGAGGACCTCGCGGAGCTCGACCGGTTCTGCGACGCGATGATCGCGATCCGCGCGGAGGTCGCGAAGGTCGCGGCGGGCGAGTGGCCGCGAGACGACAACCCGCTCGCCAACGCACCGCACACCGCGGCGTGCATCTCCGGTGAGTGGGAGCACGCGTACACCCGCGAGGAGGCGGTGTTCCCGGTGGCGGAGACGCGCGTCGCCAAGTACTGGTCACCGGTGCGGCGGATCGACCAGGCGTACGGCGACCGCAACCTGGTCTGTGCCTGCCCGCCGGTCGAGACGTTCGCGGGGGAGTGACCGGGGCGGGAAACGAGAGAGACGGCGTCTCCGGGGGCGTCGTAGGCGCCCCCGGAAACCGGATTCAGGCCGCTGTCGCGGCGTGGTGCCTCATGTCGGTCGGACGATGGGGGGCTACCACTCGTCCGTTCGGCAACAGTTCGCCGGTGTCCTCGAACAGGACCACGCCGTTGCACAGCAGGCTCCACCCCTGCTCGGGGTGAGCCGCCACAGTGCGGGCAGCCTCACGATCGGGGCTGTCCGCTTCGGGGCACTGTGGCTCGTGGGCGCACATTGCTTGCGTTCCCTTCGCGACATCGTTGTCATCGGCCGCGTATCTCACGGCCTGCCATCATTGTGGCGCACATCACCCTAGTGCGGGGGTTATCCCCAGGCGTGTCCGGGGGTTTGCTACCCAATCTTGACCTCCCGTGCCGGAATTCCCCGACGCATCTTGCGACATATCGCGTCTGTGGTATGAACGAAGTGTGGATCGCAAACCGGACGCCCCGACCGCCGCCACCGGGCAGGTGGCCCGCCACGACGTCCCGGCGGTGGGTGCGGAGCTGCGGGCGAGCCTCGAGGCGCGGCGCGAGCTCGGGCCGGAGTACGAGGGCGCGCTGGTCGAGGGTTTCCTCGAACGGCTCGACCAGGCGATCGACGCGCGTGTCGACGCCCGGCTGGAGCAGCGCCGGGCCGCCGCCCCGCCGGCGAGCACCGGCATGGACGGCGCCCGGCTCGCGCTGGGCATCGTGACGACCGCGCTCGGCGTGCCGCTCACCGCCATCGTGACCAACTCCGCGCACGGGTCCGCGGCCCTGGTCGTCGTGATCTGGGCGGCCATCGTCCTGGTGAACCTGGCGGCGGCGCTCGGCCGGCGGCGGTAGCCAGTCCCCGCCCTGGTAGAAAAGAGTCGTGCCGATCCCAGTGTTGCGGCGGACCTCCGCCGAAGCGAGGAAGCAGTACGCCGCCGACCGCGAGCTCGCGCGCGCCTACGACGACCGCCTCGACGCCGCCGACGCCGCGCTGGAGCGGCTCCGCGCGGCGTCCGTCCGGGCGCGGGACGCGGAGCAGCTGCGCACCCTCCGGCTGGCCGCGGAGCGGGCACTGCTCGACGCCATCCGCGCCGCCGAGGCCGGTGAGCGGGCCACGGCGGGCGTGCATACCTACGGCGACCGGATCGCGTTCCGCAAGGCCCGGGCGCGGGCGGACGTCGACCTGTGGTCCAAGCGGCTGCTCGACCTGCGCACCCGGCGCGAGGCACTGAAGCTGCGCAACCAGACCACGCCGGGCACGCTGGTCCCGGGCGCGGTGCGCGTCGGGAACACGGCGGCGTACGGGCCGCACGTGTTCGGCCTGGAGGCCCTGCCCGGGACGCTGCGCGAGGGCGTCGACCTCGAGGCGGTCGTCGACCGTCCGGGCTCCGGCGGGGCGAGGTAGGCGCGGGCGGCGTCGCCCGCCACGTCCCGTATCTCTGCCGCACAGGGCGGACGCGACCCCGGCATACGCATTAGCCTTGGGAAGGGACCGCTTGCCGGCCGGGAGGTGACCCTCGTGGGGCGCGACGTCGACAGCACCACCTTCACCAGGGAGGACCGGCAGCGCTACCGGCAGAAGGTCCGGCGTTGCCTGGACGTCCTCGCACGCATGCTCTCCGACTTCCGGTTCGAGCACGAGCGCCCGTTGACCGGCCTGGAGATCGAGTTCAACCTCGTCGACGGCGACTACGACCCGGCGATGAACAACGAGCGGGTGCTGCAGCTCATCGAGAACCCGGCGTTCCAGACCGAGCTGGGCCGGTTCAACATCGAGACGAACGTGGCGCCGCGGCAGATCGCGGGCGACGGCTTCGAGTCGTACGAGAACGACGTGCGCGCGAGCCTGAACAGGGCGGAGGAGCGGGCCAACGGCGAGGGCAGCCACATCATGATGGTGGGGATACTCCCGACGCTGCGCCAGAAGCACCTCGGGCCGGAGACGTTCTCCGGCAACCCGCGCTACAAGCTGCTGAACGAGCAGATCCTCGCGGCGCGCGGCGAGGACGTGCAGATCAACATCGCCGGCCCGGAACGGCTGCGGATGTACTCGGACACGATCATGCCCGAGGCGGCCTGCACGAGCGTCCAGCTGCACCTGCAGGTCTCGCCCGAGTCGTTCGCGGCGTACTGGAACGCGTCCCAGGCGATCGCGTCCGTGCAGCTCGCGCTCGGCGCGAACTCCCCGTTCCTGTTCGGCAAGCAGCTGTGGCAGGAGACCCGGATCGCCCTGTTCGAGCAGGCGACCGACACCCGGCCGGAGGAGCTCAAGGCGCAGGGCGTGCGGCCGCGGGTCTGGTTCGGCGAGCGCTGGATCACCTCCATCTTCGACCTCTTCGAGGAGAACGTGCGGTACTTCCCCGCACTGCTCCCGATCTGCGAGGAGGAGGACCCGATCGAGATGCTCGAGCGCGGCGACACGCCGCACCTGGAGGAGCTGCGCCTGCACAACGGGACGATCTACCGGTGGAACCGCCCGATCTACGACGTCGTGCTCGGCCGCCCGCACCTGCGGGTGGAGAACCGCGTGCTGCCGGCCGGCCCGACGATCGTCGACATACTCGCGAACACGGCGTTCTACTTCGGCCTGGTCAACGACCTCGCGGAGGCCGACCGGCCGATCTGGTCGCAGATGTCGTTCAGCGCGGCCGAGGAGAACTTCCACGCGGCGGCGCGGGACGGCATCGAGGCGCGGGTGTACTGGCCGGGCGTCGGCGAGGTGCACGCCACCGAGCTGGTGCTGCGGCGGCTGCTGCCGCGGGCGTCGGCCGGACTGGACGCGTGGGGCGTCGCGCCGAGGATCCGCGACCGGCTGCTCGGCGTCATCGAGCAGCGCTGCCTCACGGGACAGAACGGCGCCACCTGGCAGACGCGCACGCTCGCGCGCATCGAGCGGGACCGCA
Organism: Streptosporangiales bacterium; assembly: GCA_036378185.1. Lineage (GTDB taxonomy): Bacteria > Actinomycetota > Actinomycetes > Streptosporangiales > WHST01 > WHST01. Next base: position 19,692 of record DASUWX010000095.1, on the reverse strand, counting down.
ACCTGGACCGGCCGGAGGCGCTCCGTGCGATGCTGCGCCGGTACAGCGAGCACATGCACGCGAACGAGCCGGTGCACACCTGGCCCGTGGAGGCCTAGGCGCGCACCGGCTCGGGACGCGGTCGTCAGGCGGTCTGCAGGACCGCTTCGACCTCGATGTGGATGGTGACGGTGTCGCCGAGCATCGCCTTCTCCGAACCCGGGACGGGACCGTTGAAGCTGACGCCGAAGTCGTGCCGGTTGATCTTCGTCGTGGCGGAGAAGCCGGCGCGGGTGTCGTTGAACGGCGACGGGCTGACGCCGCCGAACTCGACCTCGAGGCTCACGGGCTTGGTGACGCCCCGGACGGTCAGCTCGCCGTCGAGGTAGAAATCGTCACCGTCCTGGCGGACGCCCGTCCCACGGAAGGTGATGGAGTCGTGGGACTCGACCGCGAAGAAGTCGTCGGAACGGATGTGGTTGTCGCGCGTCTCGTTCTTGGTGTTCACCGACGAGGGGTTGATCCTGACGTCGACGCTCGAGTCGGCGAGGGTCTCGCCGATCACGATGTCGCCCTCGAACTCGTCGAAGGTGCCTCGCACCTTCGAGACCAGGTGGCGGACGACGAAGCCGACCTCCGAGTGGACGGGGTCGATCTTCCAGGTCCCGGCGACCAGTCCGGGAGCCAGGTCCTGCGGTGCGGCGGCGAGCGTCATTGGGGTCCTCCGATGGAGTGATTGAGACTTCAACTGACACCGTAGTGAACTATAATTGACCCGTCAACTATTCCGCGCCGGCCGAATCGGCACTGCCGCGCGGGGGGAGGGGTTACCGTGAGCTGCGTGGCCGAACCCCGTTGGCTGGACGACGACGAGCAGCGCATCTGGCGCAGTTACCTGCTCGGTCACGCGCGGCTGAACGACCTCCTCGACCGCGACCTGCGCGAGGGCCACGACCTGTCCCTCGCGGAGTACGAGGTCCTCGTGCGGCTGTCCGAGACCGACGAACGGTCCATGCGGATGGCCGAGCTCGCGAAGGTCTGCAACCAGTCGCGCAGCCGACTCTCCCACACCGTCGACCGGCTCGCCAAGGACGGGCTGGTCACCCGGCACACGTGCGACCACGACCGGCGCGGCATCTGGGCGATCCTCACCGACGCGGGCTCCCGCCGGCTGTCGGAGGCGGCGTGCACCCACGTCCGCGGCGTGCGCAAGTACTTCGTCGACACCGTCGACAAGAACGACTACCGGGCGCTCGGCCGCGCGTTCGACGCGATCCTGGACAACCTCGGCCAGGTCCCGGCACGGCCTTCGCCGGACTCGTGACGGGCGACCCGGACGCCGGTCACCGTCCGCCGGCGTTCGTGGGATAGGCCATGGCCGCCCGGACCCGGTCCGGGTCGAGGGGCCTTCCCGGCAGGCGGTGCGCGGTCTCCGGGCGCAGCCCGTCGAGGACGACGCCGAGGTGGCGCCGCCACGCCTCCGGCTCGACGGCGTGGATGCCCTCGGTCGCCCGGACCACGGCCCACACGAGCAGCCCGATGTCGGCCAGGCCGACGTCGTCGCGGAGCACGCCGGCGCGGTGCGCACGGTCGACGAGCCGCCGGGTCAGCTCGTGCCCTCGCGCCTTGGCCCGTTCGATCGCGAGGTCGCCCGGGAACGTGTGGACGCACACCTCGGTGAAGCCGCGGTCCTCGGCCTGCCAGCGGGCGATCTCGGTGAGGTGTTCGACCAGGCCTCGCCACGGGTCCGGGCAGGCCAGGGCCGTCTCGGCGAGCCGGGCGGCCGCTTCGACGCGGTCGGCGAGCGCGGCGTCGATGAGACCGGTGCGGCCGCCGAAGCGGTGGTAGAGCGTGCCGACCCGCACGCCCGCCCGCCGGGCGATCTCCTCCAGCGGGGCGCCCAGGCCGCGCTCGGCGAACATCTCCCGCGCCGCGGCGATCATCCGGTCCCGGTTGCGGCGCGCGTCGCTCCGTAGTGCCGGCAGGGTCCGCCCGCCGGTCTCGCCGTCGGCCATGCCCACAGCCTAGCCAGTTTGAGGGTACTCTCAAGTACATCGAACTTGAGGATGCCCTCAAAATGACCTGGAGGAGCTCGATGCCCACGCTCGCGATCTTCGGTGCAGGACCGGCGCTCGGACTGTCCACGGCGACCCGCTTCGCCCGGGGCGGCTACACAGTCCACCTCGTGGGACGCAATCACCGGACCCTCGCGGCGCTCGCCACCCGGCTCGAGGCGAGCGGCACCGAGGTGGCGGAGACGGTCGCGGACCTCGCCGATCCCGCGGCGGTGCGCACTGCGGCGCGGCGGATCGAGTCGCTGTCGGGGACGCCGGACGTGGTCCTCTACAGCCCGGGTGACGTCAGCCGCCTCCCCGTCGCGGCGCGGGACCTCGACGCGAACACGCTCCGGACGTGGCTGCCGCTGAACCTGCTGTCCCCGGTCGAGCTCGCCCACGAGCTGGTGCCGAGGATGGTCGAACGCGGCTCCGGCACACTGCTGGTGGCCCAGGGCAGCGCCGTTCGCGAGGCCACCCCCGCACTCGCGAGCTCCAGCGTCGCGCAGGCCGGGTTGCTCAACTACCTGCACGCGTTGTCGGCGCAGGTGCGCGCTCATGGCGTCCGGGTGGCGAGCCTGCAGATCGCACAGCTCGTCGAACGCAGTGCCGCGGCGAGGCTGTTCGACGAAGGCCACTTCGAGCGGGTGGAGGCCGGCCGGCTGCCGCGTATAGATCCCGACCGGCTCGCCGAACAGGTGTGGACGATCGCCCATCGCGGCGACGCGGTCGAGTACACCAGCTGACCACCGGCGGCGTCGGCCGTGAGGGCCGGCGGTGGGTGCGAGGATTGAGCCGCGGACCGGACGAGAGGGGACACGGTGGGCGGCGGGCACCACGATCACGGCATCGGGATCGACGCGGACCGGCGGTACCTCGCCGGCGCGCTGGTCCTGATCGTCGCGTTCATGGTCGCCGAGGTGGTCGTCGGCGTCCTGGTCGGGTCGCTGGCGCTGGTCACCGACGCCGGTCACATGCTCACCGACGCCGCCGCGATCGCCCTCGCGCTGGTCGCGATCCGGCTGGCTGCACGGCCCGCCGCGGGCTCGTACACCTTCGGGCTGAAGCGGGCCGAGATCCTCTCCGCGCAGGCGAACGGCATCACCCTGCTCGTGCTCGTCGCCTACTTCTGCTACGAGGCGGTCCGCCGGCTCGTCGTACCGCCGGACGTCGCCGGCATCCCCGTCGTGGTGACGGCGGTCGCCGGCATCGTCGTCAACCTGCTCGTGGTCGTGCTGCTGCGCCGGGCCTCGCGCCGCAGCCTCGCGATCGAGGGCGCCTTCCAGCACATCCTGAACGACCTGTTCGCGTTCGCGGGCACCGCGGTCGCCGGCATCGTGGTGTGGCTCACCGGCTGGACGCGCGCGGACGCCGTCGCGGCGCTCGTCGTCGCGGCCCTGATGGCCAGGGCGGGCTACGGCCTCATCCGCGAGTCCGGGCGGGTCTTCCTCGAGGCGGCGCCACGGGGCACCGAGCCGGACCTCGTGCTGGGCGACCTGCGGCAGCTCGACGGCGTCGTCGGCGTGCACGACCTGCACCTGTGGGAGGTGACCTCCGGGTTCGCCGCGCTGTCCGCGCACGTGCTGGTCGCGCCGGACCGCGACTGCCACCGCACCAGGATCGCGGCCGAGCGGATGCTCGCCGAGCGGTACGGCATCGAGCACACGACACTCCAGGTCGACCACAGGGACACCCGCCAGACCCTGCCGACCCCCTCGTTCCGTGATCACGAGAGCTCCGGCTCGGCGTAGCCGCCCGGCGGCGCCGGGTCAGGGCGCCGGCTCGGGCGAGATCCGGACGCAGCAGCCGTCCTGCACGTGGCACAGCCGCGCGTGCATGTCGGGCGTCTCGGCGCCGTCGAGGATCCCGTTGACCAGCCACAGCGCCATGTGACAGACGAGCTGGGTGTGCTGCTGGGCGAGCGCGTGGAAGGGGCAGTTGCGGAAGACGATCGTCTCGCCGCTGGCGTCCGGCTCGAACCCGTGTGCCGCCAGGATGGTGAGCAGCCGCTCCCTGTGGTCGGCGGCGGTGACCGTGCGGGCCCGTTCGACGCCGAGGACGGACGCGCGCCGCTCGAGTGCGGTGCCCGGATCGACGCCGTCGCGCTGCGCGTCCTCGACGGCCGCGGCGAGCAGCTGCGCGGCCAGCTCGTAACGCCGCTCGGGCAGCGAGATCTGGATGGTGCGCTCCGAACGGCGGTACAGCTTCGCGGGGCGGCCCGCGCCCGGGCCGCTGCGCCCGGACCGCCGCGCGTAGCTGGTCTCCAGCAGTCCCTCGTCGACCAGCCGGTCCAGGTGGAACGCGACCGTCGCGCGGGGCAGGTCCAGGGCGGCGGCGACCTCGTCGCGCGTGGCGGGCTCCGCCAGGTGGGCGACGTGCTCGTAGAGCCGCCGGCGCGTCGGCTCGTCGAGCATCGCGACGGCCGCGACGTCGGAGATCGCGAACTCGTCCATGACCCACATTCTAAAACAAGAAGTCATTGACGAAACAGATCCGACGCTTCTAGCGTTGCGGTCATGAGTACGTGGGCAGCGGACGTCGAAGTCGCGAGCGAACATCGGAGCCTGCGGGTCGTCCGCGACAGCCATGTGGTGGACCTGGAGAAGGTCGAGCGTGCCGTCGCCGACCTGCTGGTGGCGCTGGGACGCGACCCGTCGTCACCGCACCTCGCGGACACGCCGCGCCGGGTCGCGCACTCCTACGCCGAGCTGCTGACGCCGGGTGAGTTCGACCTCACCACGTTCCCCAACGACGAGGGCTACGACGAGCTCGTGCTCGCGAAGTCGATCCCGTTCCACTCGCTGTGCGAGCACCACATGCTGCCGTTCCGCGGCCACGCCTACGTCGGTTACCTGCCCGGCGAGCGGATCCTCGGGCTGTCCAAGCTCGCCCGTCTGGTCGACCTGTTCAGCCGCGACCTCCAGGTGCAGGAGCGGCTCACCAAGCAGGTCGCCGACTGGCTGCAGGAGCACCTCGCCCCCAAGGGCGTCGGTGTCGTGCTCAAGGCGGAGCACATGTGCATGTCGTTGCGAGGCGTGCGGGCGAGCGGGTCGCACACGATAACGTCCACGTTGCACGGACTGCTGCGCACCGACCTGCGGTCGCGGCAGGAGTTCTTCGCACTCACCGAAACGTCGAGTTGAACCGAAAGGGTAGGGACGATGGCGTCTTCTCCTGACCGCAGCATCGTCATCGTCGGCGCGAGCCTCACCGGCGCGAAGGCCGCGGAACGGCTTCGCGAAAGCGGGTTCGACGGCTCGATCGTGCTGATCGGAGCCGAGTCGGAGCTGCCGTACGAACGCCCGCCGTTGTCGAAGGAGTACCTGCTCGGCAAGGCCGAACGCAGCAGCGCCCGGGTGCACGACGAGGCGTGGTACTCGGACAACCAGGTGGACCTGCGGCTCGGTGTCACCGTGACGAGCATCGACCCGGACGGCCACTCGGTGGAGACCGACGGCGGTGAGCGCATCGGCTTCAGCCGGCTGCTGCTCGCGACCGGCTCGTCGCCCCGCAAGCTGGACGTGCCGGGCGCCGAGCTCGACGGCGTCCTCTACCTGCGCAGGATCGAGGACTCCGACCGGCTGCGCGAGGTGTTCGGCAAGGGTGGCCGGATCGTCGTGGTCGGCGCCGGCTGGATCGGCCTGGAGACCGCGGCGGCCGCGCGCGAGCACGGCTGCGAGGTCACGATCGTCGAACCGCAGCCCGCACCGCTGCGCGCCGCACTCGGCGACGAGCTCGGCAACTGGTTCGGTGACGTGCACCGCAAGCACGGTGTCGACCTGCGTCTCGGCACCGGCGTCGAGCGCATCACGGGCGACCGGTCGGCCACCGGCGTCGTCACGGGCGACGGCACCGAGCTCCCTGCCGACGCGGTCGTCGTCGGCGTCGGCATCGCGCCGAACGTCGAGCTCGCCGAACGCGCCGGGCTCACCGTCGACAACGGCGTCGTGGTGGACGCACGGCTCGCCACCAGTCACCCCGACGTCTACGCCGCCGGCGACGTCGCGAACAGCTTCGTGCCGCGGTACGGGCGCCACGTGCGCGTCGAGCACTGGGCGAACGCGCTGAACGGCGGACCGGCGGCCGCGCGCGCGATGCTCGGCGAGGACGTCAGCTACGACCGCATCCCGTACTTCTTCACCGACCAGTACGACGTCGGCATGGAGTTCTCCGGCTGGTTCCCGCCGGGCGGCTACGACGAGGTCGTGCTCCGCGGCTCCCCGGACGACGGCGCGTTCTACAGCTTCTGGCTGTCCGGCGGCCGGGTCGTCGCCGGCATGCACGTGAACCAGTGGGACGACGGCGTCACCCCGGTCGAGGCGCTCATCGACAGCGGCAAGGTGATCGACAAGCAACGGCTCACGGATACCTCCGTTCCACTCGGCGAGGTCGCCGGCTGATTGCTAGCTTTGCGTGGTGAGCGAACCCACCACCCCCACGCCGCCCGTCGCCAAGCGAGTACCGACCACACGATCCGTCCACGGCGACGTCGTCGTCGACGAGTACGCCTGGCTGCGTGACCGCGAGGACCCGGACACCGAGGCCTACCTCGTCGCCGAGAACGCGTACTGCGAGGCGCGCACCGCCCACCTGGCGCCGTTGCGCGACGCGATCTTCGACGAGATCAAGTCGCGGACGCAGGAGACCGACCTCTCGGTGCCGGTACGGCGGGGGGATTGGTGGTACTACTCGCGCACCCAGGAGGGCAAGCAGTACGGCATCCACTGCCGTGCCGTCGACGAGGCAGGCACCGACGAGCAGGTGCTGCTCGACGAGAACGAGCTGGCCGGCGACTCCGACTACTTCGCGGTCGGTGTGTTCACGGTGAGCCCGGACGCCTCGCTGCTGGCGTACGCCACGGACCACGACGGCAGCGAGAAGTACACGCTGCGGTTCCGCGACCTGGGGACGGGCAGGGACCTGCCCGACGAGATCGTGGGCGTCTACTACGGCGGCGCCTGGTCGCTCGACGGCTCGACGTTCTTCTACACGACACTCGACGACGCGATGCGCCCGTACCGCGCGTGGCGGCACCGGCTCGGCACCGCCCAGGACCAGGACGAGCTGATCCACCAGGAGGACGACGAGCGGTTCTTCGTCGGGGTGGAGCTCTCGCGCAGCAAGCGGTACGTGCTGTTGATGCTCGGCAGCAAGGTCACCAGCGAGGTGCGCTACCTGCCCGCCGACGAGCCGGGCGGCGAGTTCCGCGTGTTCGAACCGCGGCGGCAGGGCGTCGAGTACGGCGTCGAGCACGCGGGCGAGTGGTTCTACGTGCTGCACAACGACGGCGCGGAGAACTTCGCGCTGCACCGGACGCCGGTCGGCTCGACCGACCGTGTGTCCTGGCAGCCGGTGCTCGACCACCGCGACGACACGCGGCTCGAGGACGTCGACGCATTCTCCGACCATCTGGTCGTGTCGCTGCGCAGGGACGGGCTCACCGGCCTGCGCGTGCTGCCGCTCGTCGACGGCGCCATCGGCGACGGGTACGACGTCGCGTTCCAGGAGCCGGTCTACACCGTGGGCCCCGGCGCGAACCCGGAGTTCGACACCTCGGTCTTCCGGTACGTCTACGGCTCGCTCGTCACCCCGACGAGCGTCTACGACTACGACATCGCGTCCGGCCGGCACGAGCTGAAGAAGCGGACGCCGGTGCTCGGTGACTTCGACCCGGACGCGTACGAGAGCGCGCGCGAGTGGGCGACGGCGTCGGACGGCACGTCGGTGCCGATCTCGCTGGTGTGGCGCAAGGGCACACCGAAGGACGGCACGGCCCCGTGCCTGCTGTACGGGTACGGGTCGTACGAGCACAGCACCGACCCGTACTTCTCCATCCCCCGGCTGTCGCTGCTCGACCGCGGGTTCGTGTACGCGATCGCGCACGTACGCGGCGGTGGCGAGATGGGCCGGCGCTGGTACGAGGACGGCAAGTTCGAGCACAAGCGCAACACGTTCACCGACTTCGTCGCATGCGCCGACCATCTCGTCGCGCAGCAATGGACGGCGTACGACCGGATCGTCGCGCGCGGCGGCAGCGCCGGAGGTCTGCTGATGGGTGCGGTCGCGAACATCGCGCCGGAGAAGTTCCGCGGCATCCTCGCGCACGTCCCGTTCGTGGACGCGCTCAACACGATCCTCGACCCGTCCCTGCCGCTCACCGTGATCGAGTGGGAGGAGTGGGGAAACCCGGTCGAGAGCGCGGACATGTACCGGTACATGAAGTCCTACAGCCCCTACGAGAACGTCGAGGCGAAGGCGTATCCGGCGATCTTCGCGACGGCCGGGCTGAACGACCCCAGGGTCGGGTACCACGAACCGGCGAAATGGGTGGCCAGGCTGCGCGCGACCAAGCGCGACGAGCACGAGCTGCTGCTCAAGACCGAGATGGGCGCCGGCCACGGCGGCAAGTCCGGCCGGTACGACGCCTGGCGCGACGAGGGCCTGTACCTGGCCTGGGCGATCGACCTCGTGGGCGCGGCCTGACACCGGTCACGTTCCGCGATCATGCTTCCTGACCCGGCCGCCCGTCCCTAGACTCATGCCGCCGGTCGTCGGCCGGCAGGTGCCTAGCGGGTGGAGGATTTCGATGCGGATCGCGCGTACCCGCAGGACGGTGACCTCGATCGCGGTGAGCACGGCTGCGGTGGCCGCGAGCGTGGCGCTGGCCACCCCCGGCGCGGCGGCTCCTTCCGGGCTGCCGGCGGGCCTCTCGCTCGTCCGGACGACGCACTCGCTGCTCGGCACGCACCAGTGGTACCAGCAGACGTACCACGGCGTGCCGGTCGTCGACGGCTGGTACGCACGCCACCTCGACGCCGGCGGTCGGCTGACCGGGGTGCTCGACGACCGGAAGCCGCTCGGCAGGTCGCTGTCGACCGCTCCGCGGGTGACGAGCCGCACAGCGGAGGCCGCGGCCGAGAAGGCGGTGCTGCGCGACTCCGTGAGCCGGACCGGCGGCGTCGAGAAGAACGCCACGAAGGTCCCGGCGGCGGACGACGCGAGCGCGCGACTGGCGGTGCTCCCCGGCGCGTCGCCGCGCCTGGTGTGGCAGGTCGTCACGCGCTCGGACGCCGGCTCGGCGCGGACGCTCGTCGACGCGAACAGCGGGGCGGCTGTGCAGGTGCGGCCGCTCTCGCACGCGGTCACCGGCACCGGCAGGGTGTTCGACCCGAACCCCGTGGTCACCCTGCGGGACGAGTCGCTCGTGGACGACGAGAACGCCGACCAGCAGGTGCTGGCTCCGGCGTACAAGAGCGTCCTGCTGCACAACCTCGACGGCAGCGGCACGCTCAGCGGCAAGTACGCGAAGGTCGTCAAGGCCAGGGGTGGCCTCGCGAAGTCGAGTGCCGAGCGGTTCCTCTACGACCGCTCGCAGGGCGGCTTCGAGCAGGTGATGGCGTACTACCAGATCGACCAGGCGCAGGAGTACATCCAGAAGCTCGGCTTCACCGACGTCAACAACGAGCCGCAGAAGGTGCTGGTGAACACCTACTCCGGCGACAACTCGTTCTACGACCCCAGCAAGGACACCATCACCTACGGCCGCGGCGGCGTCGACGACGCCGAGGACGCCGAGGTGATCTGGCACGAGTACGGGCACGCGATCCAGGACGCGCAGGTGCCGGACTACGGCGAGTCCGAGGAGGCGGGCGCGACCGGTGAGGGCTTCGGCGACTACTGGGCCGTCACGATGTCGATCCCGGTGAGCCACGGCTTCGACCCGCCCTGCGTCGCCGACTGGGACTCCACGTCGTACACCTCGGGCGTCCCGCACTGCCTGCGGCGTACCGACACCGCCAAGACCACCGACGACATGGACGGCGAGGTCCACGACGACGGCGAGATCTGGTCGGCGGCGCTGTGGGACATCCACCAGGTGCTCGGGCGGGACCGGGCGAACACCCTGATCCTCGAGTCGCAGTTCTACGATGCGCCGGACACCACGTTCGCCGCCGCCGCGCGCAACGTCGTCACGACCGCGAACCGGCTGTACGGCTCCGCCGCCGCCGACACGTGCACGCGGGCGTTCCAGCAGCGCAAGATCCTCTGACCCGCGCCCGTCGGCATGCGGACCGGGTCAGGGGCACCCTGGTCACGCCGGAGTGGGACCAGGGTGCCCCTCACACGTGAGGGAGGCCGGCGGCGTCGATCGGGCGCCCGCGGAGGTGGTCAGAACCGCCAGCGGGTCGCGCCGCCGGGCTCGATCGTGGCCAGCGCGGTCGCCGTGCGCGCGTCGATGCGGTAGACGTGCCACGGCGGCGGCCCCGCGGACGGCGCGCTGAACTCCGCGGTGAGCGCCCGGCCCGTCTCGTCGACCCGGCACGGCCAGCCCTCCGCGGCCCAGCGCGCCGCCATCTCGGCGACGACGGCTGGGTCCGTGACCAGTTCGGCGTCGCCTTCGACGGTGAGGTCGAACTCGTGGGTCGCGACGCTCAGGGTGCAGCGCGGGTCGCGGGCGAGGTTCCTGCCCTTGCGGGTCGTCCGGCCGGTCTCGAACCAGAACCGGCCGCCGGCCCACAGCGCGCCGACGCCGGTGACGTGCGGGCTCCCGTCCGCGTTGATCGTGGCCAGCCAGCAGGTGTGGCGGTTGGGCCCACCGGTGTCCGGCGCCTGGGTGACGCCCGACTGGAGCCGGGACTCGACGAGGGCCCAGTCGAGAGGCGGCAGTTCGTAGCGGTCAGCGAGATTCGTCGTTTCCATGACCGGTGAGACATGCCGAGACGGCGAAAGTCACCGGTCAGAGCCGGCCGGCGTACTCCCGGTTGCCGGACTTGAGCGTCGGGTCGGTGCCGAGGTAGGCGTGCTTGCTCATGTCGGGGGAGTACCGGCTCGCCTCGGTGGTCCGGCCGACCGCCTCGGCGACCGCACGGATGTGGTGCGGCCCGGCGCCGCAGCAGACCCCGAGGTAGCGGACGCCGAGCGCGTGCGCGGCCGCCGCGAACTCGCCGAGCTCGGTGCGCGTGCAGGTGAACGGGTCGAGCCCGGTCGGGAACGCGCGCACGTCCGGCGCGGCGGGGTCGCGCAGCGACTGCATGGTCGGCTGCTCCGGCGTCGTCCGGTACGGCACCGGCAGGGCGGCCACGTCGCAGGAGACCGCAGCGCGCAGGGTGCTGAGCAGCGGCAGCATGGTCGCGGGCCCGCGCCCGCAGTTGACGCCGACGACGTCCGCGCCCGCCTGCTCGAGCTCCTGGAACGCCTGCGTCACCGGGTAGCCGTCGCGGGTGGCGTCGTCCTGGTGGAAGACCAGCGTGATGACGGTGGGCAGGCCCGACTCGCGCATCACCTCGACGCAGAGCAGTGCCTCCTCGAGGTAGCTGAACGTCTCGCCGATGAGCAGCTCGGCGCCCTCCTCGACGGCCCACCCGACCTGTTCGGTGAAGATGCCGCGCACGCTCGCCCGTGCCGACTCGTCTGCCCACAGGTTGGTGTTGCTCAGGTTGCCGGCAAGCAGCGTGCCGGTCTCGTCCGCGACCTTCCGGGCAATACGCAGCGCATTGCGGTTGAGCGGCTCGAGGATGTCCTCCTTGCCGATCAGCCGCAGCTTCTCGCGGTGTCCGTAGTAGGTGAACGCCTCGACGACGTCCGAGCCGGCATGGACGAACTCGCGGTGCAGCGACTCGACGATCTCGGGATGCTCGAGCACCACCTCGGGCACGAACGCGCCGGCCTGGACGTAGCCGCGTCGCTCACACTCGAACAGGTAGCCCTCGGCGCACACCACCGCGCCGCCGTCGAGCCGTTCGCGTAGACCGCGTTTGCTGTCCGCCATGCTTCTCCCTCGTCGATACGCCGGTTCCGTTCACCGTTCGAGCAGAGCGCGCGAGGCAGACGCCGTCAATGATCAGTTGCACTCAGCCCAACGGTCTTTGGCCGAGACCTGTCAGGCCGTCGCAGTGCTATGGCCCGGTGACGGCCTGACAGGTCTCATGGGCCGAGTGCGGGCGGGTGGTTCCTGGTGGCGTGCCTGGGTTTCTGGTCCGGGTCGATCCACGGGGGTGGGATGACCGCCGGCCGGCCCTTGATCATCTGGATCTGCCAGCCCTCGTGGTGGACCCAACCGTGTTCGATGTCACAGACCAGGCACATCTCGTCGACGTCGGTGTTCCCGTCGTCGGCGGCCCACTCGTTGACGTGGTGGGCCTGCAGGTACTCGAGCGGAGTGTCGCAGCCGAAGGCGCAGCCGCCGTCGCGGACGAACAGCGCCTGCTTCTGCGCCGGTGACGCGGTCCGCCGGGTCCGGCCGTAATAGAGCAGCTCTCCTGGTCCGCCGAACACAGCCAGGTTCACATCGGCGTCGCAGAGCGTCTGTATGACCGTGTCCATGGAGACCAGGTCGCCGTGGTTGAGCCGGGCGACTCCCTGCCCGAGCAGGAGATCGGCCACGCTCGTGGTCAACGTGACCTGCGGGCGCCTGCCCGCCACGATCGGCAGGTCGTTGCCGTTCAACGCATGCTGGAAGACCCGGGCGAGAGCGTCCGAGCGGCGCTTCTCCGGCCTGCGCGGGTCGGGAGACTGCTTGGACCCGGTGGGCTTGGCCAACGGTCCGATGACGGTGTCGACGAGGCTCTTGGTCTCCGCGGTCATCCACCAGGTGCCCTTGTACATACCGTGGACGTCCGCGGACAGCGTGAACGATTCCCGCGCCCGCTGCTCCCGCTCCTCGGTGAGCAGACCGTCCGGATCCAGATACGACACCAACACCTGGGCGTGCTTGTGGAGCATCGCGGGGTCGTGCTCGCGGGCCTTCTCGACCAGATACTTCTCGGCATCGGTCCTGGTTTCCGGGCCGAGCGACTCGGGCAGTCGCGATACGACCGTGGTGATCTCCTGGGCGTGCCGTGTCGAGATCGCGCCACCCCGCACCGCCTCGGCGACCGCCGGATACGCCGGCTCCAGCGGCTCGCCGGTCAACGCACGCCGCGCATGCCACCGCTCGTGCCCGACCAGCCGTGCCTTCGCCTCCGCGGTGGAGATCCGCAGCACCTCGCGGAGGTACTGCACCGTCCGCACGTAGCCGCGCCGGGCGGCCAATTGTTCGCCGTCGGCGTGGCCGGCGTACTTCTGCTGCAGGTACGACCCGACCCGCATCAAATCCTCGTGAGCCTGCAATATCAGGTCGAAATCGTCGTCAGGGAGATACGACGGGTCGAGATTCGCCAGCGATCGCAACGCTTCGAGGGCAGCACACGTTATTTCGAGAACGTCGGTCCGGCTGCCCTGTTCCATATCGAACATTATATCGAACGACTGTTCGAAACACAAGTAAGCCAACGGAACCGGCCGATGACGAGGGCAACCGCAGCGGTGATGCTCTATCGCCTAGCCGACGTCGGCTGCCAGGTCCTGATAGGGAGGGACGAGTGCCTCCCACCGTGCCCCGGTGTCGCCGCGCTCACGCCCCGCGAGGAACGCGGCGAGATTCTCGGCGTGAATCTGCCAACCGGCGCCGTAGAAGGCGATCGCGTCGAGCGGCATGCCCCGGACCTCGATGACCAGGACGGTCTGGTCGCCGTCGGCGTTGAGCGTGGCCTCGACGACCTGGTCGTACGGCGGCACCCCCTGTCCGCGCCGGTAGGACTCGTCGGTCTCTCTGCTCGTCACCCGCAGTCGCCGCGGGGGGTCGCATGCTTCCACGCGACCGGTGCTGTCCAAGTCGGCGTCTTCGAGGTGCAGGCGGAACCGTCCGCCGGGGCGCAGGTCACCTTCCACCCGGCCGTACCAGCGGGCCAGCCGGTCGGGATCGGTGAGTGCCGACCACAGGTCGTCGATGTCGGTGTCGTAGCGGTCCTCGATGCGCACGACGCCCTTGCCGCCCGCCGATCGCAGGCTGCCCAGGAGGTGGTGGCCCGACCCCGGGACGCTGGTCATCCGGTGCTCCTTCGTTCGCGTCTTCCCCGGGCTATCTCCGTGTGCAGGGCGCCCAACCGCTGTTCCCACAGGCCCCGGTACCGGCCCAGCCATTCGTCGATCTCGGCGAGCGGCTCCGGGCGCAGGCTGTAGATCCGCCGCTGCGCCTCCTGGCGGACCTCGACCAGCTCCGCCTCCCGCAGCACCCGCAGGTGCCGCGAGACACCCGGGCGGGCGATCGGCAGCAGCGCCGCCAGCTCGCCGGCGGTAGCCGGGCCGCGGGACAGTGTTTCGAGCATGGTCCGGCGGCTCTCGTCCGCCAACGCCCGCAGCGCAGCTTCCACAGGCTGAACGTATCCTGACAGTTACGTAACCGTCAAGGTACATAAGCTGGGCGAGCACGCCCTCCCACGTCGGCCGTCCGGATGCGAGGGTTGGCACGGACGGTGCATCCGGTCCGGAACGGAAAGGTCTCGACGATGGCCGCGCTGGTGCCGGAACTCATCTGTACGGACATCGCGGCGAGCATGGCCTTCTACCGGCTGCTCGGGTTCGGCGTCGCCTACGAGCGGCCGGAGGAACGCTTCGCCTACCTGGTCCGCGACGGCGCCGAGATCATGCTCGAGCAGCCGCACCGCCACGACCGGCTCTACCCCCGCGCTGACCTCGAACACCCCTACGGCCGCGGCATCAACCTCACGGTCGAGGTCGACGACGTCGACCGGCTCCACGACGCCGTGGTCACGGCCGGCCACCGCGTCTACCTCCCACTGGAGGACCGATGGTACGACCGCACGACCGACGCCGTGGGCGTCCGGCAGTTCGCGGTGCAGGACCCGGACGGGTACCTGTTACGCATCTCGCAACGCATCGGCACACGGCCGAAGGACGGCGGCTGATCAGCCCTGCGCGCCGGGGCGGATGAGCCCGGCCTCGTAGGCGAGCACGACGAGCTGGGCGCGGTCGCGGGCGTCGGTCTTGGTGAGGATCCGGCTGACGTGGGTCTTGACGGTCAGTGGGCTGAGCACGAGCGCCTCGGCGATCTCGGCGTTCGACTTGCCCTGGCCGACCTGGACGAGCACCTCGCGCTCGCGGTCGGTCAGGCTCGCCGCTCGCCCGTCGACGCGGCCGCCGGGCTCAGGCTGGTCGAGGAACCGGGTGATGACCGCGCGGGTCGCGGCGGGGGAGAGCAGCGCCTCGCCCGCAGCCACCGTTCGGATCGCGTCCAGGAGCACGGCGGGCTTCGCGTTCTTGGCCAGGAAGCCGCTGGCGCCCGCGTGCAGCGCGGCGACGACGTACTCGTCGATCTCGAACGTCGTGAGCACCAGGACGCGGACGCCGGCGAGCGACTCGTCGGCGGCGATGCGGCGGGTCGCCTCGATGCCGTCCAAGCCCGGCATGCGGATGTCCATGAGCACGACGTCGGCGCGACGCTCGCGAACCAGCCGCACCGCGTCGTGCCCGTTGCCGGCCTCGCCGACCACCTCGAGGTCGTCGGCGGAGTCCACGAGCACCCGGAACCCGGCACGCACCAGCTCCTGGTCGTCCGCCAGGAGCACCCGGATGGTCATCGACCCGCCTGTCGCAACGGGATCGTCGCCCGGACGAGGTACCCGGGTGCCGCCGGGCCGTCCGCGATCGAGCCGCCGAGCGCGTGCACCCGCTCCCGCATGCCGATCCGGCCGTGCCCGTACTCGGGCGGGTCCGGCGCGCCCACGCCGTCGTCGCGGACGCACAGTTCCAGCCGCCCGCCGTCGATCCCGACGGCGACCTCGACGGTGTCCGCCTGCGCGTGTTTCAGCACGTTCGTCAGCGCCTCCTGCAGCACGCGATACGCGACGAGCCCGACCTCCGGTGACACGCCGTCCAGGTCCGTCGGCAGCTCGCGCCGTACGACGACGCCGGCCGCGCGGACGCCGTCGAGCAGCCCGTCGACGTCGCCGAGCCCGGGTGCGGGAGCGGCCGGCGCGCGCGGGTCGCCGTCCTGCCGCAGCACCTCCAGCGTGGCGCGCAGCTCGGTGAGGGCCGTGTCGCTGGCGTCGTTGATGTGCTGCAACGCCTGTTTCGCCTGCGCGACGTCGTCGTCGATGACGTGCGCGGCCACGGCCGACTGCACGTTGACGACCGCGATCGTGTGGGCGAGCACGTCGTGCAGGTCGCGGGCGATCCGGATCCGTTCCTCGGCCACGCGCCGCCGCGCCTCGATCTCCTTGGTCTGCTCCGCGCGGTGCGCCCGTTCCGCCGCCTCCGCCAGGTACGCGCGCCGGTTGCGCACGGCCTGGGCGACCGCCGGTGCCAACGCCACCCAGATGGGCACGCCGATCGCCCGTTCCCACACCGCGGGCTGCGGCACGACCGTCGTGACGACCATGACGAGGGCCGTGCCGCCGGCGGCCGCCAGCCAGGTGCCCCGGTCGCTGTGCAGGGTGAGGGTGTAGAGCGCCACCATGATCGGCAGGAACGCCGCCCCCGAGTCGCCGCCGCCGACCACGGTGGCGACGGCACCCACGGCGACGGTCCAGCCGAGCGTCGCGCGCGGCCAGCGCTCCCTGAACAGCAGCGCGAGTGCCGCCGCGACCGGGAACGCGACCGTCCACAACGGCAGCGCGAGCCGGTGTTCGAACCGGTCCGGCCGGGCGTGCAGGCCGGGGCCGAAGCGCCCGGCGAGATAGGGCCCGCAGGCGAGCAGCGCGACGACGAGCGCGACGACCACGTTCGTCACGCCGCGACGCAACCGCCGGCCACGTACGAGCACGCGGTAAGCGTATTGCTCTGGTGCGTGTCTGCCGTCCTCGTCGGCGGGTAGCCGCCCTGGTCGCGCGTACTCCCCGGGGAGTACGCGTGACGCCCGGCGTTCATCCGTCGTGCAGACGCCACGGGGTGCCCGGCCGACCTAACTTCGACTCGTCGCCCAGGGGACGAGGATCCGTCATGTTCAGACTGGCTCGGCTGAGCCTTGCCAACCGGCCGATCATCGCGCTGCTGTCGCTCGCCATCGTCGGCTTCGGCCTGTACGCGGTCTTCTCGATGAAGCAGGAGCTGTTCCCGTCGCTGACCCGCCCGGCGGCGACCGTCGTGACCACGTACCAGGGCGCGTCACCTGACATCGTCGACCGCGAGGTGACCAAGCCGGTCGACGCCGCGGTCGCCGGCGTCGACGGCGTCGACACGCGCACCTCGACGTCGAGCGACAGCACCTCGGTCGTCCAGGTGCAGTTCGACTACGGCACCGACATGAAGGACGCCACCCGCGACCTCACCGACGCGGTCAACCGGATCGCGCCCCAGTTGCCGCAGGACGTGACGCCGCGGGTGGAGACCGGCAGCACCGGCGACATCCCCGTGGTCGTCCTCGCGGCCAGCGCCGACGTCTCCGAACGCGAGCTCGCCAAGCGCCTCGACGACGACGCGGTGCCGGCGCTCCAGGACGTCGCCGGCGTGCGCGACGTGCAGGTCAGCGGCGAACGCGCGGACCGCGTGCTCATCACGCTCGACCCGGACAGGATGAAGAAGAAGCACGTCACCGCCGACGCCGTCACCCAGGCCCTGCAGGTGAGCGGCGTCACGGTGCCGGGCGGCAACCTGACCAGCGACGGCAGGACGCACGCAGTGCAGGTCGGCAACGACTTCGCCTCACTGGACGCGCTGCGGAAGCTGCCCATCCTGGCCTCGGCGTCGACCACCGGGCGTCCGCCGGGCGCGACACCGGCGCAGCAGAACCCGAATACCCAGCCACTGCCGCAGGCGGCGCCTCCGCAGGGGAACCCCGCCGCCCGGCCGTTGCCCACCCAGGCGGCAGCGAGGCCGACGCCGGCGGCGACCTCGCCCACGCCGACTCCGACGACCACGTCGCCGACCCCGACTCCGACGGCGACCTCCACGTCACCCAGCCCGACCCCGTCGTCGCCCACGCCCGCGCCGACGGCGCCGGCCACACACCCGGCCTCGCAGCCACCGGTGCCCTCGGGACAGCCCAGCGTCCCCGGCCTGGTTCCGACGCCGCCAGGTGCCTTCCCGACGCAGCCGGGCGCGATCCCGAGCGTGCCCGGGCGGTTCCCGCAGGTGCCGGGGCAGCAGGCGACGCCGAGGCCCGAGATCGTCCACCTCTCCGACGTCGCGACGGTCGCACGCCAGCTCGCACCGTCGACCTCGATCACGCGCACGGACGGCAAGGAGAGCCTGGGCATCGCGGTGACCAAGACCGCGGACGCCAACACGGTCGACGTCTCGCGCGCGGTCCGGGACAAGCTCGGCTCCATCGAACGCTCGCTCGGCGACGGGGCGAAGCTCACCGTCGTGTTCGACCAGTCGCCGTTCATCACGCAGTCAATCGACGACCTGACGACCGAGGGCGGCATCGGCCTGCTGTTCGCCGTGGTCGTGATCCTGTTGTTCCTGCTGTCGTTCCGGTCGACGATCGTCACCGCGCTGTCGATCCCGTTCTCCCTGCTGCTCGGTGTCATCGGCCTCTACGTCGGCGGCTACTCGTTCGACCTGCTCACCCTCGGCGCGATGACGGTGGCCGTGGGACGCGTGGTCGACGACTCGATCGTCGTGCTGGAGAACATCAAGCGGCATCTCGGCTACGGCGAGGAGAAACGGCAGGCGATCCTCTCCGCGGTGCGCGAGGTGGGCGGCGCCGTGACGGCGTCGACGCTGACCACCGTCGGCGTCTTCCTGCCCATCGCGTTCGTGGGCGGGCAGGTCGGCGAGCTGTTCCGCCCGTTCGCCGTCACGGTCACCGTGGCGCTGCTCGCGTCGTTGCTGGTCT
Source organism: Streptosporangiales bacterium (assembly GCA_036378185.1). Lineage (GTDB taxonomy): Bacteria > Actinomycetota > Actinomycetes > Streptosporangiales > WHST01 > WHST01. The sequence goes on along the minus strand of DASUWX010000095.1, from coordinate 1,041 downwards.
CGTTGACGATCGTCCCCGTGCTCGGCTACTGGTTCCTCGAGCGGCGTACGTATTCGGCGGACGAGCAGGAGCGTGTGGCCGCGGCCGCCGTCGCGAGGGAACGCCGCAACCCGATGCAGCGCGTCTACGTGCCCGTCGTCCGGTGGAGCACCAGGCACCGGCTCGTCACCGTGCTCGCCGGTGTGCTCATCCTCGTCGCGACGCTCGGTGCGATCCCGTTGCTGCAGACGAACTTCCTCGGCTCGATGGGCTCGAACACGTACCAGGTCACGCAGACGATGCCGGTGGCGACATCCCTGGCGAAGACCGACGCCGCCGCGAAGAAGGTCGAGCGGGTGTTGCGCGGCATCGACGGCATGGACTCCTACCAGGTGACCGTCGGCTCGGCGCAGGGTCTGGGGCCCGCCGATGTCAGCACCAGCTCGAACAAGGCGACGTACTCGATCACCAGTGACCAGGACGCGGACCAGGCGAGGTTCGAGGACACCCTCCGCCGCCGGCTCGACGCGCTCACCGGGGTAGGCAAGCTGACCGTGGCGGCCGGGTTCGGGGACGCGGGTGCCGGCAACATCGAGGTCGACGTGCACGCCGCGGACGACGCGGCGCTGCGTACCGCGACCGACCGGGTCGAGGCGGCCATCAGTGGGGTGCCGAACACCGCCGACGTGACGAGCAACCTCGCCGCGGACCTGCCCACGATCCAGGTGAGCGTCGACCGCACCAAGGCCGCGAAGAAGGGGCTGTCCGAGCAGCAGATCGGACAGGCCGTGCGCGAGGCGTTCGAAGGCCAGAAGACCGGCACGGTCGTCCTCGGCGGCGACGAGTACGACGTGCTCGTCCGGCCCACCTCGGCACCGGACTCCCTCGCACAGATGCGGGACTTCGACGTGCCGACGCCGACGGGGTCGACCGTCCGCCTCGGGGACGTCGCGGACGTGCACACGGTGAACCGGCCGGCCCAGATCACGCGGACGGACGGCGAACGCACCGCGACCGTGACCGCGACGCCGACGGGCACCGACACCGGTGCCGTGAGCGCGG
>DASUWX010000094.1:0-7881 GCA_036378185.1 Streptosporangiales bacterium | reverse complement strand
GGCGCGACGTCGTCACCCTGCGCCTGGCGCGCAGCGCCTCGGCGACGTCGTGGGCGGTGACGTCCGCGCCGTCGTCGCCGGTGACCTCGGCGGGGGTTCCGGGCGTGGCCGAGCCGTTGCCGTCGACGGTCACCTGGAGCGGGACGACGGTGATGCCGTGGTGGTAGACGAGCTGGTCCGGCAGGTACGCGGTGGAGTCGGTGACGACGGCCACTCCCCCGTCTCCGGCGGTCATGAGGGCGGGGTCAGACGACGACGCTGACCATGCGGCCGGGCACCACGATCACCTTGCGCGGCTCGCGCCCGGCCAGGGCCCGCTGCACGCCCTCGTCGGCCAGGGCCGCCTCGCGCACCGCGTCCTCGGTCGCGTCCGCGGGCACCTCGACCCGGCCGCGCACCTTCTTCGCGACCTGCACCGGGTAGACGACCGTCTCGGCGACCAGGTACCGCGGGTCGGCCTCGGGGAACGGCGCGTGCACCAGCGACTCGTCGTGGCCCAGCAGCTCCCACAGTTCCTCGGCCACGTGCGGCGCGACCGGCGCCAGCAGCAGCACCAGCGGCTCGGCGACCTCGCGCGGGGTGTCGCCCGGCGTCTGGGTCAGCAGGTTGTTCAGCTCGGTGATCTTCGCGATCGCCGTGTTGAAGCGCAGCCCCTCGTAGTCGGCGCGGACGCCGGCGATGGCGCGGTGCAACGCGCCGCGCAGCTCCGGCCCCGCGGGCTCGTCGGTGACCCGAGGCTTCCCGGTCTGCTCGTCGACGACGCTGCGCCAGACCCGCTGCAGCAGCCGCTGGGCGCCGACGACGGCGCGCGTCTCCCACGGCCTGGACGCCTCCAGCGGACCCGTGGACATCTCGTACACCCGGAACGTGTCGGCGCCGTACCGCTCGCACATGTCGTCCGGCGTCACGACGTTCTTCAGGCTCTTGCCGATCTTCCCGTACTCGCGGTTGACCGGCTGCCCCTTGTAGACGTACCGCGTCACCCCGTCCTCGGTGACCTCCTCGACCTCCGCCGCGGGCACGTAGACGCCGCGGGAGTCGGTGTACGCGTACGCCTGGATGTAGCCCTGGTTGACCAGCCGGTGGAACGGCTCCTTGCTGGACACGTAGCCCAGGTCGTACAGGACCTTGTGCCAGAACCGCGCGTACAGGAGGTGCAGGACGGCGTGCTCGACGCCACCGATGTACAGGTCGACGCCGCCGGCGTGGTCGCCGTCGCCCTGCGGTCCCATCCAGTACGCCTCGTTGACCGGGTCGCAGAAGATCTCGTCGTTGTCCGGGTCGGCGTAGCGCAGCTCGTACCAGCACGAGCCCGCCCAGTTGGGCATCGTGTTGGTCTCGCGGCGGTACTTCTTCGGCCCGTCACCCAGGTCCAGCGTCACGTCCACCCAGTCGGTGGCACGGCTCAGCGGCGCCACCGGCTCGCTGTCGGCGTCGTCCGGGTCGTAGGTCTTCGGCGCGTACTCGGGGACGTCAGGCAGCTCCACGGGCAGCTGGTCGTCCGGTACGGCGATCGGGCCGTGCTCGTCGAACACGATCGGGAACGGCTCGCCCCAGTACCGCTGCCGGCTGAACAGCCAGTCGCGCAGCTTGTACGTGACCGTGCCCCTGCCGTAGCCCTGCTCCTCCAGCCACGCGATGACGCGCTCCTTGGCGGCGTCGACGCCCAGGCCGTCCAGGCTCAGCCCGGTCTCCGGGTTGGTGCTGTTGACGGCCAAGCCCTCGCCGGTGTACGCCTTGCCGTCGAAGCCCTCCGACGGCTGGACGGTACGGACGATGGGCAGGGCGTACTGCTCGGCGAACGCCCAGTCGCGCTCGTCCTGGCCGGGGACGGCCATGATGGCGCCGGTGCCGTAGCCCAGCAGCACGTAGTCGGCGATGAACACCGGGATGCGCGCGCCGTTCACCGGGTTGACGGCGTACGCGCCGGTGAACACACCGGTCTTCTCCCGCGACTCGACCTGCCGCTCGATGTCGCTCTTGCCGCCGATCGAGGCACGGTAGGCGCGGACGGCCTCGGCCGGCGTCGCCGCGCCGTTCGTCCACCGCTCGGGCAGGTGTGCTCCGTCGCCGCCCGGCCACTGGTCCGGCGTGATCTCGTCGACCAGCGGATGCTCCGGCGCCAGCACCATGAACGTCGCGCCGAACAGCGTGTCGGGACGGGTGGTGAACACCTCGATGCCGCGGTGCTCGCCGCCCGCCGTCTCGACCGGGAACGTGACGTTGGCGCCGTGCGAACGCCCGATCCAGTTGCGCTGCATGACCTTGATCGGCTCGGGCCAGTCGATCAGGTCCAGGTCGTCGGTCAGCCGGTCGGCGTACGCCGTGATGCGCAGCATCCACTGGCCCAGGCTGCGCCGGAACACCGGGAAGTTGCCGCGCTCGCTGCGGCCCTCACTGGTGACCTCCTCGTTGGACAGCACCGTGCCCAGGCCGGGAGCCCAGTTGACCGGCACGTCGGAGACGTACGCCAGCCGCTGGGCGTCGACGACGGCACGCCGCTCGGGCTCGCTCAGCTCCGCCCACGGCCGGCCGTCCGGCGTCTCGCGCACGCCGCTCTCGTACTCCGCGACCAGTTCGGTGACCGGGCGGGCGCGGTCCTGCTCGGTGTCGTAGAACGAGTGGAACAGGCGCAGGAAGATCCACTGCGTCCACTTGTAGTACTTCGGGTCGGTGGTCTCGATGCTGCGCCGGGTGTCGTGGCCCATGCCCAGCATGGTCAACTGGCGGCGTATCGCGGCGATGTTGCGTTCGGTGGTGATGCGCGGATGCTGGCCCGTCTGCACCGCGTACTGCTCGGCGGGCAGGCCGAACGCGTCGAAGCCCATGGTGTGCAGGACGTTGTAGCCGCGCATCCGCATGTACCTGGCCAGCACGTCGGTGCCCAGGTAACCCAGCGGGTGCCCGACGTGCATGCCGTCGCCGGACGGGTACGGGAACATGTCCTGCACGAAGAACTTGGGCCGGCCCTGGATAGCCTCGGGCTCGGCCAGCGACCCCGCCGGGTTGGGCGCCTCGTAGACCCGCTCCTTGCGCCACCGCTCTTGCCACTTCGCCTCGATCTCGGCGGCGCGGGCGGGCGTGTACCGGTGTGGGGCTTCGGTCACTCCTGGCTGCTCGCTCATGCTTCCTTCCTCGGGGTGCTCGTCTCGGCCTCGCGGTGTCATCTGTAAAGAAATGGAAAAACCCCTCACGCATGAGGGGTAGCCGCACTGACTCGGGAGTTCGCTCCGTCAGTGCGGCCGGCGAAGGAGCAGCCGAGCTCGCATGCGGCCAGGATACCGCATGCCCCGTTCCGGCCTCCGCTCACGGCCCGTGCGGGGTGCCCTCACGGGTCCGAGGGGTTCAGCCGGACCGACGGATCCTCGGCGTCGGGTGCGGCGAACGCGAGCAGGCGGCTCGCCTCGCGCTCGACGGCGGCCGTGTCGCGCCTGCGCCACCGGCGGTACGGCGTCAGCGTGACCGTCGCGGTGCCGCGCCTGCGCTCCAGCCGCCACGTGCCCGCGACGAACCCGTCCAGCAGCACCGTGCCCGGGATGACGCCGTTGCCGCTGCCGAAGACCCGCGCGCGGTCCTCGTCGGACATCACCCTGGTGCGGTCCGCATGCGACAGGATCAGGTTGTCGAACTCCGCGACCAGCCGCACCGGTGCCGGCGTGTCGGGCGACGGTCGCGGCGCGTCCGGCAGGTCGAACAGCTCGCGCCCGTTCTCGTCCCGGAACGTGCGCAACCTCGGGCGCATCGACTCCGCCACGCCCCGCAGCCCGGTGAGCCCCGACCAGGTCTGCATGTCCGCGACGGACGCCGGCCCGAACGCGCCGAGGTAGCGCACCAGCAGCTCGTCCACGGACAGGGGGCCGAAGTCGTCGGCCCCGAGCCACGCCTGCGCCGTCGTGAGGGTCGGCTGCCCGCTCCTCCCCCAGACGCCGCGCGGCGGCACCTGCACCAGCGGCAGCAACGCCCGCGCGGCGAACGCCATGGCGCCGGGATCCCGGTCGGGCCAGCGCTTCGCGAGCTCGGCGCCCAACTGCTTCGGGGTCCGCGGCCCGGCCTCGACGATCTCGCGCGCGGCCTCGGCGACGGCGTCCACGTCGAGGCCGGCGAGACCGGGCCGGTACGCCGTCGCGCTGCTCATCCCCGCGGTGAGCACCGGTTGGGTGACCTCGCGCAGCGGCAGGCAGTCGCGCGCGCTGACCAGGTGGATGGTGCCGCGCATCACGACGATGCGCACGACGGAGCGGTCGAGCAGCAGCCCGGCGAGGTCGTCGGTGCGGAACCCCTCGACGCGCGACCACAGACCGAAGTACGGCGGCAGCGGCGCCTGCGCCTGCAGGCCGACGAGGTGCTCGACGACGTCGACGACCGGTGCGTCGGTACGCGCGAGCAGGTGCTGCCTGGCGAGGGTCGCGCGGTTCAGGGCCCGCGCGCTCAGCACGTCACCCACGGAGACCCCCGAAGAACGCCCGCACGTCCGCGACGAGGGCGTCCGGTTGCTCCATCGCGGCGAAGTGCCCGCCGCGGTCGAACTCCGACCAGTGCACGATGTGGTTGTCCGGCTCGGCGAACCGGCGGATCGCGGGCGCGATCTCCTCGGGGAACACGGCGACACCCGTGGGCACGGTCAGCCGCGGCTGCCGACCCCACTGCCCGCTTCGCGCCGCCTCGTAGTAGAGCCGCGCCGCCGACCCGGCCGTCGCGGTGTGCCAGTAGATCGAGACGTTCGTCAGCAGCCGGTCGCGGTCGACGCGGGTGGCCGGGTCGGTCCACGCGACGAACTTCTCGGCGATCCAGGCGAGCTGACCCACCGGGGAGTCGGTGAGCGCGTAGGCCAGGGTCTGCGGCTTCGTCGACTGGATCGCGGCGTAGCCGAGCCCCTCGGTGCGGAAGCGGTCACGCCGGTCGAGCCGCCGCCGCTCCTCGTCCGTCAGCGGGCCCGGGTCGTCCGGCACGTTGACGGTCAGCATGTTCAGGTGGACGCCGAGCAGCCGCTCGGGAAACGCCACCCCCAGGGCGCGGGAGACGCCGGAGCCCCAGTCGCCGCCCTGCGCGCCGAACCGCTCGTAGCCGAGCCGGCTCATCAACTCGGCCCAGGCGGACGCGATCCGGTCGACGTTCCAGCCGCGGTCGGTCGTCGGGCCGGAGAAGCCGTAACCGGGGATCGAGGGCACGACCACGTGGAACGCGTCCGCCGGGTCGCCGCCGTGTGCCCTCGGGTCGGCGAGCGGGCCGATGACGTCGAGGAACTCGACGACCGAACCGGGCCAGCCGTGCGTCAGGACGAGCGGGACGGCGTCCGGCTCCGGGGAGCGGACGTGCAGGAAGTGCACGTTCGCCCCGTCGATCGTCGTGGTGAACTGCGGGTACTCGTTGAGCTCGGCCTCGTGCGCGCGCCAGTCGTAACCGGTGCGCCAGTGCTCGGCCAGCTCGCGGACGTACCCCACGGGCGCGCCGTAGTCCCAGCCGACGCCGGGCAGCTCATCCAACCGCCTTCGCGCTCGTTGTGGTCCGTGGTTCTCCGGTTCGGCGGTCGGATGAGGCACGGGCGCGCAGTGCTCATGGTTCGCTCGCTGACGCTCGCTCACCGGCCAGCGGGTACGGGCGAGGCGGTCGCGCAGGTCGTCGATCTGTTCGTCGGGGACGTCGATGCGGAACGGGTGGACCGTGCTGTCGTCGCTCATGACCTCACCGTACGGACCCTCGCGGACGATTCCTGTCCTCGATCGCTGACAGAATCGCAGCCATGATCGCCACCTCGGCCCGGCTGCTGCGGCTGCTCTCGCTCCTGCAGACCCGGCGCGACTGGTCCGGCCGGGAGCTCGCCGACCGGCTGGAGGTCGACGTCCGCACGGTACGGCGCGACGTCGACAGGCTCCGCTCGCTCGGCTATCCGGTGCACTCGGTGAGCGGCATCGCGGGCGGCTACCGGCTCGGCTCCGGCGCCGACCTGCCGCCGCTGCTGCTCGACGACGAGGAGGCGGTCGCCGTCGCGGTCGGGCTGCGCAGCGCCGCGGGCGGCACCGTCACCGGCATCGAGGAGAGCTCCGTCCGTGCCCTCGCCAAGCTCGAGCAGGTACTGCCGTCCCGGTTGCGGCACCGCGTAAACGCGCTGCAGTCCGCCGTCGTGCCCCTGCTGGGCCCCGCCGACACCGTTCCCGCGGAGCTGCTCACCGTCGTCGCGGCGGCCGTGCGCGACCACCTCCGGCTGCGGTTCGAGTACCGCAGCCACGGCGGCGAGACGAGCCGCCGGCTGGTCGAGCCGCTGCGGTTGGTGCACACCGGTCGGCGCTGGTACCTCGTCGGCTGGGACGTCGACCGCGCCGACTGGCGCACCTACCGGGTCGACCGCGTCGACGGGACGCCGTCGACGCGGGAGCGGTTCACACCGCGCGAGCCGCCCGCCGCCGACATCGCGGCGTACGTCTCGAACGCCGTGGCGAACGCGCCGTACCGCTACCAGGTGACGGCCCGGCTGCACGCACCGGCCGAGGCGATCGCGCCACGGGTGTCGCCGACCGCCGCGACCGTCGAGGCGGTGGACGAGACGACCTGCCTGTTCCGTGCCGGCGCTCCCTCGCTGGAGCTCGTGCCGCTCTACCTCGCCCAGCTCGGCGTCGACTTCGAGGTCGTCGACCCGCCGGAGCTCGTCGAGCACGTGCGGGCGCTGGCCGACCGGTTGCGGCGGGCCGCCGCCGCGAGTGCGACGGAGCGCTGAGCCGCCGTCGCTCCTTGTCGATATCGACATACCGGTGCCGCCGCTCTCGCACCCACCCCATAGGGTCTTCCCTCGTCCTGGGGTGAGCATTTTCCCGCCGCATCGGAACCGGACGGAACCAGGCGGGTGGGCGGGCACGTCAGGACTGTTGCTGCACGGGCCCGACGGCCTCGTGCTCCTCAAGTCGATCCTCACGGAGGAGGGATTCATGCGCCGGATGGCCACGGTTGGCCTGGCAATCGGTATCGCAGTTCTCACGTTCTTCGTCGGTAGCAGTGCCGCGCAGGCGGCGACCGGCTTCACGACGCACGGGCTCAGCGGCGTCAGCGCGTACGGCAAGCACTACCGCAGCACGTACAAGGGCAAGAAGGTCGAAGTCGTCGACGCGTACATCAAGGACACCCGCAAGGACGGCTACACCGCGGCCATCAAGGTCGCCTTCACCGACCACCGCTACCAGAACGACTACTGGTACCTCTGGAACAGCCACGGTGCCGGCACGACCGCGCGGGTGGCCGTGCAGTCCTACAACCTGGACCACCTGTACATCAAGGAATGCCTCGGCCACGTGAGGAGCGGACACTTCCACGCGAGCAAGTGCGGCTCCTACCGCAAGTACTACTGAGCCGACGCTGCACCACCTGGGCGGGCGCCTTCACTCCGGCGGGGTGAAGGCGCCCTTTCGCGTACCGGACCGCCTCCACGTCGCGAACACGCGAGACGTGCCCACGCTCTCGTGGTGAGGCTGGAGCCCGGACACTTCCACCGGACCGGAAGCTTCCGGCGCCGAGACTGGGCCCGGGTGGAACCGGCCACCCGGACCGAGAGGGATCGCCGTGACCGAGCCTCGCAACCCGTCGATCGACCGCCGCGCCCTGCTCGCGGCCGGCACCACCGTCCTGCTGTGGGCGTCGGCGTTCGTCGCCATCCGCAGCGCGGGCCACCACTACGCGCCCGGCGCGCTGGCGCTCGGGCGGCTGCTCGCCGGGTCGCTGGCGCTCGGAGTGATCCTCGCGGTCCGCCGCCAGGGCCTGCCGCCGAGGCGCGCCTGGCCCGGCATCGTCGTGTCCGGCGTGCTGTGGTTCGGCGCGTACATGGTCGCGCTCAACTGGGGCGAGCAGCTCGTCGACGCCGGCACCGCGGCACTCGTCGTCAACGTCGGGCCGATC
>DASUWX010000093.1:0-7052 GCA_036378185.1 Streptosporangiales bacterium | reverse complement strand
CCGACCGGGCGGGGGTTCCAGCCGGGCCGTCTGCAGATCAGCATGCGCGTCGCCACCCGCGCGGCGCAGCCGATCGCCGACACCGGTCGCAGTCGTCCGCCGATGTCGGGTCTGGAGCTCGGCTCCGCTACCCGTCGACGGGTCGGCGGACCCGCTCTCAGCGGCGCAGCGCGCCGGCCACGTCGCCGGCCGTAGCGCGGTAGGACAGCAGTGAGTAGTCCAGGCTGGCGAGGGACCGTTCGCCGGCCTCCGGCTCCACCACCCCGCAGGCGTCGTCCACCACCACCGGGAGAAGGCCGAGGTCGGCGGCGTGCCTGGCCGTCGGCTCTATCCCGATCTCCAGTACCGCGCCGACCAGGATCAACGTGGTGACCCCGCGGTCGCTGAGCACGCCCTGCAGGGGCGTGCCCACGAACGCGGACATGCCCAGCTTGTCGAAGACCGGTTCGCCGCCGACGGGCGCGAGTTCGTCGACGAGCTGTGTGTCCGGGGCGTCGGGCGGGAACGCCGACGTGACCGCAGCCGCGTCGTCGACCCGCTGCCACGCCATCGCCGTACGCAGCGCCGTCACGCCCATGTGCGCCGGCGGCAACGACACGTGCCGCGTGTACAGCACGGGCACGCGGGCCTCCCTGGCGGCGCCGAGAACCGCCCGGATCCGCGCGACGAGGCCGTCGCGGTCCCGTACGTGCTCCAGGATGCCCACCTGGGCGTCGTAGACGAGCACTGCGGCCACCTCGGGGCGGCACATCTCCGCGACGGTCTCGGGGACTGCCATGCCGTGGGCGTGCTGCACGACGGCCAGTCTGCCAGAACGGTCACAGTTGCCGGCAGGACTCACTCACCACCCGCAGCCGCGACGGCGGGTACTCGGCGAGCAGCACGGCCGGCCGAACCGGCCGAGGCACGAGGTTCCCGCCGCAGTTCGGGCAGGCGCGACGGGGGAAGCCCGCGGCGCACTCGCCGCACCAGGTGCACTCGAAACTGCAGATGTAGACGTCGATGTCGTCCACCCTGAGGTCCCTGCCGCAGCACTCGCAACACGGCCGAAGCTCCAGCATGCGCACTCCCTGGCTCGATCGACGCAGGCGTCCTTGCGACGACTATGACATCGGGCCGTGCGGCTCGAGCCGCGGACCAGGCCGGGCGGGAGTGGCGGGACGGACGAGGCCGTGCGTCGCCACCGCGACGAGAGCCGTCGTCCGGCCGTCAGGCCAGAACCGCACGGACGCCGGCGGCGATCTCGAGATCCTCCCGCGCGGTCAGCACGTACACCCGGACGCGGGATCCGCGGGCGCCGATGTCGGCGTCCGGGCCGAGCCGCGCGTTGCGGTCGGCGTCGAGTTCGACGCCGAGATACCCGAGCCCGTCCGCGCAGCGTCGCCGCACCGCGGCGGAGTGCTCGCCGACCCCGCCGGTGAACACCAGGGTGTCGAGCCCGCCGAGGGACGAGACCATGGCCGCGACACCGGCGCGGAGGCGGTGGAGGTACACGTCGAGCGCGGCGCCCGCTGTCACGTCTCCGCCGTCGGCGGCGGCCACGACCGCACGCATGTCCGCGGTACCGGCGAGCCCCTGCAGCCCGGAGCGGTGCTCGAGCGCGTCCGCGATCTCGTCGACGGCGATGCCGGCGTGCTGGTGCAGCCACAGCACGAGCCCGGGGTCGACGCTGCCGGACCGGGTCGCCATCACCAGCCCCTCGAGCGGCGTGAAGCCCATCGTCGTGTCGACCGACCTGCCGGCACGTACCGCGGCGAGGGACGCGCCCGCGCCGAGGTGGCAGACGACGAGCCGGCCGGGGTCGGCACCGATCAGCTCGGTGGCCCGGCGGGTGGCGTAGGCGTGGGACAGGCCGTGGAAGCCGTAGCGGCGCAGCCCGTAGCGCTCGCGCCACTCCCGCGGGAGCGCGTACGTCGCCGCGGCCTCGGGCAGCGTCGCGTGGAACGCGGTGTCGAAGCAGGCGACCGCCGGGACGTCGGGCAGCACCGCGTCGACGGCGTCGACGCCGGCCAACGACTTCGGCTGGTGCAGCGGCGCGAGATCGCACAGCTCGGCCAGCCTCGCGCGCACCCTGCCGTCGAGCAGCGCCGGCTCGACCAGCTCGCGGCCGCCGTGCACCACGCGATGCCCCACCGCGTCCACCGGCGACCAGCCCCGGATCGCGGCGGCGACCTCGGCCGGGTCGAACCGTCCCTCCCGCACCTGGATGTCGGTGCTGTCGACGAGCCGGTCCGCCGCGTCGAGCAGCCGCAGCTTGAGGCTGCTCGACCCCGCGTTCACCACGAGCACGCGCATCGATCGCATGAGGCGGTCAGTGGATCCAGCGCCACTCGCGCAGGTGCGGCGGGTCCTCGCCGTGGTCACGGGTGTAGGCGCGGTCGCGCAGCCGTCGGTCGACCATCTCCTGCCGGGCGTGCGCCGCGCGGCCGCCGAGCCCCGGCACCCGGTCGATGACGTCCATGACCAGGTGGTAGCGGTCGAGGTCGTTGAGCATGACCATGTCGAACGGCGTCGTGGTCGTGCCCTCCTCCTTGTAACCCCGGACGTGGATGTTGGCGTGGCCGTGGCGGCGGTACGTGAGCCGGTGGATCAGCCAGGGATAGCCGTGGAAGGCGAAGATCACCGGCCGGTCGACGGTGAACAGGGCGTCGAACTCGGCGTCGGACATGCCGTGCGGGTGCTCCGACTCGGGCTGCAGCCGCATCAGGTCGACCACGTTGACGACCCGGACGCGAAGCTCGGGGAAGTGCTGCCGGAGCAGGTCCGCGGCAGCGACGGTCTCCAGCGTCGGCACGTCACCGGCGCACGCGAGGACGACGTCCGGCTCGACGCCGTCGTCGTTGCTCGCCCAGTCGAACAGGCCGATCCCGCGCGTGCAGTGCGTGATCGCGTCGTCCATCGACAGCCAGTTCGGTGCGGGCTGCTTGCCGGCGACGACGACGTTCACGTAGTCCCTGCTGCGCAGGCAGTGGTCCGCGACGGACAGCAGGCAGTTCGCGTCCGGGGGCAGGTAGACGCGCACGATCCCCGCCGGCTTGTTCATCACCACGTCGAGGAATCCGGGGTCCTGGTGGGTGAAGCCGTTGTGGTCCTGCCGCCACACGTGCGAGGTGAGCAGGTAGTTCAGCGACGCGATCGGCCGTCGCCACGGGAGCCTCTTCGTCACCTTCAACCACTTCGCGTGCTGGTTGAACATCGAGTCGACGATGTGCACGAACGCCTCGTACGACGTGAACAGGCCGTGCCGCCCTGTCAGCAGGTAGCCCTCCAGCCAGCCCTGGCACAGGTGCTCGCTCAGCACCTCCATCACCCGCCCGGACCTCGCGAGGTGCTCGTCGGTCGGCAGCCGCTCGGCGTCCCACACCCGAGAGGTCACCTCGAACACCGCGTCCAGCCGGTTCGACGCGACCTCGTCGGGCCCCATCAACCGGAAGTTCCGCGGGTTGTCCCGGATGACGTCGCGCAGGAACGCGCCGAGCACCCGCGTCGCCTCACTGGAGGTGCGCCCCGGGCTCGGCACGTCGACGGCGTAGGACCGGAAGTCGGGCAGCAGCAGCTCCCGCAGCAGCAGCCCGCCGTTCGCGTGCGGATTCGCGCTCATCCGCCGGTCGCCGCGGGGTGGCAGGGCGGTCAGCTCCGTGACGGGCCGGCCCGCGTCGTCGAACAGCTCTTCCGGGCGGTACGACCGCAGCCACTCCTCGAGCGCGGCGAGGTGCTCAGGATTCTCGCGCACGTTCGCGAGCGGCACCTGGTGCGAGCGCCAGGTGCCCTCCACCGGCAGACCGTCGACCTCCTTCGGGCCCGTCCAGCCCTTCGGCGTGCGCAGCACGATCATCGGCCAGCGCACCGATTCCGCCGTCTCGCCGGAACGCGCGGCCCGCTGGATCTCGGCTATCTCGTCCAGTGCGTGGTCGAGCGTCGCGGCCATCCGCTGGTGCATCGCCTCGGGCTCGCTTCCCGCCACGACGTACGGCCGGTACCCGTAACCCTCCAGCAGCGACACCAGCTCGTTCTCCGGGATGCGGGCCGGCACGGTCGGGTTGGCGATCTTGTAGCCGTTCAGGTGGAGGATCGGCAGCACGGCGCCGTCGCCGACCGGGTCGACGAACTTGTTCGCATGCCAGCTGGTCGCCAACGGGCCGGTCTCCGCCTCGCCGTCGCCGACGATGCAGGACACCACGAGGCCCGGGTTGTCGAGGACCGCACCGTACGCGTGCGCCAGCGAATAGCCGAGCTCGCCGCCCTCGTGGATCGAGCCGGGCGTCTCCGGTGCCACGTGACTGGGTATGCCGCCGGGGAACGAGAACTGCCGGAACAGCCGGCGCATCCCCTCCGCGTCCTGGCCGATGTGCGGGTACACCTCGCTGTATGTGCCCTCGAGCCACGCGTTCGCGACCGCCGCGGGACCGCCGTGGCCCGGACCCATCACGTAGATCATGTCCAGGTCGCGCGCGGCGATCGCCCGGTTCAGGTGCACGTAACAGAAGTTGAGCCCGGGGCTGGTGCCCCAGTGACCGAGCAGCCGCGGCTTGATGTGCGCCGGCCGCAACGGCTCACGCAGCAACGGGTTGTCCAGCAGGTAGATCTGCCCGACCGACAGGTAGTTCGCGGCCCGCCAGTACGCGTGGATGCCGCGCACCTCGTCGGCGGTCAGCACGTTCGGGTGTTCGGTCCTGCTGCTCGCCGACATGGTCATGTCTTCATCTCCCCGTCGATCCGGTCCACCTTATGCCGCACCGGCATCCAGGACGAGCCCTCCGCGAGGCGTCAGCGTGATGCCGGTCCCGGGCCGCGGGCACCCGTGCAACGGACGCGGCGGGCGGCCCCGGAACGGCGTGAGCGCGGCGGTGAGGATCAGGCGGGCGAGCTGGGCGCCGAGGCAGGTGCGCGGCCCGGCGGCGAAGGGCAGATAGGTCCAGCGGTCGGGTCGGCCGGTGCCGAACCGGTCGGGCCGGAACGCGTCCGGCTCGGGCCACAGCGCCGGGTCGCGGTGCGTGAGGTAGGGCGAGTAGCAGACGAGGGTGCCGGCGGCGAGGGTCACGCCGGCGGCGGTGGTGTCGTGGGCGGCGACCCGGCTGCCGAGCCAGCCTGCCGGGTACATGCGCAGCGTCTCGTCGATCAGCAGCTGCAGCCGGTCCGGGTGGCGCCACGACGGCCGGCAGGCGAGGTGCCAGGCGGCCCAGGCGAGCGTGTGGCTGGTGGTGTCGTACCCGGCGGCCAGCGCCACCCGCAGGTCGGTCACCGCCTCGGGATCGCCGGCCAGCCGCGCTGCCACGGAGTCGACGGGCGGGTCGTCGAGCACCCGTGCGATCGCGCTGTCGACGCGGTGGAACAGGAGCGGCCGGGGCAGCATCGGGACGGGCAGCGCGTGGTCGAGCGGAGCGAGGAACCGGGCGAGCAGCCGGTCCGGCACGCCGCCGCCGAACAGCGCGTCGTCGAGCATGCGCCGGACGACGGCGGCCGCCCAGGCGCGCGCGTCGAAGATGCCGCGGGGTCTGGACGCGGCGGCGATCAGGTCCAGGCGTGGGCGGAGCGGGTCCAGCGCGCGGGCGCCGAAGTGCCGGTTGAGCCGGCGTCGCCTCGGTCGGTGGTCCGGCGGGTCGGTGTGCACGACGCCGGCGGACAGGTACGGGGTCAGCCGGCTCAGGCTGCCCTGGCTGCGGAACGTCTCCGGGTCGGAGAGCACGGCACGGTTCCAGTCCGGTGAGTAACCGACGACCGCCGGGCGCCACAGGCGCAACCGGAAGACCGGGCCGGCACCGGCGCCGGCTTCGAGGAGCCGGAGCGGGTTCGTCGTCCAGTGCCACAGGTGCCCGAGCACCGGAAGCCCCGGTGGCTCCGGGAGACACGGTGTCATCGTGCCGGTCCCGGCACGGGATAGCGGCGGCCCTTCCAGGTCGACGTGCGCCGGAACGCGAGCAGGCAGGCGGGAACCGCGGCGAGCGGCGTCACGGGTACGAGCGCCGCCTCGGCCCAGGCACGACGCCCGGTCTTGGCGTTGACGAGCAGGCGCTCGGCCAGGCCGGCCGCCGCGGCGGCCCGCCAGGCGCCCGCGTGGCGGAGCAGGAGCCAGGGCAGGGTGTATGCCGCCAGGTGCCAGGCGAGCATGCCGGCGAGCACGAGGTCGCGGTGCCCGTGCGCCTCGCGCAGCGACCTGCCGAAGCCGCGCACGGAGTCGGCGTAGCCGCGGTACATCCGCACCTGCACGAGCTCGCCCCCGAGCGCGAGGCCGAGCCGCAGCCCGAGCCCGCGCGCTCGGCGCGCGAGCGCGAGGTCCTCGACGACGCGGTCGGCGACGGCGGCGTGGCCGCCGATCCGCCGGTACGCGTCCGAGGTGACCGCGAGCAGGGCCCCGCTCGCGGTGGCGGCCGCGCGGACGGGCAGCCGCAGCAGCGGATGCGGCAGGAACGCGAGCAGCACCTCGTCGACGAGCGGGACGAGGAGCCGTTCGCCGACGGTGCCCGTGCGTTGCCGCGGGAACACCGAGAAGACGTCGGCCCGTTGCGCTCGGATCTGGCCGAGGACGGCGTCGAGTGCCCCGCCGGCGAGCCGGACGTCGGCGTCGCAGAAGACGAGCAGCTCGCCGCGGGCGGCGTCGGCGAGTTGCCGGCAGGCCCAGGTCTTGCCGGTCCATCCCGCCGGCGTCGGTGTCCCGCGGAGCAGACGCAGCCGCCGGTCGGTGCGCGCGGCGTCGCCGACGATCGCGGCCGTGGCGTCGGTGGAGCAGTCGTCCAGGACGAGGATCTCGGTGGCCGGCTGGGCGAGGAACCCGGGAAGCGACCCGGGCAGCCGGCCGGCCTCGTCGCGGGCCGGTACGAGCAGCGAGACGACGGGCCGGGCCGGCTCGCGCGGCCCGGGTCGCAGGGCCGGGAACAGAGCGAGGTTGGCCAGCAGCCCGGCGAGCTTGACCAGGTGGAAGCCGGTGACCGCCGCGGCGAGCAGCGGCACGCGTCGCGGCTCAGTCCCCGGCATGCGCGTCTCCCTCCCGGCGGCGGCGTCCGACCGGGCGGCGCTCCCAGAGCACGAGGGTGAGCGTCACCATGGCGAACGCG
>DASUWX010000092.1:0-4408 GCA_036378185.1 Streptosporangiales bacterium | reverse complement strand
GGCCTGGACGCCCGCCGGCTCGCCGAGCTCGCGGAACGGCGTGGCGCGCTGCTCGAGCCCGGCGACGTGTACTTCCTCGGCGATCCCCCGCCGCTCAACCACTTCCGGCTCGGCTATGCCGCGACCCCCGCGGCCGCGATCGACCCCGGCATCCGCGTGGTGGCCGACGTCGTGCACTCGCTGCTGCGCTAGCCGCGCGCCGTGGCCGTCATCGGTCGCGGTGCAGGCGCGCGAGCAACTCCGCGGACTCGTCGACCGGATCGGCGTGGCGATGCACGACCTTCCACTCGCCGTTCTCCCGCCGGAAGATGGTCGTGCTGCGGAGCATGTACGGCGTCGGTTCCGAGCCGCCCACCGACGCGGTCGTCCGTTCGACGGCGAGCAGGTACGCCAGGTCCTCGCCCACGTCCGCGGCGACCACTTCCCATTCGCACGAGCGGCAGTCCGAGAAGCGCGACGCTAGCTTCTCGAACATCGGACCGACCTCGGCCCACCCGATCGGGCTGAACGCGGCGCCGAAGACGGTGACCGGGTCGGTGTGCGACCACATCTCGAAGCGCGGGCCGGCGTCGCCGTTGTGCAGCGCCGTCTCGGCCTCGTGGATGCGCGGCATCATCTCGTCGAGGAACTGCTCGGTGTCGCTCATCGGACCTCCTCGGTGACGCGCCCACATCCGCATCGTGGCGCCGTGCCGCTCGGCCGACAAGGGTGCCTCCCCCACCACGCCGGGGTGCTGGCACTCACGACCCGACGGCGTCCTGAGGGCAGCAGCCCCGCACCCGGGCCCGGGCGGGCTCAGGCGTCGCGATAGGCGGGCGCGACGCCGTCCACCGCGTCGCCGATGCGGTGCACGCGCAGCGCGTTGGTCGAGCCGGGCAGGCCCGGCGGGCTGCCCGCCACGATCACGACGAGGTCGCCCTTGGCGCACCGGCCGAGGTCGAGCAGGGCGGCGTCGACCTGACGCACCATGTCGTCGGTGTGCTTGACCATCGGGGTGAGGAACGTCTCGACGCCCCAGCTGAGCGAGAGCTGGCTGCGCACGGCCTGCACGGGTGTGAACGCGAGCAGCGGGATGGGCGAGCGGTACCGCGACAGGCGGCGTGCGGTGTCGCCGGTCTGCGTGAACGCGCAGAGGGCACGCGCGCCGACCCTCTCGCCGACGTCCATGGCCGCCTTCGCGATCGCGCCGCCCATCGTCCGCGGCGGACGGTCCAGGGCGCGCAGCAGGTCCTGCCCCTTCGCCTCCGCGGTCTCGATGATCCGGCCCATGATGTCGACGACGTGCCGGGGATCGCGGCCGACCGACGTCTCCGCGCTCAGCATCAGCGCGTCCGCGCCGTCGAGCACGGCGTTGGCGACGTCGGACGCCTCCGCCCGCGTGGGGCGGTCGGCGGTCACCATCGACTCCAGCATCTGGGTGGCGACGATGACCGGCTTCGCCTGGTCGCGAGCCAGCATGACGGCGCGCTTCTGCACCATCGGGACCTCGTCCAGCGGCATCTCCACGCCGAGGTCGCCGCGCGCCACCATCACCCCGTCGAACGCGCCGACGACGTCCGCCAGCCGTTCGACCGCCTGCGGCTTCTCGACCTTCGCCAGCACGGGCAGCCGGACCGACTCCTCGTCCATCACCGCGCGGACGGCCTTGACGTCGGACGGGTCGCGGACGAACGACAGCGCGACGAGGTCGGCACGCAGGTGGAGCGCCCACCTCAGGTCGGCGAGGTCCTTCTCGGTGAGCACGGGCACGCGCACCTGCGTGCGGGGCAGGTTCAGGCCCTTGTGGTCCGAGACCGGGCCGCCGATCCGCACCCGCGTGGTCACGTCGTTCCCGCTGACCCCGATCACGTCCAGCGCCAGGCGCCCGTCGTCGACGAGGATCGGGTCGCCGGCGGACACGTCGTCCGGCAGCCCCTCGTGCGTCGTGGACGCGCGCCGCGCATCGCCGACGACCTCGTCGGTCGTGATGACGAACTCGTCACCCACGGTCAACGTCGCAGTGCCGCCCGCGAACGTGCCGAGCCGGATCTTCGGCCCCTGCAGGTCCGCGAGCACCGCGACGCTCCGGCCGATCTCGTCCGACGCCCTGCGCACCTCGAGGTAGGCACGTTCGTGCTCCTCGTGGCTGCCGTGGCTGAGGTTGAGCCGTGCGACGTCCATGCCGGCCCGGACCAGCGCCCGGATCGACTCCGGGCCGGACGATGCGGGACCGAGGGTGCAGACGATCTTCGCGCGACGAGTCACGGGCGCACAGTAGTCCACGACATCCCGTCGACGTGGCGCGCGTCACGGTGTGGTCACCCAGAGTTCTCCTCCACCGCCCCGTATGCTGGGCGCCGAGAGATCCACACGGACTCTTGGTCTTACAGGCGGAGGACTCTAGGCTTTCGCCTGTATATCACGCGCCCCCTCCGTCGCCGGCGCGTGAGACGCCGCGGGCGCCGTCAACCCCCCGGGACGGTGCCCGCGGTCCTCCCCTGTTCGGTGGCGTTGCCACCTTCCCTCGCCGGTTCCTTCCCGGGGGCCGAGCCCCCGGACCCCACGCATCAGCGCTCGGCCCGCTTCCTCGGGCACGGCCCGGCGTCACTCGGCGAGAATCCACGGTTCCCGCCTGGCGGCGGTCTCCCCGGGCCGCAGATGGAACACCCCATCGCGTCAGTGCCCGACAGGTCAGCCGGCGGCGAAGACGCCGATACGGTGCCCCCCGTTCGCCGCTCTTCCCACCTTCCCTCGCCGGTTCCTTCCCGGGGGCCGAGCCCCCGGACCCCACGCATCAGCGCTCGGCCCGCTTCCTCGGGCACGGCCCGGCGTCACTCGGCGAGAATCCACGGTTCCCGCCATCCGCCTCGCGCTGCCGGTCGGCTACAGGCGCAAAGCCAGGGGCGTCCTTGCTGTCCATGGCGGACGGCAGGGACGCCCCTGGCGCGGTGCTCGATGGGTCAGCTGCCGACGAACACGCCGATGCCGTTGGCCACGGATCGTTCCGCGGTGCCGGACGGGTGGTTGCGGACGACGTTGTGGTCACCGCCCGCGGGACGGGCGACGAGCGAGGTCGACCCGCCGCCGTCCTCGTTCGTGGCGACCGCCGAGCCCAGGTCGAGCTGCAGCTCGGCCAGCTCCGCGATCGACAGGCCGCTGCCGCTCTCCGCGCCGCCGTCCACGGCGACCAGGTGCACGTGGTGCCCGTCCGCGCTGGCGCCGGCCGACGTGCGCGGGGCGAGCGTCTTCGGGTCGAGGCCGGCGAGCGGGGCGCCGCCGCGCAGGATCGGGTAGCCGCCCACGGCGAACTCGAACGGCGGCGTGTCCTCGGCCAGCAGGTGGTAGTCGACGTCCACCTCGTCACCGACCTTCAGGCCGGCCAGTTCGTCGACGCCGGCGTCCCTGGCCACCAGGACGAAGCCGTGCGGGTCGATCAGGCCGGCACCCGGCGTCGTGTGGATGTCGGTCACGCGGCCGCGGTCCACGACGACCTCGAGGGTGCGGGTCGAGCACGGGTCGGCACGCCTGGTGTCGCTGCCGCAGGTGGCGCGCAGGCGCGACGCGGCGCCCCACCAGCTCGTGAACACGCCGATGCTGTTCTGCGGCAGCGCGTACTGGTTCAGGCCGCCGAGGTCGAACGTGCCGTCGGGCGTCTCGACCTTGCCCTCGAGGTCCAGCGTGCCGAGCCGCGCACGGCCGTCCCTGCCGACGCCGAACACGTCGCGGGTGGACGTGCCGGGCGGCAGCGCGGGCCCGAACCGCTGGGAGTTCGGCACGGCCGCCTTGCCGCCGAACCCGTGCGACACCTCGGGTCCGTCGGTCGAACCGGTCGGCTGCACGCCCGGGTGCTGCGACTCCTCGATGTTGAAGAAGTCCCCGTTGACGCCGCCGACCGCACCCAGCGCGTCGGCCATGGCCGACGGCGTGGTCCGGGCCCGGTACTCGTCCGGCCGCAGCAGGCCGAGCCGGGCGCCGCCGGGCCTGGAGATGTCGACGTCGAGCTCGTAGCCCTGGACGGTGCCGTGGCTGGTCTCGAACGTGAGCGTGTGGAACGTGACGCCGGGTGCGATCGGCTCGGTCCCGGTGATGGTGAGCGGCGAACCGGCGGCGTACGCCCCGCCGGACGGGACGAGCGCCAGCAGCAGGGCGACTGCTGCCGCGAGGAGGGTGGTCGCGAGGACCCGGGCACGGGAGGCTGCGGTGGCGGGCATGGCAAGCGCTTTCCGAGAGGGGGCAACGCCCGCATCGTCACCCGCCCGCCGCGGCGTGGCAATGCTTTACGCGCTCCGTGGCCACGGTGACAATCCGTGCCCTCGCCGGGCAGGCGCCAGGGCACGCTCCGTCCGCGTCGCTTCGCCCGGCCGGGTCGCTGTGCCCGCCGCGTCGGCTTTACCGCGCCGCGCCGGTGGTCGCTTTACACGGCCGGTGG
>DASUWX010000091.1:0-52632 GCA_036378185.1 Streptosporangiales bacterium | reverse complement strand
CGGCTCCGGCCGGTGCGGGATCGGCCGGAGCAGGTCGAGCGCGAACGCGTCGGGGTCGCGGGCGAGCGCGACGAGCGCGGACACCGAGAGGTGGTCGGGCAGCACGACGGGGACGTCACGGGTACGGCGGCTCTCGGCCAGCTCCGCGAGCAGCAGCTCGACCTCGGCGGCCCACTCGTCGGCCGCGTCGCCGCCGAACGAGACCAGCGCACCGTCGTCGCTCGCCGCCCGGACCAGCCGCGCACCCTCGCGGACCTCGGCCCGGCGGGCCGGGTCGGGCTCGACCGGCCACTCGACGGTGCGCGCCTCGGCGAGCAACGGGTTGTCGCCCGCGACGGCGTCGACCCACTCCCGCACGGCGCCGGCGCCCGCCGAGCACGCGTCCCGCACCTCGGTCAGGAACACGGAGGGGCCGAGCGGGTTCACGCCGTCGGCCCAGTGGTAGCCGCTGCAGCAGAGCAGCCGCTGGGCGCGGGTGACGGCGACGTAGAACAGCCGGCGTTCCTCGGCCTCCTGCCGTCGCCTGCAGGCCTCGGAGAACCGCGCGGCATCCTCCCTCGACACGCCGTCGAGGTGCGGCAGGTCGCGGGCGTCGCCGCGCAGCGGGAACGGCAGCAGCCGCGCGTTGTCGGTCCAGCTGGTGGAGACCTGCCCGCGCGACGGGAACACCGACGTCCGGCTGCCGGTCGCGAGGCCGGGCACGAACACGACCGGCCACTCCAGGCCCTTCGCGGCGTGGACGGTCATCAGCTTCACGCTGTCGGTGTCGGCGGGCTGCGGCACCTCGAGGCCGGCCTCCTGCTCCTCGGCCGCGTCGAGGTACGCGAGGAACGCACCGAGCGTCGGGCGTTCGTCGTCGCGGGCGAACCGTGCCGCCTCCTCCGCGAACGCGTCCAGCTCGGCGCGGGCCACCAGCGGGTCGGCGCCGGGCCGCGCCGCCACCTCGATGTCGAGCCGCAGCGCCTCCTCCACCTCGGCGACGAGCTCGGGCAGCGGCAGGTGCGTGCGCTGCCGCAGCATCGCGAGCTCGGCCGCCAACTCGCGGAACCTGGCGTAGCCGCGTTCGGAGTACGCGCCCCGCGGGCCGAGGTCCTCCAGCGCGTCGGCCAGGCTGCCGACGTCGAGCTCGGACAGCATCGCGTTCGCGAACGGGTCGGGCGGCCCGTCGTCATCGCGCTCGGCGCGGACGAGGTAGCGCGCGCGGCGGCCGAGCGCGACGAGGTCACGGGCCGCGATGCGCCAACGCGGACCGGCGAGCAGCCGGATCAGCGACGCGTTCGCCGTCGGCTCGTACAGCACGCGCAGCGTCGAGACGACGTCGGCCACCGCGGGCACGGTGAGCAGGCCGGTGAGCCCGACCACCTCGACGGGCACGTCGTGCGCTTCGAGCGCGGCGCGCAGCCGGCCGAGCTGCATGCGCTTGCGGACGAGGACCGCGACGTCGCGCGGCCGGCACTCGCCGTCCCCGAGCAGGCCGGCGACGCGCATGGCCACGTGCTCGGCCTCGTCGTCGACGGTCTCGAACAGCGCGCACTCGACGCGCCCGGGCTCGTCGAGGTGCGGCGCGGGCACCAGGCGCGTCGTGACGTCCTCTGCCGACAGCGGCTGCACGATCTCGTTGGCGACGTCGAGCACGTGCTCGCAGTTGCGGAAGCTCCAGGTGAGCTCGCGGCGTTCGGCCGGACGCCCGTCGGCCTGCGGGAAGTCGGTGGGGAACCGGCGCAGGTTGCCGGCGGTGGCGCCGCGCCACGAGTAGATCGACTGGGCCGGGTCGCCGACCGCCATGACGGGGAACCCGTCCGGGAACAGCGCCCGCAGCAGCGTGAGCTGGCTGTGGCTGGTGTCCTGGTACTCGTCCAGCAGCACGGCGCGGAACAGCGAGCGCTCGAGCCGGCCCACGGCGGGGTGCCGGGACGCGAGCCGCGCCGCCGCCGCCATCTGGTCGTCGTAGTCGAGCAGGCCGCCGTCGGCCTTGGCCTGCTGGTAGAGCCGCACCAGCGGCAGCAGCTGCTCGCGTACCCGCAGGTTCTTGAGCAGGCGGTTGACGAGCGCGGGCGGACGCGACGCCGCCGCCGCCCTCGCCTCCCACCGCTCCGCCTCCACGACGAGGTCGGTGGGCGACACCAGGTGCTCCGACATCTCACCGGCCAGTTCGAGCACCGCGGCCGTGACGGTGGCCGGAGTCCACTCGACGGCGTCCATCGGCCCGTCGTAGCGCGCGACGACGGAGTGCGCGAGCTGCCACTGCACCGCCGGAGTCACCAGCCGCGCGCCCGGCTCGGCGCCGTCGCGGAGGGCGTGCATGCGGTAGATGCGCCCGGCGTAGGCGTGGTACGTGGACACGACGGGGTCGCCGGCGAGCTCCTCGGCCGCGGCGGCGCCGGAGAACTCCGGCAGCGCGCGGAGGCGGTCGAGCCAGCCGCGGACCTTGACCTCGAGCTCGCGGGCGGCCTTGCGCGTGAAGGTGAGGCCGAGCACCTCCTCCGGGTGGGCGAGACCGTTGGCCACCAGCCAGACGACGCGGCGGGCCATCGTCTCGCTCTTGCCCGACCCCGCGCCGGCGATCACGACGCACGGCGCCGCCGGCGCCGCGATGACGGCCGCCTGTTCCGGCGTCGGCGGCAGCGCACCGCACATCCGCGCGATGCGGAACGGGTCGTATTCCACGTTCACGTGGGGACCCCCACAGGGGTGATGGCGACAAGTGGGGACCCCACGCGGGGCCGGGACCACAATGGGGGTCCCCAGCGAGGCCTGGTCATGGTCGCACCTCGCCGCCCTCGTCCTGCAGCGGACAGGACGCACGCACCCGGCAGGACCCGCAGCGCGGGTTGAGCTGGGCGAGGAACCGGGCCGCGGACATCCGCGCCGCCACGTTCTGCACGAGCTCGTCGGCCCAGCCGGGCTCGTCGTCGTCGCCGAGCGGCGGCTGCGCCTGCACCTTGACCTTCTTGCCCGACCCGAGGTGGACCAGCGCGGCGCCGCCGGGCTCGTCGGCCCCGAGCGCGGCGAACGCACCGAGCCGCGCGGCGAGCTGGTAGACGCCGAGCTGCGGGTGCCGCGCGACGGCGTCGTCGGACGGCGCCGACTTGCCGGTCTTGAGGTCGACGACGTACGCCCTCCCCTCGTCGTCGCGCTCCACGCGGTCGACCCGGCCGGCGAGCCGCACCCGACCGGTCGTGACGTCGAAGTCCTGCTCGACGGCGAGCAGGTCGCGCTCGTTGCGCTCGTGCCAGTCGGCGAACCGCTCGACCATCGCGGTCGCGTCGCCCTCGCGCCGCCGCGCGTACCAGCGGCTGCCGAGATCGAGCTGCCCGAACACCGCCGAGAGCCGTGCGGTGAGGTCGTCGAGGTCGGCGTGCCCGTCCTCCCCCACCATCGCCGCGAGCGCGTGCACGACGTTGCCGACGTTCTGCGCGGCGCCGGAGTCCTGCGCGCCGACGGCGCGTTCGAGCAGCCAGCGCAGCGCGCACGCGTCGAACCCCTCCACCTGCGACGGCGACAGCGTGACGCGGTCGTCCGGCTCGAACAGCGGCCGGTCGTCGGACGCCCGGGTGGTGGCGTACCACTCGTCCGGGTCGGCACCGCGGACGCCGTTGGCGGCGAGCCTGGCCAGGTGACCGGCCGCGGCGTGCCGCCGCTCGTCCGGCTCGTCCGGGTCGGTGACCGTCGCGCGCAGGTCGGCGACGAGCGCGGGGAGGGTCAGCGAGCGGTACGCGGACGCTCCCGGCTCACGCGGCTCGACACCGAGGTCGGCGAGGAACCGCGACGGCTGCTCGTCGCCCTCGGCACCGCCGACGACCGCCGTGACCACGAGCCGTCGCCGGGCACGGGTGACGGCGACGTAGAACAGCCGGCGTTCCTCCGCGAGCAGCTTCGCCGCGATCGAGACGGCGAGCGGCCGGTTGCCCTGCGCCACCTCGACGAAGTCCTCGACGCCGAGCAGCGTGCCGCGCAGCCGGGTGTCGGGCCAGATGCCGTCCTGCACTCCGGCGACCACGACGAGGTCCCACTCCAGCCCCTTGGAGCGGTGCGCGGTGAGCAGCCGGACGGCGTCGGTGCGGGGCGCCTGCTCGCCGAGGCTGTCGCCGGGGATCTCCTGGCCGGTGATGTCGTCGAGGAAGCCCTCGACGCTGCCGCCCGGCATGCGGTCGGCGTACCGGGCCGCGCTGTCGAAGAGTGCGCACACGGCGTCGAGGTCGCGGTCGGCCTGCTGTCCGCGGAAGCCGCCGCGCAGGCTCGCCTCACGCCACCGGTCGGCCAGGTTCGTACCCGACCACAGCTCCCAGAGCGCGTCCTCGACCGACCCGCCGGCGACCGCCTTGCCGGTGCGGGTGAGCAGCGCGGCGAGCCGTTCGGCCGGGCGCCGCACGTCGTCGGCGACGAGCAGCAGCTCGCGCTCGTCGGTGACGGCCGCGACGAGCAGCTCCCCCGTCGTGCGCGTGCCGCCGGCCTCGCGTTCGGCGTCGCGCAGAGCGCGGCGCAGCCGCCGCAGCGCCAACGGGTCGGCCCCGCCGAGCGGCCCGCACAGCAGCTCGGTGACCGTCTCCTCGTCGAGCGTGTCGGGGCGGACGGTGCCGCGCAGTGCGAGCAGCAACGGGCGGACCGCCGGCTCGAGCACCAGCGGCACCTCGTCGCCGGCGATCGTGACGGGCACGCCGCCCGCGGTGAGCGCCCGGTGCAGCGGCGCCGCCTGCAGGCTGGCGGACCGGACGAGCACGGCCATCCGGCCCCACGGCACGCCGTCGATCAGGTGCGCTCGGCGCAACACGTCCGCGACGTGGGCGGCCTCCTGCTCGCGGCTGGCGAGCAGGTCGACCTCCACCGTGCCCGCGGTGTCTGCTCCCACTCCGCCGCCCCCGGAGTCCCCGCCGGGCCAACCCGGCTCGAGGAGCCGGTGCGCGGACGGGCCGCCGGGCAGCCGGGCCGCCACCCGCCGGGACGCGGCGAGCAGCTCGGGCCCACTGCGCCGGCAGACGCGCAGGTCGACGACGTCCGCCGGCCGGCGGTCGACCGTGCGGAAGACCTCGGGGAACCGCTCGATGCAGCCGACGTCGGCGCCGCGGAAGCCGTAGATCGACTGGTCGGGGTCGCCGACCACGACGAGGTCGCGGCCCTCGCCGGCCAGCGCACGCAGCAGCCCCTCCTGGGCGGGGTCGGTGTCCTGGTACTCGTCGACGAAGACGACGGCGCGGTGTGCCCGCTCGTACGCGCCGACGCCCCTGTCGTCGGGGTCCTCGAGCAGCGCGGTGGCCTCGCGGATGAGCGAGGCGTAGTCGAACGCCCGGAACCACTCGACGTCGAACCGCCCGGCGTAGCGCTCCATGAACGCCGCGACCGCGGCCCACTCCTCACGGGCGTACTCGGCCGCGACGTCGGCGAGGTCGGCGGCGGCGTAGTCGCGCTCGGTGACGCGGAGCACGAGGTCGCGCACCTCCTCGGCGAACCCGCGGGTGAGCAGCGCCGGGCGCAGGGCGTCCGGCCACTCGGCGGCGCCGTCCTCGACCTCGCCGGCGAGCAGGCGCCGGATCTCCATCAGGTGCTCGGGGCCGGACAGCAGTCGCGGCGGCGGCTCGTCGTTGCCGACCGCCGCCTTGCGCACCAGCGCGTAGGCGTAGGAGTGGAAGGTGAGCGCGAGCGGCTCGGCGGTCGTGCGGTCGAGCCGGGCCGTGATGCGCTCGCGCAGCTCGGCCGCGGCCTTGCGGCTGAAGGTCAGCACGAGCACCTGCTCCGGCGTCAGGCCGCGGTTCGCGACCCGGTCGACCACGGCCTCGACGAGCGTGGTGGTCTTGCCCGTGCCCGGCCCGGCCCGGACCAGCAACGGCCCGCCGGCGTGCTCGACGACGCGGCGCTGGGCGTCGTCGAGCGTCGTGGCGGTTCCGGTCGACCGGGAGCGCCGGACCAACCGGAAGGTCGAGGCGTGCACCCTTCGATTTCACCAGACCCCGACGACAGGATTGGTCCGGACTCGCGGGGATAAGGTTCTTCCGGACCTTACGTCACGAGAGGTATGCACAACATGACGCGTTTCGGGATCTTCGTACCGCAGGGCTGGCGGATGGACCTCACCGAGATCGCCGACCCCGCCGACCAGTTCGACGCGATGGTCAACGTCGCGAAGCAGGCCGATGCGGAGCCGTGGGACTCGATCTGGCTCTACGACCACTTCCACACGGTGCCGGAACCCACCCGCAACACGGTATTCGAATGCTGGACGTCGACCGCCGCGCTCGTCCGGGAGACCAAGAAGGTGAACGTCGGCCAGATGGTCGGCTGCAACGGGTACCGCAACCCGGCCCTGTACGCCAAGATCGCGTCGACTGTAGACGCTGCCGCCCGCGGGCGGCTCTACGCCGGCATCGGCGCGGGCTGGTACGAGCACGAGTGGAAGGCGTACGGGTACGAGTGGCCGGAGCTGCGCGACCGCATGGGCGCGTTCCGCGAGGCGGTCGAGATCGTCTACCGGCTCTGGACCGAGGACGACGTCGTCTTCAACGGCAAGTACTACTCCGTCGACAAGCCGTTCAACGAGCCCAAGGGCTCGCGCCAGCCGCACCCGTCGCTGTGGATCGGCGGCGGCGGCGAGAAGGTGACGCTGAAGCTCGTCGCCAAGTACGGCGACGCCTGCAACGTCGGCGGCGGCGACCCGGACGCCATCAGGCAGAAGCTGGCGGTCCTCCGCGAGCACTGCGACAACGAGGGTCGCGACTACGACAGCATCATCAAGTCGACCAGCTTCAACGTCTTCCCGGTGGCCAAGGGCGACGACCGCGACGCCGCGTCCGAGCGGGCCAAGGGCGTGCTCGAGAAGGGCCGGTACCCGGGGCTGCTCGTCGGCTCGCCCGAGGAGATCGCCGAGCAGGTGCAGAAGGCGATCGACGCCGGCGCCGACTACGTCATCTTCTACGTCCCCGGCGTGGCCTACGACGAGAACCTCGTGCCGCTCGCGGGCGAGATCGCGAAGGCGCTGAGCTGAGCTGAGGTAGCGGCCGACTTGTCAGGCTCTCACCGGGCTATGGCCCCGTGAGAGCCTGACAAGTACCGCTCGCAGGTTGTCCACAGGCCGCGAGGTCGGACTTGTGAGCGGCGGCGCCGTAGGGCACCGTTTGTCGTCGTGTCCGGTCGAACGTGTGCGGTCGTGCTGCTGATGCTGCTCTGCGTCGGCTGCGGCCGTCCCGACCCCGGCTCCCGGCCCGGCACGCTGCCGCCGCTGACCACGGCGGCCACTCCCGAGCCGTCCGCACGGGCGTCGTCGGCGCCCGCGTCGTCCGCGTCCGCCACGCCCACGCCGGCACCGACCTCGACCGGCGCCGACCTGCGCGCGGTGACCAGCCTGTACCTGGACTGGTCCGCGCACTACCTGAAGGCACAGCAGATGGCGGCGGGACTGCGCCGGGCCTACCTGCGGCGCTGGCTGGTCGACCCGGCGCTCTCGCAGTACGTGGACCTCCTCGCGACGAGCGACGAGCAGTACGTCCGCGTCCGCGGACCGCGGGTCTCGCACGTGATCGCAGCCTCGGTCACCGGCACGACCGCGCACGTCGAGGACTGCACGGACGTGCACCGCCAGGTGCTGGTCGACACCAGGACGGGCCGGGCCGTCGGCAAGCGGCTGTCCTGGGTGTGGACGAAGGCCGCGCTGACCCGGACCGGCAGGGGATGGCGGATCGCCGAGGTGAAGAGCTCGCTCAAGTCGTGTGTCAAGAAGATCGGTGCGACACCGTGACCCGCAGCCACCCCGGTTGCGGAGGAGCGCACTGTGCAGCACGATGTGTATTCGTGTCGGGGAACCTTCGGAGGATGCTGAGCTGCGCCGTGGCGGCGCTGCTGGCGCTCGGCCTCGCCGCCTGCTCCCACGACGACCCGGGCAGCCGGTACGGCTCGGTCTCCCCGCTCCCGCCCCACTCGGCGAGCGCCACGCCCACGCCCACCCCGACCGGCACGCAGGGGATGTCCGACAAGGCCCAGGTCAAGGCGCTCTACCTGGACTTCATAGTGCACTACCCGAAGGCCCAGGACATGTCGAAGACAGAGCGTCGCACCTACCTGAGCCAGTGGCTGGTTGATCCCGGCCTCACACGATATGAAAAAGGCATCCAGAAACAGATCGACAAGCACGAGCGGTTCGAGGGCGCCATTGAGCCTCACGTCTTCTCGGTCGAGGTGTCGGAGAATCGTGCCACTGTCGAAGATTGCGCAGGGCAGAGTCATACTCAACTTCGAAACACCAACACTGGGAAGGTGGTCGTGCACGGACCAGATAGACGGGCGTGGATCATCGCTCGGATGAAGCGCACCGACAGTGGTTGGCGCATCTACTACACGGACAGTCCGATCAAATCATGCGCCTGGCACTCCTGATTCTGGCTGCCGTCCTGGCGGTCATCATCGCGTCGACACCGCATTTTGGTTTGAATGCGATGGCAACCCCAAAGCCAAGATCCTCCACTGGCGCACACCAATGCGGATTTGCCGCCGCCCCAGTCATTTGCAACGGCGCCGGTACTGAAACACCGCCGAGTCACGGTCCAGGAGACACTGGAACGCACGGTTCTGAAGGAAAGCCAGACCCGCGGCTCAAGCACGTCATGTACTGCCCGCAGGCAATAATCACCGGGCCGCTCGCGAACCCGCAGCAGGTCTGCCCCACCCACCGGGTCTCGACCGCCGGGCTTGCCATCCAGGCGACCAACCGGTTGCCGATTCCCGCGCCGGCGATCCGCACCGCGCCGCCGCGGGGCAAGCGCGAGCTGGTCGACATCCCGACCTGGTTCTGGCTGGACAGGAGCCAGTGGGCGCCGCGCAGCGCGACGGCGTCGGCGGACGGCGTATCCTCCACCGTCACGGCGAGGGCGTACGAGCTCACGGTCGACCTCGGCGACGGTAGCGACCCGCTCACCTGCCGCGCGCCGTGGACGCCGTACCGCGACGGCGCCCACTCGATGTGCACGCGGGCGTTCAGCCACTCCGGCCGGTACACGGTCACCGCCACCGTCCGCTGGGCCGCCGACTGGCACGGTTCGGACGGCAACGGCGGGACGCTGCCGACGATGAGCCGGTCGGTCACCTTCCCCGTCCGGGTCGTGCAGGCCCGCAGCGAGCTCATAGCCAACCCGTGACGCCAGGCCTATCGGGCGGTCTGGTACGCGAGGAAGGCGAGGCCTTCGCCGACGGTCTCGGCACGGACGAGGCGCAGGCGCTTCGAACCGCCGGTCTCGCCGAAGAGGCGCTGGCCGGCCCCGATCACGACGGGGAAGACGGTCAACCGCAGCTCGTCGACGAGGTCGTGGTCCATCAGCGTCTGCACCAGGCGATGGCTGGCGTAGACGACGATGTCACCGTCGAGCTCATGCTTCAGCTTCGTGACCTCGTCCACCACGTCACCGCGGAGTACCGCCGCGTTGCTCCACCTCGGGTTCTGCAGCGTCGAGGACACGACGTACTTGGGCAGGCGGTTCAGCCGGTCCGCCCACTCGCCGTCGCGCGACAGCCACCGCGCGGCGAACCACGCGTCGCTGCGCCGGCCGATCAGCAGCGCCTCGGCGGCCTGCGCCTCCTCGGCCTCGAGCTCGGCCCACGCCTCGCGGTCGCTGTCGCTGATCCGGTTGAACCAGCCGCCGCGCTCGAAGCCGCCGTCCCCCATCGGGTCCTGGACGACGCCGTCGACGGATACGTTCTCGCTGACGATGATCCTTGCCATGGTGTTCTCCTCGGTCCTGTCGTCGGTCGACACTGAGGTAGACACCGCGGTGTCGAGAAGGTGGCGCGCTCCGGCCGCCTCTTTCGCCCACCGGCCGGTGTCTGCACGGTTGGAGGTGACGCGATGGTGGTGACCGGCGACCTGATGTCCCGGGCGCGAGCCGGCGACGGCGACGCGTTCCGGCAGCTCACCGAGCCGCACCGCCGCGAACTGCAGGTGCACTGCTACCGCATGCTCGGCTCGGTCCAGGACGCGGAGGACGTTCTGCAGGACACGCTGCTGGCGGCCTGGCGGGGCTTCGGAGCCTTCGAGGGACGCGCGTCGCTACGGACCTGGCTCTACCGGATCGCCACCAACCGTTGCCTCAACGCGCTCCGGTCGGCCAGCCGGCGCCCCGCCAAGGAATGGGACATACCCGGTGTCGAGCCGCCCGAGCCGACGAGACGCGGCGAGGTCGTCTGGCTGGAGCCGTTCCCGGACGCCCTGTTCCAGGACGCGCTCGATGCGCCGGTCGGCCCGGAGGCGCGGTACGAGCAGACCGAAGCCGTCTCCCTGGCCTTCGTGACCGCCCTGCAGATGCTGCCGCCCCGCCAGCTCGCCGTCCTCCTCCTGCGCGACGTGCTCGGGTTCCACGCGGACGAGGTCGCCGACATGCTGGACTCCAGCGTCGAGTCGGTGAAGAGCGCGCTCAAACGGGCTCGGGCCGGCCTGCAGCAGCACCGGGCGGCGTACGCCGCCCGTGAACCGGCGCCCGTACCCGGCTCGGCCGCCGAGGACGCGATCGTGGCGAAGTTCGTCCGGGCCTGGCAGTCCGCGGATGTCGACGCACTGGTGGCCCTGCTGGTCGACGACGTCTTCATGTCGATGCCGCCGATCCCGTTCGAGTACGAGGGCCGCGACGCCGCGGCCCGCTTCTGCGCCAGCATCTTCCGTGCAGGTCGCAGATTCGACCTCATCGCGACGCGCGCGAACGGTCAACCGGCGTTCGGCGCGTACCTGCGGGGTCCGACCGGCATAAGCCACGGGACCGGCCTCTACGTCCTCACTCTGACGGGCGGCCGGATCCGCGGCATGACCCGCTTCGAGAACAGCGTGCTCCCCTGGTTCGGGCTACCGCGGTCACTCCCGAGCCCCTGACGACCTGCTAACTTCCTCAGCTGTGCCGTACGCACGCGCATCGGATGGCGTCGAGTTGTACTACGACGTCCAGGGCCGGGGCGACGAGTTCCTCGTCCTGCTCGGCGGGCAGGCCAACAGCCATCACTGGTGGGACACGGTACGCCCGGACTTCGACGCGTCGTTCCGGACGGTCGCGCCGGATTACCGAGGCACGGGGCGGAGCGGCAAGCCGGACACCGACTCCTACAGCACGCGCGGATTCGCCGCCGACGTCGTCGCCGTTCTCGACGACGTCGGCGTCGAGCGTGCCCATGTCTACGGCACCTCCATGGGCGGCCGGGTCGCCCAGTGGCTCGCCGCGGACCACCCCGACCGGGTGGGCAGGCTCGTCCTGGGCTGCACCTCGCCGGGTGCACCGCACGGCGTCGAGCGCGGCGCGGAGGTGCGGCGGTCGCTCGCCCAGCCCGACCCGGCAGCGGTCCGGCGCGCGTTGCTGGAACTGATGTACACGCCGACCTGGCTGGCCACGCATCCCGGCCCGCACGACACGGTCGGCGACCCGGCGATGCCGGCCCACGCGCGACGCCGCCACCTCGCGGCCAGCGCCGGCCACGACAGCTGGGACGTGCTCCCGGACATCACGGCCCCGACCCTCGTCGTGCACGGCACCGAGGACGTCTTCAACCCCACGGCGAACGCGACGCTGCTGGCCGAGCGCATCCCGAACGCCCGGCTGCGCCTCATTCCAGGGGCGCGCCACGCGTACTTCGAGGAATGCCGCGAGCTGGCCGGCCGGGTCGTCCTGGAGTTCCTGACGAGTTGTCAGGCTCGCACCGGGCCATAGCCCTGTCAGAGCCTGACGGGTCAGCGGACCCTGGGCCGGACCGTGAGGTGCGGGAGCAGCAGCTGGGTCAGCGGGCCGATGCCGAAGGCGTACATCAGGGTCGCGAAGCCGACCGAACCGCCCAGCAGCCAGCCGAGCAGCAGCACGCTGGCCTCGATACTCGTCCGTACGAGGCGCACGGAACGACCGGTGCGCCGCACCAGCCCGGTCATCAGCCCGTCCCGCGGGCCCGGGCCGAGGCGCGCGCCGACGTACGCCGCCGTCGCGAGCGCGTTCATCAGCAGCGCGCCGACCGCGAACGCGATCCGTGCCCACAGCGCGCTCGGCGAGTGCAGCACCGCCAGTGCCTGGTCCACGACGAGGCCGATGACGATCGCGTTGCTGACGGTGCCGAGACCGGGCCACTGGCGCAGCGGGATCCACAGCAGGAGCACCAGGCCGGCCACGATGATCACGATCGTGCCGAACGAGAGGCCGGTGCGCGAGACGATGCCCTGGTGCAGGACGTCCCACGGGTCCAGGCCGAGGTTGGCCCGGATCATGAACGCCATCGAGACGCCGTAGAGCACCAGGCCGAGGTAGAGCTGCACGAGGCGGCGCACCAGCCGACCTTCGCGCAGCTGGGCCAGGGGCGAGTCGAGGGTGACGGCAGAGCGCAGGTCGTCGGCGGTGGTGGAGGTCTCGGTCACTCCCCCACTTTGGCTCGCGATTGGACTGGTCTTCCATAGCCAATCGCGCAATAGTGGCTCTTATGGCCACCGAACGCTCTCTGACCGCCTATCGGCTCGGCACGCTGCTCGGCAGCTGGCGCGGGCCGGGCTCGGCATACGTACGGCTTGCGGGCGCGATCGAGCACCTGCTCCTGGACGGGCGGGTGCCCCCGCACACCAGGCTCCCGAGCGAACGCGCCCTGGCCGGTGTCCTCGACGTCAGCCGCACCACCGTCGCGGCCGCGTACGCCGAACTGCGCTCACGCGGCTACCTGGAGAGCCGCCGCGGATCCGGCAGCCGCACCTCACTGCCGAGCGGCACGCTGGACGACGAGCCGGCGCTACTGCCCAGCAACGAGCGGGACGTCATCGACCTCGCCTGCGCCACGGTCCCCGCCGTGCCCGGCTTCGTCCGCGCCGTCGAGGCGGCGATCGCCGACCTGCCGCGGCACACGGCCCAGCACGGCTACCAGCCGCACGGGCTCCCCGAGCTCCGCCACGCGCTCGCCGAGCGCTACACCGAACGCGGGCTGAGCACCGATCCCGAGCAGATCATCGTCACCGGCGGCGCGCTCTCCGCCTGGGACCTCGCCCTGCACCACTTCACCGGCCCGGGCGACCGCGTCCTCTGCGAGCACCCGACGTACCCGAACGCGTTGCGGGCCGTCGAGAACGCGCACGCCCGGCCCGTCCCGACGGCGGTGGACTCCGACGGCTGGGACGTCCCGATGATCGAGGCGACCATCCGGCAGGCGAACCCCCGCCTCGCGTATCTCATCGCGGACTTCCAGAACCCGACCGGCCATTTGATGGACGACGAGACCCGCCGCCGGCTCGCCCGCGCGCTGGCATCGTCCGGCACGCCGACGGTCGTCGACGAGACGATGGCCGAGCTCACCCTGGACGTCGCCGAAGCGGACCTGCCGAAGCCGTTCGCCGCGTACGCGCGGTCCGGCGGTGCGCCCGTCGTGCTGCTCGGCAGTGCGGGCAAGTCGTTCTGGGGCGGCCTCTCGATCGGCTGGCTCCGCGTCCCCCGCTCGCTCGTCGACCCGTTGCTCGCGACCCGTGCCGGGCTCAGCACGAGCACACCGGTGCTCGACCAGCTCGTCCTCACCCACCTGCTCACCGACCGTCCCGCGCTGCTCGCACCCCGCCGGCGCGACCTCGCCCAGCAGCGCGACAAGCTGGCCGCGGCGCTGCGCAGGGAGCTGCCGGACTGGGCGTTCCGCGTCCCGGAGGGCGGCCTCACCCTGTGGTGCGCGCTCCCCCAGCCGGTCGCCACGACGGTCAGCGCGCTGGCCGCACGCCAGGGCGTGCTGCTGGCACCCGGGCCGAGGTTCGGCACCGGCACCTCGTTCCAGCGCTTCATGCGGTTGCCGTTCACGCTCGCCGTCGACCGGATCGACGACGCCGTCACCCGCATCGGATGGGCGTACCACGCCGCGTCGGCCGGCGACGTCCATGTCACCGAGGCGTTCGTCGCCTGACACCGGACGCCGTGATCACGGCTCGTGTCACGGCGGTACCTCAATGCAACCCGGGGCTTGCGGTCCGTATGATCAACGGCCGTACTAGTGCCGATGACCTCGCCCCCCAGTGCCGTCGCGCGCCCTTCCCCCACGTGCCGGCACCTCTGAACGAAACGGCTGATCCGATGCGGATCCTGCATGTCAACAAGTTCCTGTACCGGCGTGGCGGCGCGGAGGCGTACGCCGAGGACCTCGCGCAACTGCAGCACGAGGCCGGCCACGAGGTCACGTTCTTCGGCATGCGCCATCCCCGCAACCGCGTCTACAGGTACGAGACGAGCTTCCCTTCCGAGGTGGAGTTCGCGCCCTTGCCGACTGGGCCGGTCGGCAAGGTCAAGGGCCTCGGCCGGATGATGTGGTCGACCTCGGCGGAGCACGGCATCGACGACGTCCTCGACGACTTCAGGCCGGACGTCGTCCACGTGCACAACATCCACCACCAGCTCTCGCCGTCGGTCCTGCGGCCGATCGCCAAGCGGGGCGTCCCGGCGGTCATGACACTGCACGACTACAAGCTCGCCTGCCCCACGTACCGGCTGCTCGACCACGGCAAGCCGTGCACGGCCTGCGTCACCGGCGGTCCCCGGCAGGCGCTCGTGCGCAACTGTCACGAGTCGTTCGCCAGCAGCGCGGCCGTCGCGGTCGAGAACATGCTGCACCGCACGATCAGGGCGTACGCGCCGATCCGGCGGTTCCTGTGTCCTAGTTGGTTCCTGGCGGACATCATGCGGACCGCGGGTGTGTACCCGGATCGCCTGGTGGTGCAGGAGAACTTCGTCGACACCCGCAGGGTCACGCCCGCCCACCTGCCCGGCGAGGGCGCGGCGTACGTCGGCCGGCTGAGCCACGAGAGGGGCGTGCACGTGCTCATCCGCGCATGGGAGCACGCGCCCCGCGACGCCCACCTGCACATCGCCGGTGACGGGCCGATGCGCGCACAGCTCGAGCAGCTGGCCGCCGACCTGGCGCCGGGACGCGTGACGTTCCACGGGATGCTCGACACCACCAAGGCGCACGCGCTGATCCGCGACGTGGCCGTCGTCGTGGCGCCGTCGCTCTGGCACGAGAACCAGCCGCTGGCCGTACTCGAGGCGTTCGCGTCGGCGCGGCCGGTGATCGCGGCGCGGATGGGCGGCCTGCCGGAGATCGTCGACGAGGGCATCGACGGCGAACTCGTGCCCGCCGAAGACGTCGACGCGCTGGCAGAGGCGGTCACCAGGCTCACCGGTGATCCGGAACGGGCCGCGGCGATGGGACGGAACGGGCGCGCGAAGGTCGAGCGCCGGTTCGCGCCCGCCGCGCACGCGCGGGCGATCGAGGACCACTACGAGGCCGCGATCTGTTAGGCCGCGTCGACGAAGCGCCCGCTCGCGAGCAGCGGCACGGCTTCGCTGGCGTCGACCTCCGCGGCCACGGCGACGTCGTCGTCGAAGCCCGCCGCCGCCAGCTCACGGCCGCCGCTGGACCGCCGCAGCGCCGTGAGCACATCGGCGCGCACCACGCGGAAGGCGGCGGCGGCCGCTGCGGCCTCCGGGCTCAGGTCGTCCATCCCGAGGTCGTCGAGCGCGGCGATCACCGCACCCGCTCCCCAGAGGTCCTCGACCGCGGGCCGGAGCGAGCCGTCCGGCCAGCGTTCACCCGCGGGGATGACGGCGACGTTCCCCACGGCGCGGCCGACGAGCCAGCGGGCGACGGCGGCACGGTTGCGCAGGCATGCCGCGACCACCGGCACTCCGCTCTCCGCCAGGCGCGCACTGATCGACGAACCGTTCG
This sequence comes from Streptosporangiales bacterium, assembly GCA_036378185.1. GTDB lineage: Bacteria > Actinomycetota > Actinomycetes > Streptosporangiales > WHST01 > WHST01. The sequence continues at coordinate 36,957 of DASUWX010000091.1, read as the reverse complement.
GCGACGGCAACACGAGTCGGCGCAGCTCGACCGCGGAGCGGATGCTGTGCGGAGACAGGCTCACCCGGGCCGGACCGTCCGACGCGCGCGCCTCGAACCGGCCGACGGCCAGGACGGCGTCGTGGGAGCGGGCGAACTCGGCGGCCGTCGCGTCCTGCCACCGGTACGGGAAGACCTCGGCGCCCAGGTCCACCGCGACCGAGAGCGTCGTCGTGAAGCTCAGCACGTCGACGACCACGGCGCAGTCGACGCCCGGCGCCAACGCGTCCGCGCCGACCGGTCCCCACTCCATCCGCACCCGGGCCGGGCTCTGGTCGTGGACGTCGGCCATAAACGACACCCTGGCAGGACCGCGCCGCACCGCGCAGCCGCATTTCCGCCGCTCGGTCAACTGCCGGCGAGGTACTCCTGGGCGAGCGCCGGCGGCGCGGTGGCGAGCCAGCCGTCCACGATCGCGTCCCGGACCGCCTTCTTCGGTGCCGTCCTCAGCTGCACGAGCACGGCGGCGTAGCCGTCGAAGTGCGGGATCGTGAAGAACCCCTTGGGGTTCGCGGCGAGCACGGCTTCCTTCTCGCCGAGGTCCTCGACGCGCAGCGCGAGGATCGGCCCGGCAGGCGGCGGCTGGTCACCGAACCGCCGGAGGTCCGCCTTGCTGAACGGACGCTCCCACGCGAACGCCTTGCCCGCGACGAGCCAGCTGCGGTTGCCGTGCCGCTCACCCTCGGTCACCTCGGGCAACGCCAAGGCGGCCGCGGCCACCTCGTCCAGCGTCATCATGCCCGTCACCGTACTCCGCCGGTTCGGGCGGGGCAGCGGCCCGGACCGCCCGCCCGGCCGCTCGGCAACACACGGTCGCCGACTCCGCAAGATCGCATTTCTCCCCATGGACGACGAGGTTCCGACCACCTACCCTCCCCCCGAGGGGAGGCACCATGTCGGCGTTCATCTCGCCCTTTGCGGTGGGGTCCGGCGAAGGCAGGACGATGAAGACCCCGACCGAAGACACGGTCACGGTCAAGGCGGACACCCGGCAGACCAACGGCTCGCTGACGGTGTTCGAGTTCGTCATCGCGCCGAAGCGAGGGCCGGCACTGCACACGCACATCCGCGAGGACGAGGTCTGGTGGGTGCTCGACGGGGACTTCCGGTTCAAGGCCGGTGAGACCGAACTCCGGGCGTCGACCGGCGGCATGGCCTTCGGGCCGCGCGGCACCCCGCACGCGTTCCAGAACGTCGGTGACACGCCGGGCCGGTTGCTGGTGATCACCACTCCGTCGGGGGCGGAACGGCTCTTCGAGCAGGCCGCCGAGCTGATGCGCGGCCCCGAGGACGTCGAGACGCTCACCGCTCTCGGACACGCCAACTGGGTCGAGTTCGTCGGCCCGCCCCTGGGTGTCTCCGACCCACTGCCGGACGGCACGCCGGCCGGCTGACGCGGCAACAGCCCCAACGCCGTCGGCAGATGACCCGGACGACGACGAGCAGAACGCCCCAGCTGCACCACACAACCTCCAGACCTTCCACAGTCCCCTCCGGACCATAGGAGAACGGTGCGGACAGCCACCGAGCGGCCGTGTACTACGGTCCCGTCCAGGACGCGACGGGCTGGGCGAGGAGGACGCGATGCGGACGGTGGGCATCATCGGCGGCGTCGGCCCGCTCGCCGGTGCGCACTTCTACCGCAGGCTGGTCGAGCTCACCCCCGCCACCCGCGACGAGGACCACATCCCGGTGGTGCTCGCGACCGACCCGGCGATGCCCAGCCGGGTCGCGCACCTGACCGGCACCGGCCCCTCTCCGTTGCCGAGCCTGGTGGGCCTGGCATCGCGGTTGGTCGGCGCGGGCGCCGAGCTGCTCGTGATCGCGTCCGTGACCACGAGCGCGTACGTCGACGACCTCGTCGCCGAGGTCGACGTCCCCGTCCTCGACGGGCTCGCCGAGGTGGGCAAGGCACTGGGACGGGGCGGGTTCAGACACCCTGCCGTTCTCGCTACGACGGCCGTGTGCTCGCTGCAGATCGTCGACTCGTACCTGCCCGCCGGCGTCGAGCCGCGTTACCCCGACCCCGCAAGCGGCAAAGAGATCCAGCGGGTCATCGAGGACGTCAAGGCCGGCGCCGACCCGGCCGCCGCAGCCGCCGCGCTCGCGCCGATCGCCGACCGCGACTGGGCAGGCGGCTGCGACGTCCGGCTGCTCGCCTGCACGGAGCTCCCGCTGCTCCAGGCCAACCTGCCCGGCCCCGTGCCGTACCTCTCGGTCACCGACGTCCTCGCCGAGGCGACGGTCCGCGCCGCGAGCCGGTGAGCTGCCGCCGTCCGCTCCCGCACGCAATGTAGTGACCTCCTCACGCCGCCGCGCCGGTTGAGGACCCCCGCACGCCGACTCTGGCAGGGTGACCGGACGGCGACCGGGGAGGGATGCAGCGTCGGATGGAGTCGGCCAGGCCGCCCGTCTTCCTCGTCGGTGCGCCCAGATCGGGCACGTCGCCGCTCTACCGGCTGCTGTGCCTGCACCCGGACAGCGCCTGGGTGTCGAACTGGGTTCGCCGCACGCCTCATCTCCCGGCGGTTGCGTCGCTGAACCGACTCGCCGGCCGGATGCGACGGCTGCGGCGCAGCGTCTGGTTCGGCGAGGCGGCCGAGGCGGCGGCTCCGGACCGGCAACGGACCCTGCTCGAGCGGTTGTTCCCGCAACCCGTCGAGGGCGAACCGCTGTTCGCCGCGTACGACATCCCCGAGTCGAGCGACGCCACCGACGCGACCAGGCGGCAGACGTCGCTGCGCCGGGCGGTGGAGGAGATCGTCCGGTTCGGGGGCGGCCGGGTGTTCGTCAGCAAGCGCACGGCACACAACCGCAGGCTCCCGTTGCTGCACGCCGTCTTCCCGGACGCGCGCGTGGTCGCGGTGACGAGGGACGGCCGTGCGGTCGCGGAGTCGTTGAACCGGGCCGGGTGGTGGCCGGAGTCGACCGTCTGGTGGTACGGCGACACGCCGCTCACGTGGGAGGAGCGCGGCCGCGACCCGTGGGAGCTGTGTGCGACGCACTGGGTGCGCGAGGTCGAGGCGCTGGAACGCGGCCTCGCCGCGATGCCGCCCGCGCAGGTGCTCAGCGTGCGGTACGAGGACCTGGTCGCCGACGAGGCCGCGACGCTCGCACGGATCGGCGAGTTCGCCGGCCTGCCGGACGGGCGTCAGTGGCGGCGTGCGCTCGCCGCGGTGCGCCGGCCTCATGACGACGACGGCTGGCGGGACCGGCTGGGCGACGCCGTCGAGAAGGTGGAGTCGATCCAGGCCGGCTGGTTGCGCAAGTACGGCTATCTCGACTGAACGTCGCCGTCCCAGCGGGCCCGGCGCATGTCGACCCGGTCCCCGCGCATCGGTGTGTCGTCCTCGCGGAGCGCGGCGACGGCGCGCCCGTCGTCGGCGAGCGCCGGCGTCCCGTCGGCGTGCACGACGCGCCACCACGGCACGGCGCCGCCGTGCAACGCCATCACCCGGCCGACCTGACGCGGCCCGCCCACGCCCAGGTACTCGGCGATGTCGCCGTAGGCCATGACCTTCCCCGGCGGGATCCGTTCGACGACGTCGAGCACCGCTTCGGTGAAGTCGTCGATCGGGTCCATCAGGAGGCGAGGGTAGCGGCTCCCGCCGCTCAACGGGCGTGACCGCGGCGCCGATCCGGCTTCCCGTTCGTCCTCGTACCGGTCGTCGCACGCGCCGACCGGAGGCGGTGCGCGAGGCGTCCCCCCGACCGGTCGCGGCCGCCCTCGTGCCCGCGCGAGCCCTGTTTCGCCTGCGGTCCCCGAGGCTTGCTCTCGCGGCTCTCACCCGCGGTCCGCGCCGCCCGTTCCGCTCGTCGACGCCGCCATTTGCCGCCGACCTGCGCCGCCGCCAGCCCGCCGACGGCGCCCGCGGCGAGGAGCGCGGGGTGGCGAGCCACGACCTCGGCGTTGTCACCGAGGTACGACACGGAACCGCCGATCCCGCCGGCTGCGAGGTAGCGCGTGGCGCCCTGCCACCACCGCCGCCCGGTCACCTTGGTCGACGCGACCCCGGCCGCGGCCAGTCCGGCCGCGCCCACGCCCAGCGCCCAGAGCGGGCTGGCCGCCCCCGCCATGTAGGGCACGATCGGCGCAAACGCGCCCGTCGACGCCGCGGCCCAGGCCGAGACGGCCGCGGTGGTGGGGGAGTTCAGGCGCGGCGGCTCACCGCCGGCGCCGGCCTGTCGCTCGGCCTTGCGGAGCTTGACCTGGTTCTCGTCGCTCATCGACACGCCCTCGCCGACGGCCTGCGCGACGGGAGCCGCGGCCAGACCGGTCACGCCGGCGGCGACGATCTCGTGCGGCGAGGCGCCCGTCAGGGACGTGCCGAAGACGAGCAGCGCGTTCGTCACGAGCCCGTCCACCGCACCGAACGCGCTCGGCCTGATCCATTGCTCGGCGTCCCTGACCTTGGCCCGGACGTGCTGCGCCCAGCGCGGTGCGCTCACCTGAACCCCTCTGCCGATCTTCCGCCACAGCCAGCGTAGAGACGACTCGGGGACGCGAAGGGCCCTGCTCCTGTGAGCCAGCTCACAGAAGCAGGGCCCCGATCAGCTCAGTAGGTGGGCAGCGAGGTGTCGATCTGCTGCGCCCATGCCGTGACGCCGCCCTGCACGTGTGTCGCGTCGGCGAACCCGGCCTGCTTGAGCGCCGCGAGCGCCTCGGCCGACCGGCCGCCGGTCTTGCAGTGCAGCACGATCGGCTTGTCCTGCGGCAACTCGGCGAGCGCCTCACCGGACATGATCCGGTCCTTCGGGATCAGGACGGAGCCGGGGATCTGCACGATCTCGTACTCGTGCGGCTCGCGGACGTCGACCAGCAGAAAGTCGTCACCGCGGTCGAACTTCTCCTTGAGCTGCTTCACGCTGATCGTCGAGCCGAGGACGGCGTCCTGCGCCTCGTCGGAGACCACGCCGCAGAACGCCTCGTAGTCGATGAGCTCCTTGATCGGCTCGGCCTCGGGGTCCTTCTGCACCTTGACGGTGTTCCACGTCATGGCGAGGGCGTCGTAGATCATCAGCCGGCCGACGAGCGGCTCACCGATGCCGGTGATCAGCTTGATCGCCTCGGTGACCATCGCCGAGCCGATCGACGCGCACAGCACGCCGAGCACGCCGCCCTCGGCGCAGGACGGCACCATGCCCGGTGGCGGCGCCTCCGGGTAGAGGTCGCGGTAGTTCGGGCCGTACTCGTCCCAGAACACGCTGACCTGGCCGTCGAAACGGAAGATCGAGCCCCAGACGTACGGCTTGCCCAGGATCACGCAGGCGTCGTTGACGAGGTAGCGCGTCGCGAAGTTGTCGGTGCCGTCGAGGACGAGGTCGTACGGCTCGAAGATCTCGAGCGCGTTGGACGAGTCGAGCCGGGTCTCGTGCGCGACGAAGTTCACGTACGGGTTGATCTCGTTGACGCTCTCGCGCGCGGACTGCACCTTCGGCTTGCCGATGTCGGACTGGCCGTGGATGACCTGGCGCTGCAGGTTCGACTCGTCGACCACGTCGAAGTCGATGACGCCCAGCGTGCCGACGCCCGCCGCCGCGAGGTAGAGCAGCGCGGGCGAGCCGAGGCCACCGCCGCCGACCACGAGCACCTTGGCGTTCTTCAGCCGTTTCTGCCCGTCCATGCCCACCTCGGGAATGATGAGGTGCCGCGAGTAGCGGCGTACCTCGTCGACGGTGAGCTCGGCTGCGGGTTCGACCAGTGGTGGCAACGACACTGAAGTCTCCGGTTGCGTTCGATCGACAGTACGTGGGCTCGATACGAGCCTAATGGTGCCAACCAGGGACCGCGCCGCCCCATTCCCGTGACCCCGGTCTCCCCGCCGGGCCCTACCCTTCCATGATCATGAAGGCTTCGGGTCGCTATGGCAGCCCGGAATCTTCATGATCACGGGAAAGGGGCGAGGGCGGGCAGGGTGCAGGAGGGGCCGCAGCGTTTCGGCTCACCGGTCCAGCCGTGCAAGCGCAGGACGGTCGCCACCTGACCGGCGCTCGCGCAGGCGTCGTGGTACACGTCGGTCCAGCCCAACCGCAGGGTCGCGAAACCCGCGACGGCCGCGTCGTTGTCCCTGTGGCGGTCGCGGAACACCCCGTCGTCCACGTGTCCGATCCGCCCGTCCAGCTCGACCCGGACGACGAAGGCCGCGTACTCGACGTCGATCCACTGGCTCCTCGGGCCGACCTTCCGGTGTCGCTGACGGACGCCGGCAGGAAGCCGGTGTGCCCGCTCGACCCGGTGCAGGTAGGCGAGCTCGAGCGGCGTCTCCGCGCCCGACGCCACGTCGGTGAGGGCGGCCACGACCATCGCCCGCCACCTGATCTTCTTCCGCAGCGCGAGCGCCGTACGCAGCCGCTCCGGCGTCGTGCGACGGCGCTGACAGGCCCTGGTGACCCAGTCGATCGCCTCGCGCGGACGGGCCGAGCGGTCGACCAGATCGAGCACGGTGTCGTCGACGTTGACGATCGGCGGCTGCCGCCCGGCCGCTCTGGTCCTGGCCAACCGGTGCGCGTACTGGATCCGGACGCCGCGCCGCGGGCGCACGCGTCGTTCGACGGGCATCGTGACGTGGACCGTCTCGTCGATGCCGTCGACGATGCCGTGCACCTCGGCCGCCGTGCGGTGGCTGAGCGTCGCGCCCTCGCCAGCATAGAGAAGCGCGGTCCACAGCACCGCCCGGCGCGGCAGGTCGCCGGTGAACGTGGCGACCACTCCCGGGTGGACCCGACGCCACCGGCCGGCCGAGATCCTGGCGCGGATCTGCCCGACCGTCACGCCGGCGCGAAGCAGTTGGGACCGGCTCAGCAAGCCGGCCTGGTCGGCGGCCAGGGCCGTCAATGCCCGATCGAGACCTTCCATGCCGCAACGCTGGCAAGTCGCGACGCGTCACGGCGGCGTCGGACCCGATCTGTGGAAACCCGCGGACTCCGCCCTGTCCGTCCCCAGCTCTCCATGATCATGAAGGTTTCAAGTCGCCATAGCGGCCCGGAACTTTCATGATCATGAAAGGGAGAAGGACAGGAGGGACAGGAGGGTCAGGCGGTCTTGCGGGTCTTGGCCGGCGTCTTCTTCGCCGCCTTCTTGGCCTTCTTCGCCGTGGCCGGCTCCTCTGCGCGGCCGCTCTTCGCGGCCTCGACGCTGGCGCGCAGGGCGGACATCAGGTCGACGACGGTGCCGGCCTCCTCGGGCTCCTCCGGCGCGACGACCTCGCGGCCCTCGACCTTGGCCTCGATGACGGCCTGCAGCGCCTCGCGGTAGGCGTCGGTGTACTCCTCCGGCTCGAAGTCGCCGCTCATCTGCTCGATCAGCGACTTGGCCATCGCGAGCTCCTGCGGCCGGACCTCGATGTCCTCGTCCAGGAAGTCGAACTCCGCGGCACGGATCTCGTCCGGCCAGAGCATGGTCTCGAGCACGAACACGCCGTCACGCACCCGCAGCGTCGCGAGCTGCTCGCGCTGCCGCAGCGCGATCTTCACCAGCGCGATCTGCCCGGACTCCTCGAGCGCGTCCCTGAGCAGGGCGTACGGCTTCGCGCCCTGGCCCTCGGGCTCGAGGTAGTAGCTCTTGTTGAAGTAGATGGGGTCGACCTGCTCGAGCGGGACGAACTTCAGCACGTCGACCGCGCGGCTGGTCGAGATGGGCAGGTCGGCGAAGTCCTCGTCGGTCAGCACCACCATCTCGCCGGTGGGCAGCTCGTAGCCCTTGGCGATGTCGGAGTACGACACCTCCTCGCCGTCCACGGTGCACACCCGGCGGTACTTGATCCGGCCGCCGTCCTCCCGGTGCACCTGGTGGAACGCGACACTGCGCTCCTCGGTGGCGCTGTACAGCTTCACCGGGATCGACACCAGCCCGAAGGAGATCGCCCCCTTCCAGATGCTGCGTGGCATTGCCGTCTCCTCTCGACCCCTGCGTCTCCTCCCCAGCATGCCCGCTGAACGGCGATTTGTCCGCTCAAGATCATCCCGGCGTGGCCGGACGGCCACCGGAGCGGGCGGATCCGCCCAGGTCACCGTACGGTGAGCACGTGGTTCCGCAGTTCGTCCCGCCGATGCTCGCCGTCACCGGCGAGCTGCCCCCGGACGACCCGCGCTGGGCGTACGAGCCCAAGTGGGACGGGGTGCGCGTCGTCGCGTGCGTCGGCGACGGCGAGGTGCGGCTGTGGAGCCGGCTGGGCAACCAGGTGAGCGTCAGCTACCCGGAGCTGGCCCGGCTCGGCCGCCTACTGTCGGTTCCGGCTGTGCTGGACGGCGAGGTCGTGGCGTTCGACGGACGCGGCCGGCCCGACTTCGGCCTGCTGCAGCACCGGATGCACCTGACCCGCCCCGGCGACGTGGCCCAGGCCCGGAAGACGGTGCCGGTCACGTACGTCGTGTTCGACCTGCTGCACCTGGACGGCCACGACACCGTGCGGCTGCCGTACCGCGACCGCCGCGAGCTGCTCGCCGGGCTGGACCTCGAGACCGGCGGCGGAGTGCACGTCCCGCCGTACAGCCCGGGCAACGGCACCGGGCTCGTCGAGACCACGCGCCGGCTGGGCCTCGAGGGTGTGGTCGCCAAGCGGATGGACTCGCCGTACGTACCCGGCCGGCGGGTCGACACCTGGCGGAAGATGAAGCACCAGCACACCCGCGACGTGCTCGTCGCAGGGTGGCTGCCGGGCGAGGGACGTCGCGAGGGCACGGTCGGGGCGATCGTGATGGCACTGCCGGACGCCGCCGGCGTGCTGCGGCACGTCGGCCAGGTGGGCACCGGCTTCACGGACCAGATGCTGGACGACCTGCATGCCCTGTTCGTCGCCGACGAGACGCCCACCAGCCCGCTCGCCGGTCAGCTCGAACCGGCCGCCGAACGCGTCGTCCACTGGGTGGAGCCACGCCGGGTGGCCGAGGTGAGATACACCAACTGGACCAGGGACGGGCGGCTGCGGGCAGCCGTGTGGCACGGCCTGCGTCCCGACATCGACCCGGCGGAGGTGGCGCCACGTGAGTGAGCAAGCGCATGAGTGACGTGCTCGTGGAGGTGGACGGGCAGCGGATGAAGCTGTCCAACCTGGACAAGGTCCTCTACCCGGAGTCCGGCTTCACCAAGGCCGAGGTCATCGACTACTACACTCGCGTCGCGCCTGTCCTGCTGCCGCACCTGCGCAACCGCGCCGCGACGCGCAAGCGCTACCCGGACGGGGTCGACGCCGAGCCGTTCTTCGAGAAGAACGCCCCGTCGCACACGCCGGCCTGGGTGCGCACCGAGGAGCTGCCCACGCCCGGCAGCACCCTGGGCCGCGACACCGCCAACTTCGTCGTCATCGACGACCTGCCGACCCTGGTGTGGTGCGCGAACCTCGCCGCGCTCGAGCTGCACATCCCGCAGTGGCAGATCACGCCGGACGGCGGTCGCGGTGACGCCGACCTGATGGTGTTCGACCTCGACCCCGGTCCGCCGGCGACCGTCGTCGAGTGCAGCCAGGTGGCGTTGTGGCTGCGCGACGCGCTGGCCGACGACGGCCTCGAGGCCCACCCGAAGACGAGTGGCCGCAAGGGCATGCAGCTCTACGTGCCGGTGCGCGAGACCCCCGCCGACCGCACGTCCGCGTACGCCAAGCGGCTCGCGGAGAAGCTGGAACGCGCCCATCCCGACCTCGTCGTCTCGCGGATGGCGAAGAAGCTGCGCGGCGGCAAGGTGTTCATCGACTGGAGCCAGAACAACGCGGCGAAGACGACGGTGGCGCCGTACTCGCTGCGCGCCGCGCCGGAGCCCACCGTGTCGACGCCGCTCACGTGGGACGAGGTCGAGGAGTGCACCGGGCCCGCCGACCTGCGCTTCACCTCCGCCGACGTGCTCGCCAGGGTCGACGCGGACGGCGACCTGTTCACTCCCCTGCTCGCGGCGAAGCGCGGCTCCCTCGACGCGTGAGGGTGGCCCTCTCACCCCGCCGGGGCGACGGACGGCGCGGTCACGGACGCACCAGGCCGCTGCGGTAGGCGAGCACGACGAGCTGGGCGCGGTCGTGCAGGTCGAGCTTGGCCATGGTGCGGCCGAGGTGCGTCCGCACGGTGGCGGGGCTGACGAACAGCCGCCGCCCGATGTCCACGTTGGAGAGCCCCTCCGCGGCGAGGACCATCACCTCGCGCTCCCGCTCGGTGAGCACGTCCAGCCGGGCCGCGTCCTCCGGCGGCGTGGCCGGGCCCCGCGCGACGAACTGGCGGATCAGCTGCCGGGTGACCCGCGGGCTGAGCAGTGCCTCGCCCGCGGCGACGACGCGGATCGCGTCGCGCAGGTCGTCCGGTTCGACGTCCTTGCCCAGGAAACCGCTCGCGCCGGCGTGCAGCGCGCCGGCGACGTACTCGTCCAGCTCGAACGTCGTCAGCACGACGACGCGCACGTCCGGGTGCTCGGCGACGATCCGCCGGGTCGCGTCGATCCCGTCCATGCCGGGCATCCGGACGTCCATCAGCACCACGTCGGGAGACGTGGCCCGCACCATCCGTACGGCCGTGGCACCGTCCGCCGCCTCGCCGACGACCTCGATGTCGTCGCTGTGCTCGAGCAGCCCGCGGAAGCCCGCACGGACCAGGTGCTGGTCGTCGGCCAGCAGAACGCGGATCGTCATCGGGCACCGTCCAGCGGCAACCGCGCCCGCACCAGGAAGCCCCCGTGATCCGACGCACCCGTCTGGAGCGTGCCGCCGAGGGCGGCGACGCGCTCGGCCATCCCGGCGATGCCGTGGCCCGGTGCCGCACCCGCGCCCGGACCGTCCGGTCCCCGGCCGTCGTCCGCGACCTCGACGACCAGCTCGTCCGGCCCGTACCGCACGGTGACCTCCGCGTGCCGGGCGGCCGCGTGCCGACCGACGTTCGTGAGCGACTCCTGCACGATCCGGTACGCGGACTGGTCGACGACGCCGGGCAGCGGGCGCGGCGTCCCGACCACCCTGGTGGTGACGTCGAGGCCGGGCCGGCGGACGAGCGCGGCGAGCTCGTCGAGCTCGGCCAGCCCGTGCCGGGGCGCGCGCGTCTCGCCGGACGCGTCGGCTCGCAGCAGCGAGACGGTGGCCTTCAGCTCGGTCATCGCGTCGCGCGCGGCAGCCCGCACGACGCGCAACGACTCCCGCGCCCGGTCCGGATTGTCGTCCAGCACGTCGGCGGCCAGCCCCGCGTGCACGGCGATGGCCGACACCGAGTGCCCGACGATGTCGTGGACCTCCCTGGCGATGTGCAGCCGCTCCTCGGCGACCCGCCGCGCGGTCTCGCGCTCCCGCTGCGCCTCCGCGGCCGCGAGCCGGTCGGCCGCCTCGGCGAGCCGGATCCGGCGGCTCCTGACGACGTCGCCGAGCAGGATCACCACGACGAGGAGGGCGGCGTGCTCGGGGATCAGCGTGAGCAACCCGGCGATCTCGTGCAGCCGGAACCCGACGACCACCACCGCCGCGGCCATGTAGAAGGCGGCGACGCCGGCGCACCACCACAGGTGCCCACGGACGGCCGCCGTGTACAGCGGCACCGAGAGCGGCACCACCGGCTGGATGCCCGGGTAGTGCGCCGCGTAGTACGCCAGCAGCAGGACCGCGACGGCGAGCAGCACGCCGAGCGGATGCCTTCGCCGGAGGACGACGGCGCCGCCCATCGCGGCACCGAGCAGGTACGCGACCACGTCGGGCGCCCGTGAGTGCGGCTCGCTCGCCACCGCGATCGCGACGCAGACGGCTGCCGCCATCACGGCCGCGAGGGCCGCGTCGACCACCGGTGCCGGGACGCCGCGCAGGCCGGCCGGTCGCCCGATCCCGCCGTTCATGGCACAAACGTACGGGACGCACCCGACACCCGGCCTACGTCAGCTTGCGTACGTCCGCGCCGTCGTCCGCCGTAGCGAGGGCCGGACCGCGCCACGTCCGCGCGTAGCCGAGAGCCGGTATCCGGCTCATGCCCGGGAACCCTTGCCGTTCCTAGCGTTCCCAACGTGTACGAGAGCATCGAGAACTTCTCCGAAGTCGTGCCCCTCCTGCTGACCCTCGTCTGCGCCTTCGCCGGGTACGCCGCCGGCCGGCTCGCGCGACGGCCGAAGCGGCGGACCGTCCGCCGCAGCGCGCGACGGATCCTGGCGGCGCTCGCGCTGGCGGCTGTCGTCGCGCTCGGCGAGGCCGCGTTCGTCGCCGGCATGTGGACGCACGGCTGGCCGTTCGCCGCGAACCGCGTCGTCGTGGCCCTCCCGCCCGTCGTCGCCGCGGCGGTCGCCGTCGCGGTCATGTCGGTGCCGCGGCTGGCGCGTGTCGTCCGCGGGGCGCGCCGGGAAGCCGACGCACCACCGGGCCACACGCTGCGTGCCGCGGCGGGCGACCCGCGGCTGGTCGTCCCCGTGCAGTCGGCCGCCGTGGCCGCGCTGCTCTGCTTCTACACGGTCTTCGCACTGCGGCCGGTGCCCCCGTACACCGGCGACGTGCTGGCGGTCGACGGCGCGTTCGCAGTCGCCGTGGTCGCGCTGTGGCTGCGGCAGGTCCGGAGGCTGCGGCGCGATACCCCGCCGCGGATCGCGGCCCGGCTGCTGCGCGCGGTCACGGTGCTCGGCGTCGTCGTGCTGCTGCTCGCCGGCTACGTCGCGCAGGGGCTGCGGGCGAGCCGACTGCCCGCGCACTACGACATGGGTACCTCGACCGTCGTCGACGACGGCATGACGGGCATGCGCATGGCCGGGGAGGAGAGCGTTCCGCACGTGAGCGTCGCCGACCTCACCGGCGACACCGCCGGCACTCCGGACGAGACGTTCACGCTCACCGCGCGGCGGGCCCGGATCAGGCTCGGCTCGGGACGGACGGCGAACGTGTGGGCCTGGAACGGCCAGGTGCCCGGGCCCGAGCTCGTCGTCCACGAAGGAGACCTGGTACAGGTGACCGTCCGCAACCACGTCCCGGGCATCGCGGTGTCGGCGCACTGGCACGGCCTGGACGTCCCGAACGCCGAGGACGGCGTCCCCGGCGTGACGCAGAACGCGGTGCGCAAGGGCGGCTCGTTCGTCTACCGGTTCCGCGTGCACCAGGTCGGCACGTTCTGGTACCACTCGCACCAGCAGGCGTTCGACCAGGTCGACCGCGGCCTGTTCGGTGCGCTCGTCGTCCTGCCGAAGGGCGAACGGCGTCCGGTGGGCGACATCACCGTGGTGGCCCACTACTGGAAGGCGCTCGGCGGCGTCGTCACGCTCGGCCGCGCCGACACGCGCACGACCCGCGTGGTCCGGCCCGGCACCCGCGTCCGGCTGCGGCTGGTGAACACGAGCAGCGAGAACGTGGACGACACCGCGCCACCGGAGTTCGGCCTGACGGGCACGGCGTTCCGGGTCGCGGCGATCGACGGCACCGACCTGCACGAGCCGGGCCTGCTGGTGTCGGGGACACGGGTGGCACTAGGGGCCGGAGGGCGCGCGGACCTCACGTTCACGATGCCGGACCACGCCGTACGGCTGACCGACCTGGTCGGCCCGCGCGCGAGCCTTGTCCTCAGCCCGGGCGGGACGGACGTGCCGACGCCGCCGGTCGCGCGCGGCCCGTTGTTCGACCCCACGCATTACGGCACGCCGGCACCGACCCCGTTCGGCGCCGACAGCCGGTTCGACCGGCGCTTCACACTCACGCTCGACGACGGGCCCGGGTTCTACGACGGCCGGTTCCTCTTCCGCCCCACCATCGACGGCCACGTGTTCCCGGACACGCCGATGCTGATGGTCCGGCGCGGTGACCTCGTCGAGGTGACGTTCGTCGACCGCGGCCACAACGACCACCCGATGCACCTGCACGGGCACCACGCACTCGTGCTCCGGCACGACGGCCGGCCGGTCACCGGCAGCCCGTGGTGGACCGACACACTCGACGTGCGGCCGGGCGAGACGTACACCGTCGCGTTCCGCGCCGACAACCCCGGCATCTGGATGGACCACTGCCACAACCTCCGACACGCCAAGGCTGGAATGATCATGCACCTCGGCTACGAGGGCGTGACGACGCCGTACCGCGCCGGCTCGGCGACCGGCAACCAACCCGAATGACCGGCTCGACCCGACGTCCCTGGAGGTAGCCTCATGACCACCTACGAATCGGCACCGGCGCACGTCGTGACCGCGCGCATGCCTCGCCACGAACGGCTCTGGCGAGTCGTCCTCGCCGTGTCGATGGTCGGCGGCCCGCTCGCGTTCGACGTGGGCGGTGCGCTCGCCCCGTCCATCCACGAGAACGGCGCGCAGGCCATCGCCGCCAACGCGGCAGCGAACGCCGCCGTCAACGACGGGCACGTCGCGGCGTTCTTCGTCGCCTCGTTCCTGCTCCCCCTCGGGGCGGTCGGGCTCGCGTACCTCGGGTACCGGCGGGCGCCCTGGCTGGCCACGCTCGGTGGCCTGCTCGGCCTGATCGGATGGGCGCCGTTCGCGGCGCTCACCGCCCTCGACGACCTCGCCCGCACGATGGCCCAGCTACCCGGCAGCGGCTCGTACGCCACGCTGCTCGACCGCTTCACCCTCGGCCCCACGATGAACGCCTACCTGCTGATCTACATCGCCTGTCACCTGGCGGCGTACGTGCTGCTGGGTCTCGCGCTGCGTCGCGACGTCGTCCCCGGGTGGGCCGCATGGGCGATGATCGCGAGCAGTCCGGTGACCGTCCTGGCGTTCGTCCTGCCGGGTTCGGTCGGTGGCGGTCTGGGTGGCACGGTCGCGCTGGCCACGGGAATCGTCGCACTGGCCCTGCTGGTCGTCGGGAGCCTGCCCGCCGCCCGCGCCATGCTCAGCGGTGCGCCGGGAGTCGCCCGGCCGGATGTGGGTAGAGACGTTGCAGGTGACTGACGCGGTCGGCGCTCGCCCGACGCGTTAGCCTGGCTGACTCAGCACACTCGTCCGCTACCGTGCTCGACACAGCAGGAACGGAGAGCCTCGATGTCCGACCTCAACCCCCGTCCGGTGCCCGACGAGGGCTACCTGGAGACGGCCGAGCCCACCGAGACTAGTCCCGAGGCCGACGCGGCCGACGCCGCCGACCAGCGCCGGTCCGTACAGGACGAGGATGCGTACGGCACCTCCACGCACGTCACCCGTGACGACGTCGACCCCGCCGACGCCGCCGACCAGGAGGCCGAGGTCGAGGTGGACGACGAGGACTACCGGTAGCGTTGCCCGTGGCGCCGCCCGGAGGCAGCCGGCGGCCAGGAGGCAGAGGTGAGGGCGTGACGAGCTCGGCGCAGGAGACCCGGTCCCGCAGCACGCGCATGCCACGGTCGGCCCGGCGCAAGCAGTTGCTGCACGCCGCAAGGGAGACGTTCGTCGCCCAGGGCTACCACGCGGCCGCGATGGACGACATCGCCGAGCGCGCCGGAGTCAGCAAGCCCGTCCTCTACCAGCACTTCCCGGGCAAGTTCGAGCTCTACCTCGCGCTGATCGACGAGCACACCGCCGAGCTGGTCGACCGTGTCCGCGGCGCACTGCGCTCCACCACCGACAACAAGCAGCGGGTCGAGGCGACCCTCACCGCCTTCTTCGACTTCGTCGAGCACGAGGGCGAGGCGTTCCGCCTGGTCTTCGAGTCGGACCTGCGCAGCAACTCCGACGTCGCGGCACGGCTCGACGGCGCGCTCGAGTCGTGCGCGGAGCTCGTCGGCCAGGTGATCGCCGAGGACACCGACGTCTCGGCCGACGCCGCCCGCCTGATGGCGCGCGGCATCGTCGGGTACGCCGAGGTCAGCGCGCGGTACTGGCTCGCGCAGGGCGGCCGGATCAGCAAGGCGGAGGCCGTCGACCTGCTGGCGCGGCTGACCTGGCGCGGCATCAGCGGCTGGCCGCGCACCACCTGACCGCACAGGTGGGTAACCTCTCGGGTGCGGGGCCGACCCCGCGTCGTGAACCCCGGCAGGAGGAGCGCCCGTGGAGGTCAAGATCGGCGTGCAGCACGCACCGCGCGAGCTCGTCGTCGAGTACGGCGGATCGGCCGACGACGTGCAGAACGCGGTCCTCGTGGCACTCGGCAGGCAGAAGGGCGACAACGAGGGCCTGCTCGTGCTCGAGGACACCCACGGCCGCAGGGTCGTCGTCCCCGCCGACCGGCTGGCCTACGTCGACATCGGCGAGCAGGCCGAGCGCCGGGTGGGCTTCGGCGCGCTCTGACCGTCCCGGCGGGTGCCGGACGGTCAGGACGCCAGGCCGAGCGCCTTCATCCGGCCGTTGTGGTTCTCCAGGATGCGGTTGAACACCCGCCCCAGCTCGGTGAGGTCGGCGCCGACGCCGTCCTGGCCGACGAGCAGCCCGGTGAGCGCGTCCCTGTCGGCCGCCACCCGCTGCGCCTGCACCAGCGCCTCGCCGACGATGCGCCTGGCCCAGAGCGCGAGCCGGCCCCCGAGCGCCGGGTCGGCGGCGATCGCGGTCCTGACCCGGTCGACGACGAAGGCGGCCGCCTCCCCCGTGCTGCCGACGATCTCGCTCACCAGGTCGTGCGTCTCCGGGTCGAGCACCTTCGCCAGCTCGCCGTAGAAGTCGTTCGCCAGCCCGTCGCCCACGTAGGCCTTGACCAGGCCCTCGAGCCAGTCGCCCGGCGAGGTCTTCGCGTGGAACTCGTCGAGCGGCCGGACGAACGGCTCCATCGCCAGCTCCGGGTCGATGCCCCGCTCGGCCAGGGCGTTCACCAGCCGCTCGCAGTTGCGGAACTCGACCACCGCCAGCTCCGCGAGCGCGGCCTTGTCGATCAGCGAGGGCGCCAGGCTCGCGTACGCCGCCAGCCGCTCGAACGCGACCAGCTCGGCGTACGCGATGACGCCGAGCAGCTCGCCGACGGCGTCCGCCGGCCCCGAGGCGAGGGATTCCTGAGACTCGGTCACGCGCACCCACCCACTCGCTCCGCTACGGCAGGCGCCGCGACGGCGTCGACAGGGGTCCCAGACGTCATCGCGGCCCCTACCTCCGGTTCGCTCGCTCAGCTCCCGCGCTCATCGCAGCAGCGTAGCCAACTGTGAGGGTGGGGAGAGCACAGCGCTACACTGCATGCGGTTCGGGCGTCCCGGGGGGAGTACGGGAGCTGCCTGCACGCCGTCGCGTACCCGTCACGGCGATCATGAGAAGGGTGGGAACATCAAGACGTTTCATGACCTGGGCGCGGACGCGGGTATGGCCGGCGCACTCGAGGCGGTGGGCATCGTCCACCCGTTCCCGGTTCAGGAGCTCACCATCCCGCTGGCGCTGTCCGGCAACGACGTCATCGCCCAGGCGCCCACGGGCACGGGCAAGACGCTCGCGTACGCGGTGCCGCTGCTCCAGCGCATCCCGCTCCCCGGCCCGGGCAAGCCCTCCGCGCTCGTCGTGGTGCCCACCAGGGAGCTCGCCCTCCAGGTGGCGGGCGACCTCGAGACGGCGTCGGGTGACCGCGGCGTCCGCATCCTCATGGTCTACGGCGGGCGTTCCTACGAACCGCAGATCGAGGGCCTGCAGGCCGGCATGGACGTCGTCGTCGGCACGCCGGGACGCCTGCTCGACCTGGCCGACCGCAAGGTGCTCGACCTGTCTCAGCTCCGCGTGCTCGTCCTCGACGAGGCCGACCGGATGCTCGACCTCGGCTTCCTGCCCGACGTCGAGCGGATCATCTCGCTGACGCCGGAGGGCCGGCAGACGCTGTTGTTCTCCGCGACCATGCCGGGCGAGGTCGTCAGCCTGTCCCGGCGCTACCTGCGGCAGGCGACGCAGGTGCACGTCGAGCACGTGCACGGCATCACCGGGCTCGAGGAGGCGGTGGTCCCGGAGATCCGGCAGCTCGCCTACCGCACCCACCAGCTCGACAAGGGCGAGGTGCTCGCGCGCATCCTGCAGGCGAAGAACCGCGGCCGCACGATGGTGTTCTGCCGCACGCGGGTGGCCGCCGACATGGTGGCCGGCGACCTCGTCGCGCGCGGCTTCAAGGCGGCGGCGGTGCACGGCGACCTCGGCCAGTCCGACCGCGAGAAGGCGCTACGGGGGTTCCGCGGCGGCACGGTCGAGGTGCTCGTCGCCACCGACGTCGCCGCCCGCGGCCTCGACGTCGAGAGCGTCACGCACGTGGTCAACTACGACTGCCCTGAGGACGAGAAGGCCTACCTGCACCGCGTCGGCCGCAGCGGGCGGGCGGGCGCGAGCGGCACCGCCCTGACCTTCGTCGACTGGGCCGACCTGCCGCGCTGGAAGTCGATCAGCTCGATCCTCGGCCTCGACCTGGCCGACCCGCCGGAGACGTACTCGACGTCGCCGCACCTCTACACCGACCTCGACATCCCCGAGGACGTCACGGGCACCCTTCCGGGCGCGCCCGGCCCCGAGTCGGCGGCGGCGGCCCGCCGGGCCAGGCGGGACGACGACCGCAGGCCCGGTGGCCGGCGCGGCGCGCGGGGTGGCCACGACCGCGACCGGGACCGCAACCGCGACCGCGACCACGACGACGAGGACGGCGAGAAGCGGACGCCGCGCCGTAAGCGGCAGCGCCGGCGCACCCGCGGCGGCCAGGCCGTCGAGGGCTCGGGCGAGCAGCAGGAGGCCGCCGCCGAGACCACGTCGGCTGACGGCGGCGACGACAAGCCGCGCCGCCGGCGGCGCCGTCGCCGCGGCCCCCGAAAGCCCGAGGGCTCGGGCGGCGGCGAGTCGTAGCAGTGCCCACCCTCCGCATGACCGGTGCGGTCAGGGCAGGGCCAGGACCGGCGGGGCCCGGTCGAGCGGCCCGGCCAGCCGGATCTCGCTGCGCAGCAGCCGGTCGGAGCCGAGCCGCCAGGCGAGCACGTGCCCGTGGTCGCCCTCACTCACGGTGACGGCGAGCCACCGCCCGTCGCGGGAGAAGGCGAACCCGGCCCCGGTCTTCGGCGGGAGCTCCAGGCCGGGCATCACCTGCAACCGGCCGCTGCGGAGGTCGAGCACGGCGACGGCGGACGACGGTCCCGGGTGGTCGAAGGCGTACCTGGTGTCGCCGCGGGAGTCGGAGATCTGCAGTGCCAGGAAACCCCCGTCCGGGCTGAAGACTGCGTCCGACATCGGCATCCGGCCCGCCGGGAGCCGATAGCTGCGGTCCGCGCCGCGGGCGACGTCCGTGACGTGCAGGACGCAGCGCGCGGCCGGGCCGGTTTCGAGGTACTGGCACGCCTTCCCGTGCCACACCACCGAGTCGCCACCCACACCGATCGGGTAGCCGCCCGCGACAGTTCGGGTCACGTGCCCCGTCGAAGCGTCGAGGAGGACGAGCTGCGGCGGCTCGCCGTCGGCGTGCTCCCCGTTCGCGAGGGCGACGACGCCCGCGCTCGTCACGCCGAGCGGCAGGAGGCTCCCGTCCACGGCGATCGTCCTGCCGCCCACCCAGCGGAGCCGGACCGGGCTGGAGCCGCCGGGGGTCGCGTCGTCGGGCGGGTAGTCCACGCCGAGGACACCGGACGGGCCCCCGATCAGCGCGTCGACCGGACCGGACAGCCGGACCCGGCGCACCTCGCCACGCCCGCTCACCCGGAACACCGAACCCGGCCGCGCCCCCTCGCACGGGGCGACCAGCGCGTACGCGTCCGTGCCGTGGCCGACCAGCGTGCGGGCCTGGTTGCGGTCGGCCTGCGGCACCTCCGACCGGGTCCGGACCTCCGCGTAATCCACGTCGACCTCCGCCAGTTCGGCGCCGCCGACCAGCAACCGCAGCCCGGTGTGCCCGCCGACGGGGTCGGCGTCGATCAGCGGCCTCGGCGCCTGACTGCCGCACGCACCGGCGGTCACCGGCCATCCGTCGCGCTCGGGCGGCGCGGACGACGGTGGCGGCGCGGACGACGAGGCCACCGCGTCGGGAGTGTTCGCGGGCTGGTGGGTCAGCCGGACGGCGCCGTACCCCACGAGCGCGAGCACCGCCGCCACCCCGGCCGCGGCGGGCAGCCAACGGCGCGGCGGCCGGTCCCGGCCGTGCTCCAGGAGGTCCGGGTCGTCGGGGATGGTTCACCTCACCGTCCTCCCGGCGAGGCCGTTCACCCGTGCGCCGGCACACGGCGGGAACTCGGTGCCTACAGGATAGGTGAGCCGACCCGGCCCGGAGGTCTTCTCGGGTACGGTCGAGGGGTGAGCAGGCCACGTTCCGTCGAGCTGCCTCCCACCGTCCGCCGCACCTCTCTCCTCACCAAGCGTGGTGAGTTCGCTGCGCTCCGTGCCGATCCCCCGGACGGTCCCGGTGACCGGACGCCCGCGCTGCTCGTGCCCGGGTACTCGGGCAGCAAGGAGGACTTCGTCGCGCTGCTCGAGCCGATCGCGCGGGCCGGCCGGCCGGTGGTCGCGGTCGACCAGCGCGGCCAGTTCCACACGCCGGGCCCGGTGGCGTCCGCGGCGTACACCACCGAGGCGCTGGGGCACGACGTCCGCGCGATGGTCGACGAGCTCGCGGGCGACGGCGAGGTGCACCTGCTCGGCCACTCGTTCGGCGGCCTGGTGACGCGGTCGGCCGTGCTGGACTCGCCGGCGCGCATCGCGTCGTTCACGATGCTCGCGTCCGGGCCGGGTCGCGTCGTGGGCGTCCGCCAGCGGCACGCCCGGCTGCTCGTCGAGGTCGTGTCGAGGTTCGGCCCTTCGGTCGTCGCGACGACGATGCAGCGGTTCGAGGCGTTGCGCCCGGGCCCCAAGCCGTCGGCGGAGATCGCCGCGTTCCTCCGCAGCCGCTACGAGACCAGCTCGCCGCACGCCCTCGTCGCCATGGCCCGCGCGGTGCTCACCGAGCCGGACCGCGTCGACGAGCTGGCGGGCGTCGCCCTGCCCAAGCTGGTGGCGTACGGCGAGGACGACGACACCTGGCCGCCCGCCGTCCAGGCCGCCATGGCCGACCGGCTCGGCGCGCGCCGCGTGGTCTTCCCCGGCGCGGGCCACTCCCCCAACGTCGACACCCCGGACGAGCTGGCCGCGGCGCTCGTCGCGTTCTGGACCGACGCCGAGGACGCCGGCGCCTCCGCGCCCGGCGCCGAGGCCCTGGTCGACGAGGAGGCCGCGTCATGAGCGCGATCGTGGACCTTTCCCCCGACTCGGACGTCCGGCCGCTCGGACCCGGCAGCGTCAGCTGGCGGGTGCACGCCGACCCGATGATGTGGGTCGCCGGCCTGCGCGCGCTGTACTTCCAGGCGCTGCACCCGCGGGTGATCCGGGGCTTCATGCAGAACTCCGACTTCCGCGACGGCACCTGGCAGCGGTTGATGCGCACCACGAACTACGTCGGCACGACGACGTACGGCACGCTCGAGGAGGCGCACCGCGCCGCGGCCCGGGTGCGGCGCATCCACGACCGGCTGACGGCGAAGGACCCCGACACCGGCGAGCGGTACGGCGTCGGCGATCCCGACCTGCTGCTGTGGGTGCACTGCTGCGAGATCGACTCCTACCTGTCCGTGGTCCGGCGCAGCGGCCTGAGGCTGCGTCCCGCGGAGGCCGACCGGTACGTGCGCGAACAGCGGTTCCGCGCCTGGCTGATCGGCATCGACCCGAAGGACGCGCCCACAGACGTCGCCGCCCTCGACCGGTACTTCGAGGCCGCGCGCCCGGTCGCCGCCGTCACTCCCGAGGCGCGCGACGCCGCACGGTTCATCCTGCTCCCGCCGATGAACCGGCTGTTCGAGTTCACCCTCGCGCGGCCCGGGTGGGCGAGCGTCGGCAGCCTGGCCTACGCCAGCCTGCCCCGCTGGGCCCGCGACCTGTACCGGCTGCCCATCCCCCAGACCGGGCTCACGACGACGGCCGCACTCCGCGCGCTGCGCACCGCGGCACTCGCGGTGCCGCGCCCGCTGCGCGAGGGCCCGTCCATCCGCGCCGCCCGGCACCGGATCAGCGCCGCGACGGGATGAGGCCGACACGTGCTCGATGAGCCGGTACGCGTGGTCTACCGCAAGTACGACGGGTCGCTGCACTGGAACCTCACCATGTACCGGCTCGGCGAGGACGAGCACGGCGTCTGGCTCGGCGCGCCCGCCGACAGCAGCGGCCGCCGCGGACACGAGGACCCGATCGTCTGGCCGGAGCCGTTCGTATCGCTCTTCCCGCGGGACGCCTGGCACACGGCGCTGCTGAACGCCGAACCGCACGAGGTGGCGTGGTACTGCGACATCACCACCCCGCCGACCTGGCACGGCGACCTGGTCACGATGGTCGACCTCGACCTCGACGTGGTCCGGCGGCGCGACGGCGTCACCTACGTCGACGACGAGGACGAGTTCGCCGAACACCAGCTGCGGTACGGGTATCCGCCCGACGTCGTCGATGCGGCCGAACGCGCGTGCCGGGACCTGTACGCGGCCGTCGCCGCGGGTCGCGAGCCGTTCGCCGACGTGGGCCTGTCCTGGCTGGCTAAGGTCTCCTGAGGACCAGGGGGCGACAGGAGCAAACGTGAACCAACCGTCCGAACCCCGCCGCTACGACGTGATCGTCATCGGCGCGGGGCCAACCGGGGAGAACGTCGCGCAGTACGCCGTGCAGGGCGGGCTGTCGGCGGTGATCGTGGAGAGCGAGCTCGTCGGCGGCGAGTGCTCGTACTGGGCGTGCATGCCGAGCAAGGCGCTGCTGCGCCCGCCCGCCGCGCTGGCCGCCGCGCGCGAGGTCGGCGGCGCGCGGCAGGCCGTGACCGGTGACCTCGACGTCCCTGCCGTGCTGGCCCGCCGCGACGAGTTCGCGGCCAACTGGGACGACGAGGGTCAGGTGCAATGGCTCACCGACACGGGCATCGACCTGGTCCGCGGCATCGGGCGGCTCACCGGGGAGAAGGCCGTGTCCGTGCAGCAGCCGGACGACACCACGGTCGACCTGATCGCCGAGCACGCCGTCGTCATCAGCACCGGTAGTGCCGCCGCGGTGCCCCCCATACCGGGGCTGCGCGAGGCGGAGCCGTGGACGAGCCGCGAGGCGACCAGCGCGAAGGACGTGCCCGGCCGGCTGGTCGTCGTCGGCGGCGGCGTCGTCGGGTGCGAGATGACCGACGCCTTCAGCGCGTTCGGTTCCCAGGTGACGATGGTCGTGCGCACGGACCGCCTGCTGCCCGGTGTCGAGCCGTTCGCGGGCGACCTCGTGGCCGCCGGCCTGCGCGCTCGCGGCGTGGACGTCCGGCTGAGCGCGTCCGCCGAACGCGTGGAACGCAAGCCGGACGGCACCGTCGTGGTCACCACGAACACCGGGTCGGTGATCACCGCGGACGAGATCCTGGTCGCCGCTGGGCGCACGCCGCGCACCACGGACATCGGGCTCGACACGGTCGGCCTCACCGACGGCACCTGGCTGGACGTCGACGACACCTGCCTCGTGCAGGGCGTGCCCGGCGAGTGGCTGTACGCCGCCGGCGACCCCAACCACCGCGCGCTGCTCACCCACATGGGCAAGTACCAGGGGCGGGCGTGCGGCGCGGCGATCGCGGCACGTGCGAACGGGCGGCACGTCGGCGAGCGGCCGTGGAGCCGGTACGTCGCGACGGCGGGAAACCTCGCGGTCCCCCAGGTCATCTTCACCCGGCCCGAGGTAGCGACGGTGGGCCTGTCGCACCGGCAGGCCCGCGACGCCGGCCTGCACACCCGCACCGTCGACTTCCAGATCGGCGACATCTCGGGCGCGAGCCTGCACGCCGACGGCTACACCGGCCAGGCGCGCCTCGTCGTCGACGAGCAGCGGCACGTCATCGTGGGCGCGACCTTCGCCGGCCCGGACGTCGCGGACCTGCTGCACGCCGCCACCATCGCCGTCGTCGGCGAGGTGCCGATCGACCGGCTCTGGCACGCCGTGCCGGCCTACCCGACGGTCAGCGAGGTGTGGCTTCGGCTGTTGGAGACGTACTGGACCTGAGCCCGCCCTCCGGCGACGCGAGGTGCCCGACGTCACCCACGCGCAGCAGGTGCAGGACGCCGTCCGTCTCGTGCAGCTCGGTGATGGACGTATGCGCGACGTTGATGATCGCCGACCGGCTGGCCAGGTCGACGTTGAGCACCGCCTGCACGGCTGCGGCGATGAAGCCGCCGTGGCTCACGGCGACGACCGTCTCGTCGGGGTGCGCGGCGAGCAGCCCGCGCACCATCCGGCCCGCGCGGGCGATGAGCGCCCGCCAGGTCTCGCCGCCCGGAGCGAGGGGCACGTCGGCCCGCTCCTCGCGCCAGTCGGCCACCGGCCCGTACACCGCCTCGTAGTCCGCGGCCGTCATACCCTCGGCGGCGCCGGGGTCGAGCTCGCGGAGGTCCCGCTCGACGGTCGCCTCGGCGATGCCGAGCCGCTCGGTCAGCACGGCGCAGGTCTCCTGGGCCCGGCGCACCGAGCTCGCGTACGCGACGTCGGGGATCGGGCCGGTCGCCGCGAACCGCCCCGCGAGCAGTCCGGCCTGCTCCCGCCCGACGTCGGTCAGCCCGGTGCAGACCTCGTTGGCGCCGACGAGGCGCGCGACGTTGGCCCGGGACTCGGCGTGGCGGATGACCAGCAGGCGGGAGGTCACGTACGCAACCCTATGCGGACGATCACGACTTCCGCGTCGAGCCGTCGATCTCGCGGCTCGCCGTTCGTCTTACTGCGACCGGTCCCGGTCAGGAGGAGGAGATGTCGATGAAGTACGTGATGCTGGTCTACCAGGGCACCGCGCTCGAGCGGCAGGCCGCGCTCTCCGAGGAGGAGCAGAAGCAGGTCCACGCCGACTACCAGGGGATCAACGAGACGCCGGGCGTCACGCCCGGGGTGCCGATGGGCCTCCCCGAGAACGCGACCACGGTGCGGGTGGAAGGCGGGAGGACCCTGACGACCGACGGCCCGTTCGTCGGGATGAAGGAGGCCGTCGGCACCTGGTTCGTCCTCGAGGCCGACGACCTGGACGCGGCCATCGAGGTCGCCGCCCGCGTCCCGGCGGCACGCTATGGTGGCGCCGTCGAGATCCGCCCTTCGGAGGTGTATTGGTAGCGCCCCTCGAACTGGTCTTCCGTGCGGAATGGGGCCGGGTCCTGGCCACTCTGATCGGCGTCCTCGGCGACTTCGACCTCGCCGAGGACGCAGCCGCGGAGGCGTTCGCCATCGCCGCCGATCGCTGGCCCCGCGACGGCGTGCCCACCAACCCGCGCGCCTGGCTGATGACGACGGCGCGCAACCGGGCCACGGACCGCGTCCGCCGCGACCGGACCCTCGCCACCAAGCTCGGTCTGCTCGTCACGGCCGATCGCATCGAGGTGCCGATGCACACCACCAGCTTTCCCGACGAGCGCCTGGAGCTGATCTTCACCTGCTGCCACCCGGCGCTCGCGGTCGAGGCGCAGGTGGCGCTCACGCTGCGCACCCTGGGCGGGCTGTCCACCGACGAGATCGCCCGCGCCTTCCTGGTGCCGGAGCGCACCATGGCGCAGCGGCTGGTGCGGGCGAAACGCAAGATCAAGGCGGCGGGGATCCCGTTCCGCGTGCCGCCGGATCACCTGCTCGGCGAGCGGCTCGACGCCGTTCTCGCGGTCGTCTACCTGATCTTCAACGAAGGCTACGGCGGCCGCGACGAGCTGGCGGCCGAGGCGATCTGGCTGGGCCGCGCGCTCGCCGAACTGCTCCCGGCCGAGCCCGAGGTGCACGGGCTGCTGGCGATGATGCTGCTGCACGACTCCCGCAGCGAGGCCCGCTTCCGCGACGGCGAGCTCGTCCTGCTCGGCGATCAGGACCGGTCCCGCTGGAACACCGAGCAGATCGCCGCCGGACGCGTCGAGCTCGACCGTGCGCTCGCCCTCGGCGGGCGCGGACCGTACGTCCTCCAGGCCGCCATCGCGTCCCTGCACGCCGAGGTGCCGTGCGACTGGGCCGGGCTCGCGGAGCTGTACGGGGAGCTGGCCCGGCTGACCGGCTCGCCCGTCGTGGAGCTGAACCGCGCCATCGCCGTCGCCGAGACCGACGGCCCCGCGGCCGGGCTGCGCATCGTCGACGGGCTGGGTCTCGAGGACTTCCGCTACCTGCACTCCACCAGGGCCGAACTGCTGCGGCGCCTGGGGCGCGTGGACGAGGCGCGGGACGCCTACCGGCGGGCGAGGGAACTCACCGACGACGGCGCCGAACGGCGCTTCCTGGAACGCCGGCTGACCGAACTGGCGGCGGTCACGCGAGCCGAACACACCGGACACGCACCGTAGCTGCGATACTGCGGGGCATGTTCGAGTGGCACGGGTGGGCGAACATCCGCACGACGCCCGCCGTCGCGGAGTTCCAGGACCTCGCGACCGACGCCACGGTCATCGCCGTCACCCAGCTCGTCGACGAGATCGAGGGCGTCTTCGACGAGACCGTCGACCTGCGCTGGGCCAACGGCGAGCTGCACCTGTGGCTCGCCGGTTGCCACAACCGCCCGCCGCTCGAGCTGCTGTCGTTCTACGAGGCGGTGGCGGAGACGGCGCCGGGCTCGTACGGCGTGCTGTACGCCCTCGACCACGACACCGAGGACACCTGGAGCCGTTACGTCATGGCCCGCGGGAAGGTGGTACGCGAGGAGGACACGTCGCTCTCCCCGCACGTGGGCCGCGTCGAGGACGCGTTCTGACGCCCCACCTCCGCACGGGAGATGGGGCGTCCACCGGGGCGGTCGCCTCGTCTAATCCGTGCCCCGGCGCACCACGCGGCGTCCGCTGAGACCGGCGGCGACGCCCACCGCCGCCAGCATCAGCCAGATGACCGCGAAGACGTGTGACCCGACCGGTCCCTGCGCGTGGGCAGCGGCGAACACGGCGCCGGCGAGACCCACACCGAGCACGCCGCCGAGCGAGTCGGCGAGCTGGAGGTAGGACGAGTTCGTCCCCTGCTCGGCAGATGCGGACAGGTTGAGCAGCAGCACCGACGCGCTCGACATCGCCGCGCCCATGCCCATCCCGGCCGCGAACCAGACGACGCCGACGACCCAGGTCGGTAGGCCGACCACGACGACGGCGAGCAGGACCGCTCCGGCGCCGACGACGAGCGGGCCGACCGAGACGAGCCGACCGTGGCCGGCGTCCCCGCGGACCCGTGCCTGCACCCAGGAGCCCGCGCTCCACCCCACCGCGCCGGTCGTGAGCGCGATGCCGGCGAACGCCGGCGGCAGGTGGCGCAGGGTCACCAGCATCAGCGGGATGAACGTGTTGACGCCCATGAAGGCCGTGTTGAGCATGCCGCGGGTGGCGATCAGCGCGGGCAGGCCGCGGCGCAGCCGCATCGTCCCCGCAGGGAGCAGGACGACGAGCGCGGCGACCAGCGCGACGACGCCGACGACGGCGGTGGCGACACCCGCCGGGGTGCCGAGGCGTTCGGCGCCCCACTGCAGCAACGTCGCCGACACGGCGACGCCGGCGCCGGCCAGCAGCCGCCTGGTCGGCAGCCGGGTCGGGGCGCCGCCGGACGTCCCGCGCAGCCCGGGCAGCAGCGCCAGCACCGCGGCCACCGCGATCGGCGGCACCGCGAGGAAGACGACCCGCCAGCTCACCGTCTGCGTCAGCCAGCCCGAGATCGCCGGGCCGACGAGCGACGGCACCACCCACGCCGCCGAGAACCAGCCGAAGATCCTCGGGCGCCGCTCCGCGGGGAACGCGTGCCCGACGAGCACGTACAGCGACACGGTCACGAGCCCCGCGCCGATCCCGCCGAGAGCACGGCCGGCGGTGAACACGGCGAAGTCCGGCGCCGTCCCGCTCACGAGCAGCCCACCGGTGAACGCCGCCAGTCCGGTCAGCAACGGCAGCCGCGGCCCCGAGCGGTCGTTCCAGTAGCCGCTGAGCGCCGTGGCGAACAGGCTCGTGGCGAGGAACGCGGAGATCGCGAGGCCGTACCCGCCCACCTCGTGCATCGCACGCGCCACGGCCGGCATCGCGGTGCCGACGGCCATCGCCTCGAACGCGATGAGGGTCACGAGAGTGAGCAGCCCGGCGAGGACGCCCCGCAGCGCGGCCGTGCCGGGCGGTGGCGACGGTTCGCCGGGGAGCTCCGTTGTCGTCGTGCTGTCGAGCGTTGCTGTCATGACTGCCAGCCTGCAAGCTCAACCGGACTTGAGGTCAACGCGTCGTTGGTCCTAGGTCCCCCGCCCGAGGTCGGTCACTCGCTCGCGCTGCGCCCCGCGACGAAGCCGGCCAGTGCGGCGCGGACCCACTTCTCGACCTCGGCGTGCGTCACCCCCAGCTCGATGAGAGCCACGGCGCCGAGGCCCTCCTCCTCCTTCAGCAGACCGAGCAGGATGTGTTCGGTGCCGATGAAGTTGTGCCCGAGCCGCAGTGCCTCGCGCGCGGTCAGGTCCAGTACCTTCTTCGCCCTCGGCGTGAACGGGATGTGCTCGGGCACTGAGTCGGCCGGCGCCGCCAGCCGGTCCCTGATCGCCTCCCGAACCGCGTCCGCCGACACGCCTGCGCCCTTCTCGATCGCCTGCATCGCGAGCCCGTTCGGCTCGGCGAGCAGACCGAGGACGAGGTGCTCGGTGCCGATGTGGGCGTGCCCGGCGTTGTGCGCGGCCTCCTGCGCCGCGACCACCACGTGTCTGGCCCGCATGGTGAACCGTTCGTAGATCCCGCCGGAGGTCGGTTCCGCCGACGCCCTCGGTACGAACCGCTTCTGCACCGCCTGCTTGCTGACGCCCATGCTCGCGCCGATCTCCGTCCAGGACGCCCCGGCCCGCCGCGCCTGGTCGACGAAGTGCCCGACCAGGTGGTCCGCGAGCTCGCCGAGGTGCTCTGCCTCCAGCACCGCGTCGGAGAGATGCGCGAGCACGTCCCCGTCCGGATGCCTGCTCTTCACGTCGGCGATGAGCGCGTCCAGGCTCATCCGCTGCCCCTCTGCCATGCCGTCAACCATAGGTTGACGGCACAGCCTGCGTCAACCGTGGGTTGACGTCGCCTCGCTCATGCTCCTGTCGGCTCACTCGCGCTGAAGGATCGGACATCCGACCAGCCGTCGACCTCGCACTGACCGTCGGCGTTGTTCCCGGTGCCGACGACGGCGCCGTCGGAGCGCAGCCCGAGGGTGTGCGTCGAGCCGGCCGCCACGGCGACGATGTCGCGCCAGTCGCCGACCTCGCACTGCCCGTGACCGTTGTCGCCGACGGCAAGGACCAGGCCGGATGCAGTGACCCCGACCGTGTGGTGGCTGCCGGCGCTCAGCGCCACGACGTCCTCCCAGCGGTCGACGCCGCACGCTCCGGTCGCTCGGTCCCCGGTTGCGACGGCCCGTCCATCGGTCCGCAGGCCGACCGTATGGAGGTAACCGGCCGAGACATCGCACAGGTCGCGCCAACCGCCGACCGCACACTGGCCTCGTCGGTTGATCCCCGTCGCCAGGGCGGTGCCGTCCGACCTCACGCCCGCCGAATGCCAGTCGCCGCACGAGACAGCGACGATCTCTCGCCAGCCCTGCACCTCGCACGCGCCTTCTGAGGTCCTGCCGGCCGCGAGCACGGTGCCGTCGGCGAGGACACCGAGCGTGCGACGCCAACCCGCAGCGACTGCTACGACGTCCCGCCACTCGGCCACGTCGCATTGGCCGTGGCCGTTCCATCCGGTCGCCAGCAGGGTGCCGTCGGATCGGAGTCCCACGGTGTGCGACCTGCCCGTGTTGTTCGCGGTGTGCACGTTTCCCGCCGCGACGGCCGTCACGTCTCTCCACCCCTCGACACGGCATTCGCCGGCGGCGTCGGTGCCTGTGGCGATGACCGTCCCGTCCCGGCGGCGAGCGACGGAGTGCCGCCTTCCGGCCGCCAGGGCCGGCGTACGCGCTCTCATGCTGCCCTCCCAGGCCGCTCAGAGTAGTGGGCGTTCGGCCGGTCCCGGCGCTCCTCGACCTCGCAGCGGATCATTCCCGTCATCGCTGTCGGCGCCGGGACGTACGGTCGGTGGCATGGCGACCAGCGTGCAGATCACCTTCGACAGCCCGGACCCCGCGCGTACCGCCGAGTTCTGGGCCGCGGCCCTCGGCTACATCGTCCAGCCGCCGCCGCCCGGGTTCGACTCCTGGCAGGCGGCGTTGCAGACCTGGGGCATCCCGGAGGACAGGTGGGACTCCGCCTCCGCGCTGGTCGACCCGGACGGCAAGGGCCCGCGCGTGTTCATCCAGAAGGTGCCCGAGCCGAAGACCGCGAAGAACCGCGTGCACCTCGACGTCAACGTCAGCGGCGGCCACGCCGTGCCGCTCGACGCCCGCAAGGCCACGATCGCGGAGGAGGTCGACCGCCTCGCCGGCCTCGGCGCCACCAGGCTGTACGAGAACGACCAGCCGCTCGGTTACTGCGTCGTCATGCGCGACCCGGACGGCAACGAGTTCTGCCTCCAGTAGTCAGGCCGGACGCCGCAGGCGGTAGAGCACGTGCGGGCGCAGCGGGTGGTCCGCCGCGAGCCTGGGGTGGTCGAAGTCGTCGGCGGGATCGCGGGTCATGCCGAGCCGCTCCATCACAGCGCGGGACGCGCGGTTGGCCACCGTCGTGAACGAGACGATCTCGTCGAGACCGGCCGCGCCGAAGCCGTACGCGACCGCCGCGCGCGCCGCCTCGGTGGCGTAGCCGTTGCCCCACGCCGACCGCGCGAGCCGCCAGCCGACCTCGACGGCGGGGGTGAAGTGCGCCTGGAAGGCCGGGACGGAAAGGCCGGTGAACCCGACGAACTCGCCGCTCGCCGCGACCTCCACCGCCCACAGCCCGAAGCCGTGCTCGGTGAACTCGCGCTCGATCCGCTTGACCCTCGCGTCGCTCTCCTCCCTGCTCAGCGGCCCGGCCAGGTATCGGGTCACCTCGGGGTCGGCGTTCAGGGCGGCAAAGGGCGCCAGGTCGGAGTCGCGCCAGCCGCGCAGCAGCAGCCGGCTCGTCCGGATCTCGGGTGCGTCGCTCACGCCGCGACGATACCGGGGCCGGCGCCAGGTCGTACGGTGTTGTCGTGGCACACACCTACACGGTCGCCGAGGCCCGGGTGCTGCTGGCCGAACTCCTGCCGGTGCTGCAGAAGATCGTGACACTGCGCGCCGACATCGCCGAGCTCGGCGCCGCGCTGCGCATCGGTGCCCCGTCCCGGCTCGGCGGGCTGCCCGAGCTCAAGGCCGCCCAGGCGCACGTCGACGAGCTGCTGACCCGGATCACCGCCCACGAGGACGTGCAGCTGAAGGGGATCGCACCACTGCTGCTCGACTTCCCCGCGGAGCTGCACGGCGAAGCGGTGCTGCTGTGCTGGCTCGAGGGGGACGCCGACCTGGGCTGGTACCACCGCGTCGACCTCGGCTTCGCCGGACGCCGCCGGCTCGCGGGTCAGCCGCCCTCCCCGAGCCGGCAGCCTGCACACGACGAACGGTGACTGCACACGGGTCCTGCGTCGTGTGAGGTCCTGGTCGATCACGTCAACGTGATCGACGGGAACGCACCGCCGGCCAGATCAGCCGGCCACGAGCTCGTCGGCGAGGCCGGCCCACGACGGCCGCGCCGGGTACGCGCGGCTGCCCTCGGGGCAGTGCTGCGCGAAGTCGCACCACCTGCAGATCGGCCCCGGACGCGGCGGGAACACCTCGTCGACGGCGCCGTCCGGCAGCCCGGCGCGGAACCGCTCGTCGGCCTCGAACGCCTCCGCCGCGATGTCCTCGGCCCGGCCGAGCTGGCGGGCGAGGCTCGCGTCGTCGTGCTCCCAGGCGAGCACCTCGCCGGTGGGCAGGTGGTGCAGCTCGACCCGGTAGCAGGGCCTGCGCAGCACCCGCTGCGTGCACAGCGCGTACAGCGCCAACGCGAGCGACGCGCGGGCGTCGTCGACGGTGAGCACGTGCCGGCCCGTCTTGTAGTCGACGACCACCAGCTCACCGCCGCGGTCGTCCAGCCGGTCGATCCGCCCGGACAGCGCCATCCGCTCGGTGCGGGTGGACACCACGCGCTCGATGCCGACCGGCTCGTCGTACGGGTCGAGGCCGGCGACGTAGTGCGCGACGAGGCCACGGGCGTGCTCGCGCGCCACCTCGCTCTGCGCGGTGTCGCGGTATCCCTCGGTCAGCCAGCCCTCGTCGAGCAGCCGGACGGCGGCCTCGGGATCACGCCGCCGCGGCGGCAGCCGCCACCACGCGGCCAGCGCGTTGTGCACGCTCGCGCCGAGCGAGTTGTGCGCCCACGGCGGGCCCTTCGGCGGCTGCGGCCGGTCGAGGTAGGTCATGCGGTAGCGGCGCGGGCAGTCCAGCCAGGTGCCGAGGCGCGACGGTGTGCAGACGTACAGCCGCCTGGGCATGCCGGGGAAACCGAGCTGCTGTGACGCCGTCATGGGCCCAGCCTGTCGCACCGCACCGACAACGGGCTCAGTGGCCGCGCTCCACCCAGCTGTCGTAGTCCTTCTCCTCGGCGCCGATCGTGGTCTCCTCGCCGTGTCCCGGCAGCACCCGCGTGCGCTTCGGCAGCGCGAACAGCTTGTCCGAGATGGAGTTCAGGATCGTCGGGAAGTCCGAGAACGAACGGCCCGTGGCGCCCGGCCCGCCCTGGAACAGGGTGTCGCCGGTGAAGACCACCTTGAGCTCCTCGACGTACAGGCAGACCGAGCCCGGCGAGTGCCCGGGGGTGTGCAGCACCCTGAGCTGGGTGTCGGCCACCTCGAAGATCCCGCCGTCCTCGATGTCGATGTCCCACACCTCGTCCTCGTGGGTCATCTCCCAGAGCCGCCGGTCCCGCGGATGCAGCGCGATCGGCGCCTCGTCGCGTTCGGCCACCTCGAGCGCGGCGTTCACGTGGTCGTTGTGCGCGTGCGTGCAGATGACCGCACGCACCTCGCGGTCGCCGACCGCCTCCAGGATCGCCTCGGCGTCGTGCGCCGCGTCGATGACCACGACCTCGACGTCGTCGCCGATGAGCCAGACGTTGTTCTCGACGTCGTGGTCCTCGTCGTCGAGCGAGAACACCCCGGACGTCACGACCTTCTCGATCCGGACCTCACCGGTGTCCTCGTCGTCGTCCGCTTCCTCGTCGTCGACGTCGTCCGTGTCTTCGACGTCGTCCTCGATCTCCTCGACGTCCTCGTCGTCGCGGTCCTTCCTCCGCCAGCCGAGCCGCATCAGAACCTCACCACCGAACGGAGCACTGCACCCTCCTGCATCCGCGTGAACGCGTCCTCCACGTCGTCCAGCGGGATCGTCTCGGTCACGAACTGGTCCAGCGGCAGCCGCCCCTGCCGGAACAGGTCGATGAGCATCGGGAAGTCGCGCGAGGGCAGGCAGTCGCCGTACCAGGACGACTTCACCGCGCCACCGCGGCTGAACACGTCGATCAGTGGGAGCTCCAGTCTCATCTCCGGGTCGGGCACGCCGACAAGGACGACGACGCCGGCGAGATCACGCGCGTAGAACGCCTGCTTGAACGTCTCCGGACGGCCGACCGCCTCGATCGCGACGTCGACGCCGTTGCCGTCGGTCAGGGAACGGATGGTCTCGACGGGGTCGTCGTCACGCGCGTTCACGGTGTGCGTGGCGCCGAATCCCTTCGCCCACTCGAGCTTCCGGTCGTCCACGTCGACGGCGACGATGCGCGCAGCCCCGGCCAGGCGTGCGCCCGCGATCGCGGCGTCGCCCACCCCGCCGCAGCCGAACACCGCGACCGAGTCGCCGCGGCCGACACCACCGGTGTTGATCGCCGCGCCGATGCCGGCCATGACGCCGCAGCCGAGCAGACCGGCGACCTCGGGCGGCGCGGCCGGGTCGACCTTCGTGCACTGGCCGGACGCCACGAGCGTCAGCTCCGCGAACGCGCCGATGCCGAGTGCCGGTGAGAGCTCGGTGCCGTCCTCGAGCGTCATCTTCCGGCTCGCGTTGTGGGTGGCGAAGCAGTACCAGGGACGGCCGCGCCGGCAGGCCCGGCAGTCACCGCAGACCGCGCGCCAGTTGAGGACGACGAAGTCGCCGGGCGCGACGTTGGTGACGTCCGGTCCCACGGACTCGACGACGCCGGCCGCCTCGTGCCCGAGCAGGAACGGGAACTCGTCGTTGATCGCGCCCTCGCGGTAGTGCAGGTCGGTGTGGCAGACGCCGCAGGCCTGCACCCGGACGCGCGCCTCGCCGGGGCCCGGCTCGGGCACCACGATCGTCTCCACGGTCACCGGCTGCCCCTTGGCCGCCGACACGACCCCGCGTACCCGTTCCGGCATCTCGCCTCCACTTCCTCGGCTGCTCGCGCGCGCCCGCTGCGTCGTGGTCGACACCCTAGTCCCGGCCCCCGGGCCCGGAACGCGCACGGGGGATCGTCCCGCCGGTGACGGATCCACCGCCGTCGGTTACGCAACGCCGCGGCAGCTGTCCGACGTGTGACAACCGACTCGCCAGGCCCTAGGGTGCCCACCGGTGGCCGATCGGGGGGCATGACGACCACATGGCGAGGTGGGGGGAATTCACCGGGGTGCGCCCACGGCGAACGGCCGGGGCGCGCGGGTACCTCAGCGGATACGGAGCCGGCTCGTGCTGACACTCGACGAGGGTGCCGACCGTGTGGTCAGGGCCGGCGGTATCCGCGCGGGCGACCGCGTCCTGGTCGTCTACGACAGGCAGGGCAACGCCGGCCCCGCCTGGGCGATCCGGCGTGCCGCGACGGCGGCCGGCGCGAACGCGCACGTGCGCTTCCTCGAGACCGATGCCGCGCCCGCCGACGCAGACCTGCTGGCGGACGTGGCCGGCGAGCTGCTCGACCTCGACGTGGTCATCGTGTTCACCAAGACCAGCATGCTGTTCAGCAGCACGGCCCACGCGATCGTGCACCGGGGCGGCCGGCTGATCACGATGATCGGCGCCGACGAGGCGATGCTGACCACCGGTGCCATCGAGGCCGACTTCGACGCGCTCGCGCCGGTCGCGGACCGGTTCGCGGCGCGCCTGGGCGACGCGACGCACGCCGAGCTCACCACGGAGGCGGGCACCCGGCTGACGATGGAGCTCACCGGCCGGCCGGGCATCGCGTGCCCGCCGTCCGGCCGGCGGGCCGGCATCTTCCGGTTCCCGTACGCCGGCGCGGTCGTCGCGCCGCTCGAGACCTCCGCGTCCGGCACGATCGTCGTCGACGTGAGCACGTCGTACGGACTCGTCGACGCGCCCGTCACGTTCGTCGTCGAGGCGGGGCGCGTGGTCGCCGTGTCCGGCGGCGCGGCCGCCAACCGGGTCGAGCAGGCGCTGACGAGCTGCGACGACCCGCGGATGAGCGTCGTCGCGGTCGTCGGCTTCGGCCTCAACCCCGCGGCGAAGCCGGTCGGCGTGATCAGCACCGACGCCGCCGCCGCCCACACCGGCCACCTCACCCTCGGCGCGAACCTCGGCATCGGCGGCGCCAACGCCGCCCGCGGCTACCTCGAGTGCGTGCTCGACCGTCCCACCCTGCTGCTCGACGGCGTCGACGTGATCCACGCCGGCGAACCGGTGGGCCTGGAGAAGCCCCTCCCCTGACCGTGACGTGGGTACGTTGCGCGCGCTATGGCAATGGCAACGCCACCACCACGATGTGGAACCACGTGACGTGGGTACGTTGCAGAGGCCATAGCCACGGCAACGTACCCACGTGAGGTCTAGGCCTCGGCGGCCTCGGCGGCCTTGGCGGCCCTCGGCGGCGCGCCCGCCAGGCGACCGGCGGCGGTCTCGCCGGTGTCAGGTCAGGTCGACCTCGTACGCCGGCTCCGGGACGTCGGCCTCGGTCGTCTCGACGCGGGCGACACGGCCGGCCGCCTGGACGTCGGGCAGCACCTGGCCCAACGCCTCAAGCGCGTCGGCGGCCGCGGTGACGCGCAGGGCGGCGACGTCCGCGCGCATCGACAGCTTCGCCGCGGACTTCGCCCGGCGCACCGCGGTGACGGCGGCGCCGGCCAACGGCACCAGCGACGGGTCGGCCGGGCCGGCGAGCGCGCGCAGCTCGTCGCCGGACGGCCACGCCGCCCGGTGCACCGAGCCGTCCCGCCACCACGACCAGACCTCCTCGGTGACGTACGGCAGGAACGGCGCCAGCAGCCGCAGGAACACGGCCAGCGCGGGACGCAGCGCGGCGTGCGCCGACGCCTGTGCGCCGGCGCCGCGTTCGCCGTACGCGCGCGCCTTCACCAGCTCGACGTGGTCGTCGCAGAAGGCCCAGAACGCGTCCTCGATCCGCTGGATCGCGCCGGTGTGGTCGTAGTCCTCGAGCGCGGCGGTCGCGTCGTCGACGACATCCGCGAGCCAGGCGAGCATCGCCCGGTCCAGCGGCTCCGTGACGGGCGCGCCGTCGGCCTCGCCACCGGGGAGGCCGAGCACGAACTTGCTCGCGTTGAGCACCTTGATGGCGAGGCGGCGCCCCACGCGCATCATCGCGTCGTCGTAGGTCGCGTCGACGCCGAGCCGCCCGTGCGCGGCCCAGTACCGGAACCCGTCGGTGCCGTACTTCTCCAGCGCGCTCTCCGGCGTCACCGCATTGCCCTTGGACTTGGACATCTTCTTGCGGTCGGGGTCGTAGATGAACCCGGAGATCGCCGCGTGCCGCCACGGCAGCTGCCCCTGCTCGAGCTGCGCGCGGACCACGGTGCTGAACAGCCAGGTGCGGATGATGTCGTGCGCCTGCGGGCGCAGGTCCATCGGGAACACCCGCGCGAACAGGTCCTCGTCGTCCACCCAGCCGCCGGCGATCTGGGGCGTGAGCGACGACGTCGCCCAGGTGTCGAGGATGTCCGGGTCGGCCACGAACCCGCCCGGCCGGCCGCGCTGTTCCTCCGTGTAACCGGGCGGGACGTCGGTCGACGGGTCGACGGGCAGCGCCGACTCGTCCGGCAGCAGCGGGTCGGCGTAGCGCGGCTCCCCCGCGTCGTCGACCGGGTACCAGACGGGGATCGGGACGCCGAAGTAGCGCTGCCTGCTGACCAGCCAGTCCCCCGCGAGCCCGCGGATCCAGTCCGCGTAGCGCGCACCCATGAACGGCGGGTGCCAGGACAGCTCGGCACCGCGCTTCAGCAGCGCGGTGCGCAGCTCGTCGTCGCGGCCGCCGTTGCGGATGTACCACTGCCGCGTCGAGACGATCT
>DASUWX010000090.1:0-3576 GCA_036378185.1 Streptosporangiales bacterium | reverse complement strand
CGGCGCGGAGCACCGGGTCCCGGCCCTCGGGCCGGGCAGCCGGGTCACGTTCGTCCCGCTGCGGACCCGCAGAGACGGCGACGAGTGGCTGGTGGGCTGCCCGGAGCGCGGTCTGGCGGTCGCGATGCCGCCGGTCGGCGTCCGCGCCGTCGAGCTGCTGGACACGGGCCGGACCGTCGCCGAGGCGTCCGCCGAGCTGACCGCCGAGGTCGGCGAGGAGCACGACGTGGGCGGCTTCGCCAGGGAGCTCGCCGAGACCGGCCTCGTGGCGGCCGTCGACGGCGCCCGCGTCCCGCCGCCGGAGACCCGGCGGGCGACGTTCCCGTGGCTGCGGCCCGGGCACGTGCGGTTCATGCTCAGCCCGTGGCTGCCGGTGGTCGCGGCCGCCGTGGTGGCGGCTGCCGTCGCCGTCCTGGCCGCCCATCCGGCGTACGCGCCCAGCTACCGCAGGCTGCTGTGGACGCCGGACGGCGCGCTGGTGCTCGGGACGAGCGTCGCGGCGGGGTGGTTGCTGGCGCTGGTGCACGAGTGCGCACACATGTTGGCGGCGCGGGCGATCGGCGTGCCGTCGCGGATCAGCCTCGGCACGCGGCTGCAGTTCCTCGTCGTGCAGACCGACATGAGCGGCATCGAGGTGGCGCCGAGACGGCACCGGCTGACGGCGTACCTCGCGGGTGTCGGCACCAACCTCGTGGTCGCGGCGGGCGCGACGCTGCTGCTCCCGGTCACCGACCCGGCCGGGGTGGCGCACCGGATCGCGGCCGCCGTCGCGGTGCTCGCGCTCATGCCGCTGGCGTTCGAGTGCATGGTGTTCATGCGGACGGACGGGTTCTTCGTCCTCGAAGACCTCACCGGCTGCCGCGACCTGCATCACGACGGTGCGGCGTACGTGCAGTACCTGCTGCGGTCGGCCTTCGCATGGGTGCGCCCGGGCGGCAGCGTGCGGCCGGGCGACCCGACGGTACGGCTGCGCGGCCGGGAACGCAAGGCGGTGCGTGCGTACGCCGTGGTGCTGACGCTGGGGACGCTCGCCTGCCTGGCGGTGCTCGTGACCGTGGCGCTGCCGGTGGACGTCACCCTGCTCACGCAGTCGGCGCAGCGGATCATCGCCGCGCGCAGCCCGGGGGACGTCGCGAACGCGGCCGTCGTCATCGTCGCGCTCGTCGGAGTGCAGGTGCTGTGGTGCGTGACCTGGTGGCGCCGCCGCAAGGCGCGGCAGCGTGCGGGTCAGTCCTTCGGGTAGCGGTCGGCGCCGAGGTCGACGTCGGCGACCTCGCCGTCCTTGCCGGCGACCAGGTGGATCGGCACCCCGGTCGCACGGCTCAGCCGCGCGAGGTCCTCGATCGTCGGGATCTTCTCGAAGTCCTCCAGGTCCTCGGTGTCCTCCGCCGACAACCCCATCTTCTCGCCCAGTTCCGCGTAGCTGAGCCCCAGATGCGTACGGACCTTGTAGAACAGCTCGACTACGTCGCCTTCGAGCCCGGCCTGGGCGTAGCCCTCGCGGTACTCCTCCCAGTCGTCCGGCGGGTTCTGTGC
The DNA here is from genome assembly GCA_036378185.1 of Streptosporangiales bacterium. Taxonomy (GTDB): domain Bacteria; phylum Actinomycetota; class Actinomycetes; order Streptosporangiales; family WHST01; genus WHST01. The sequence continues at coordinate 2,040 of DASUWX010000090.1, read as the reverse complement.
CTTGAGCTCGTCGTAGGAGACCATCCTCATCTCCCCCTGTGCCGTTCTCGCGTCTTCGACGTCCTGTGGCCGCGGCGCTCCCGGTCGCTCCGCTGGTCCGCCCGGTCCTGGTCCCGACGCTTGCCGCTCGTGCCGTTCCTGGCGTCCCGCGTCTTCGTCTCGAGTGTCGCACGCGCTTCGAGGCCCGCGATGTCCTTCATCATCCTGTCCCGCGCGGTGTTGACGGCCTGCCGTTCGTTCATCTTCGTCTTGTTGAACACCGTCAGGGTACGGAACTCGGTGCCGCGCTGGTGATACGTGACGCGGGTGTCGACCGTCCCCTCCCGCATCTTGAGGCGCAACTCCCGCAACCCCCCGCCGAGTGACCTGCTGTGCGGCATGCCGAGCTGAGACCCGTGCTCCTTGAGCCGATCGAACATCTTGTCGGCGCGCGCCTTGTCCTTCGAGCCCAAATTCTTGTACCAGTCCGCGACGTCCTTGGATAGGTCGATGGTGTTGCCCTCGTCCGCCATGTCCCCTCCCCCCGGCGGCGGCGTCGCCGATCGGGACGACAGTACCGCCCGGCGCGGGGCCGTGGGGTACTCTGTGCCGTGGACCGATACGTGTGCGGACAGAGGAGGTGTGGCTGACGATGACTAGCCAACCTCCCAGACCCGTCGGCCGCTGACGAACGCACACGCCGCACGGGTCCCGCTCTGCTGACCCGCGTGCTCCACGGACCAGGCGTCTGCTCGTCGGCGACGGCCGCTCCCATGCAGCCCTTTGCTGTCAGCTCCTGCCCGGAGGTCCCGAGATGCTCGATCGACGCCTGCCCACCCTGCGCCCACTCCGCCGCCGCGCCGTCCGAGCGCGCAAGTCGACCACCCCTCGCGAGGTGGCTCCCGAGCAGTCGATGGATCCCCGTTCCTCCGACGCGCCGCCCGTCGACAACAGCATCATCGACAACGCCGTCTACGTGGACGGCCGCCGCAGCGCGACTCCCCTGACGCTCGCCGAGACGTTCCGGCACCTGCGCGACGAGCCGGACGGCCTCGCCTGGATCGGCCTGTACCGCCCGGCATCCGCGCAGATCGTCGAGCTGGCGAACGAGTTCGAGCTGCACAAGCTCGCCGTCGAGGACGCGATCGTCGCGCACCAGCGGCCGAAGCTGGAGCGGTACGGGGACACGCTGTTCGTCGTGCTCCGTGCCGCGCGGTACGTCGACGACGCCGAGGAGGTCGACTTCGGCGAGCTGCACCTGTTCGTCGGCCGCGACTTCGTGCTCACCGTCCGGCACAGCGAGGCGCCCGACCTCGCGTCGGTACGCCGCCGGATGGAGTCCGAGCCGGACCTGTTGCGCCGCGGCACGGAGGCCGTGCTGTACGCGATCCTCGACGCCGTCGTCGACGGCTACGCCCCCGTCGTCGCCGGGCTGCAGAACGACATCGACGAGATCGAGACCGAGGTGTTCCGCGGCGACCCCGCGGTGTCGCGGCGCATCTACGAGCTGTCGCGCGAGGTCATCGAGTTCCAGCGCGCCACCCGTCCGCTCATCGGCATCCTGGACGCGCTCACCGCGGGCTTCGAGAAGTACGGCATCGACGAGGAACTGCAGCGCTATCTCCGCGACGTCGCCGACCACGCCACGACAGTGGTGGAGCGCGTCGACGGGTTCCGGCAGATGCTGCAGGACATCCTCACCGTCAACGCGACGCTCGTCGGCCAGGCGCAGAACGAGGAGATGAAGCGGCTGACCGAGGCGAGCTTCGGGCAGAACGAGGAGGTCAAGCGGATCTCCGGCTGGGCGGCCATCCTGTTCGCGCCCACCCTCATCGGCACCATCTACGGGATGAACTTCAAGACCATGCCGGAGCTGCACTGGGCGATGGGCTATCCGTTCGCGATCTGCCTGATGGCGCTGGTCTGTCTCACCCTCTACTTCGTCTTCAAACGCCGCGGTTGGCTCTGAGCAGCTGCGGCCGTCCGGGCGTCTTCACGCCGTGAGCTGAACCCTCACACCGTCTGCACGCGGTGGGAAGGTTCAGCTCGCGGCATGGGGTT
>DASUWX010000089.1:0-20001 GCA_036378185.1 Streptosporangiales bacterium | reverse complement strand
CCGGCCGCGAGGTCGTCGAGCGAGGTGGGCACGCGGAGCACGTCGGTGCGCCGGGCGCGCGCGCGTTCGTCGGTGGCGAGCCGGCGGGCCCGGCCGACGTGTCCCTGGGCGGCACGGGCGGCGAACGCGGCCATCTCCGGGTCGATGCCGTCGCGGCGGACGAGCACGTCGGCGACCGCAGCCGTGGACGGCGTGGCGAGCGTGACCAGGCGGCAGCGCGACCTGATCGTCACGACGAGGTCGTCCGGTGCGGGCGTGCAGAGCAGCCAGACGGTGCGCTCGGGCGGCTCCTCGATCGCCTTCAGCAGCGCGTTGGCGGCCTGCTCGGTCATCCGGTCGGCGTCCTCGAACAGGATCACCTGCCAGCGGCGTCCGGCCGGCGACATCGCGGCACGGTGGACCAGGCGGCGGGCCTCGGCGACCGAGAAGGACAGACCCTCCGGACGCAGCACCTCGACGTCGGCATGGGTGCCGGCGAGCGCCGTGTGGCAGGCCTCGCACTCGCCGCAGCCGCCGTTGCGGCACTGCAGCGCGGCCGCGAACGCGCGTGCGGCCGTGGAACGCCCGGAGCCGGGCGGGCCGGTGAACAGCCAGGCGTGCGTCATGCCGCGGTGGTCGGCGCCGGCGAGCACGTCGGTCGCGGCCGCGGCGGCGGCGCGCAGCTCGGCGACGACCGACTCCTGGCCGACGAGGTCGTCGAAGACGCTACCCACGGCCGCCAGCGTAGCCGTCGGTACCGTCACGACTCACCGTCAGCTCCCCGTCACGCTGTTCTCCCGGGCCATGTAAACCAGGCTCGTGGTGGCTTTACAAGGCGCCTGCCCCGTGTAAAGCCACCACCGGCATGGTTTACATGGCTCGGGAGACGGCCACGGCGAGCTCGGCGAGGTGGCGCAGCGAGTTGTCGAGGTGGTCGGGTGCGAACGGCGGGAACCGGATGTACTCGCGCAGCGCGGCCGGGACGGCCGACCAGTCGTACGTGAGCGTCACCCGCGTACCGGACGCGCCGGCTGGTTCCAGGTCGTACCGCCAGACCCAGCCGCCGAACGAGACGGTGCCGTCGCCGGTGCGGTCCTGGCCCGGCTCCCACGCGATCGCGTGCGGCGCCTCGAACACCTGCACCCGGTTGACCATCCGGTAGTCGCCGGTCGGGTGGTTGTCGTGGTGCATCGCCATCTCGAACAGCTGGCCGGCGTGGGTCAGCGGCTCGCGGTCGACGGCCTCGCGCACCCAGCCGGTGCCGTCGACGGCAGGGTGCTTGGCGGGGTCGGCGAGCACCGCGAACACGGCCTCGGCAGGGACGTCGACGGTGGTGCTCGCGCTCACGGCTTCGGTCATCGCGGGTCTCCGGTCAGCTCGGTCAGGTACACGTCGAAGCGGTCGAGGCTCGTCTCGAACCCGGCCCGCGCCTCGGCGCTGAGGTAGGCGGCGGGGACGTTGGTCTGGTGGGTGATCACCTCGGTGCGGCCGTCCCCGAGCGCGGTGAACGTGACCCTGGTGCGCATGCCGCCCTCGACGCCGGGCTCGATCCACTCGAGCAGGTACGGACGGCGGACGTCGGCGTAGCGGGCCCGCATCGTGTACGTGCTGCCGTCGGCGTCGTTGACCATCGTGGTCTCGAACGCACCGCCGGGCCGGAGGTCGACGACGATGTTCTCGACGGGCGTGGTGGTGCCGGTCGGGCCCCAGAAGTGGGTGAGGTGCTCCGGCGTGGTCATGCAGTCGAACAGCAGCTCGGGCGACGCGTCGTGCACGCGCCGGTAGGTCAGCTCGCCGGTGTCGCTCATCGGTTCTCCTCGGGACGTCGCCGCTCGCCGGCCAGTGCGGCGAGGTGCTCGGCGAGACGGTCGTGCCGGTCGGCCCACAGCCGCCGGTGCCGCTCGATCCAGTCGGCGGCGGCGGCGAGCCCGTCCGCCTCGAGCGCGCACGGCCGGGCCTGCGCCGTGCGCGTGCGCGAGACGAGGCCGGCGCGTTCGAGCACCTTCAGGTGCTTCGAGACCGCCTGCTGGGACATGGCGAACGGCTCGGCGAGCTCGTTCACCGTCGCGGCGTCGTTGGCCAGCCGGGCCAGGATCGCGCGCCTGGTGGGGTCCGCGAGCGCCGCGAACACCAGGCTCAGCTCGTCCTCCGCTGTGGGCATGACGGGAGCATATCCACAACCGGCGAGTTGCACAACCACCTGGTTGTAATCTGGGAACGCTTTACACGGCTGGTGGTGCCTTTACCCGGCACCTGCCCCGTGTAAAGGCACCACGAGCATGGTTTACATGGCCCGTGACAGGGGGAGCGCGCGGCTATTTCGGGGCCGGCGCCGGCTTGGCCGCGGCCGTCAGGAGCGGCTCCAGCCGGGTGCGGACCTTCGCGGCCACGACGTCCGGCGGTTCGGTGGCGTCGAGGACGAGGTAGCGCTCCGGCGCGCGGCCGGCGAGGTCCAGGAACGCGCGGCGTACGCGCTCGTGGAACTCCGGTGACTCCCGCTCCAGCCGGTCCGGGACGTCGGTACGCCGCGACGCCGCGACCCCCGGCGGCAGGTCGAGGACGACGGTCAGGTCCGGCACGAGCGCGCCCGTGGCCCACGCCGACAGCCGGCCGATGTCCTCCTCGGACAGCTCGCGGCCCGCACCCTGATAGGCACGCGAGGAGTCCACGTACCGGTCGGTGACGACGACCGCTCCCCGGTCGAGCGCCGGACGCACGACCTCGGCTACGTGCTGCGCACGGTCGGCGGCGTACAGCATCGCCTCGGCGCGCGCGTCGAGGTCACCGTTCGCAGGGTCGAGCAGGACCGCCCGCAGCTTGCTGCCGATCGCCGTGTTGCCCGGCTCACGCGTGGTCACCACCTCGTACCCCTGGCCGCGCAGCCACTCGCCGAGCAGCCGCACCTGGGTGGACTTCCCCGCGCCGTCGCCGCCCTCGAACGCGACGAACACGCCTTGGCCCCGCTCGGGCTCCGGCACGACGAGGTGGCCGCGGACGGCGCCGAGCAGGTCGCGCCACACCGGCACCCCGCGCCGGTCGTCCATCTGCCGGAACGAGACGACGCCCATCACGAGGCAGAGCACCGCCGCGAGCAGGATCACGGCGTTGGACCCGTCGAACCGTACGATGAAGTCGGACACCGCGAACCGGTGCGACCCGATGCCGCCGGCGATCAGCGGCGCCACCGCCAGCACCGCGATCAGCACGACGCGCACCATCGTCTGCAGGAACGCGAACGTGCGCCCGCGGAGGCGGTCGTCGACCTCCAGGCCCACCAGCGTGTAGCCGATCACCCAGGCCATGCCGGCGAACGCCCCGACGAACGCGGTCAGTCCCACCGCGAACACGAGCTCGTGCACGATCGACACGCCGACGAGCAGCACACCCGCACTCGCGAGGCAGATGCCGAACAGCCGCTTCCGGCTGAACCCGCGCAGCAGCCTCGGCCCCGCGAACATGCCGAACGCCAGGCCGACGAACACCGTCCCGAACAGCACGCCGTACGCGGCGTCGCCCGCGTGCATCGACCCGACGAACACCCGCGCGACGCCGATCACCGCGCCGCCGGCGGCGAAGGCGCCGAGCATGCCGACGACCAGCCCGCGGACGAGGGGGGTGCGTCCGACGTACGACCAGCCCTGGGTGATCTGCCGGATCACGCTCGGCTGTGCGCTCTCCCCGCGGACGGGCGGCGGGATGTCCCGCAACCGGAACACGGTGTACGCCGCGAAGAGGAACGTGACGGCGTTGACGTAGAGCGCCATGTCGACGGGGTTGGTGACGAAGAAGTCGGTCCACGCGCGGCCGAGCAGGCTGCTGGTCTCGGCCAGCAGCGAGAAGATGAGCGCGGCGACGGGTGCGCTGCCGTAGGTCGTCAGCAGGCTGAGCTGGTTCGCGGCTTCCAGGCGCTCCCGCGGCAGCAGGTTCGGGACCGTCGCCTCCTTCGCGGGGTTCCAGAAGATGGACGCGCACTCGGTGACCAGCGTCGCGACGAACAGCCACCACCAGGTGGGCACCAACGGGATCGACGCGTACATGCCGAACCGGATGATGTCGCTGACGACCATCGTCCGGCGGCGGTCGAACCGGTCGACCCACGCGCCCGCGATCGGGCCGAGCACGAGCGCGGGGAGCATCCGCAGGATCAGCACGGCGCCGACGGCGAAGTTCGCCAGCAGGTAGTTGTGCCCGCCGTAGGACGCCGCCAGCGCCGTCGTGGCGAGGAAGCCGAGCCAGTCGCCGAGGCTGGAGAAGCCCAGTGAGATCCAGAGCCGGCGGAACGACGTGACCCGCAGCAGGCCGCGCAGGTCGTACAGCGCGGCCACCGTGGCGTCGGGTGACTGCGCCGGTTCCGGCGGACCTGCGGTCTCGGTCACGCGGTCAGCGTATATACGACTGCGGTGGTGGAAGCCAGCGACGCTCAGCGAACGTTAGCCTGCACCTGCCCCCGAGTGATCCGGAGGATCAGGTGCCCTCGTCCCCCGACAAGCGTGAGCCGGCAGCCGTGATCGGGCTGGGCGCGATCGGCACGGTGCTCGCCGCGGCCCTGGCCGAGGCCGGCCGCGAGGTGGTCGTCTGCGGCCGCAGGCAGGTCGACCGCGTCGAGGTGACCGACGGCGACGGCACCAGGACGTACCCCGTGCGCTGGGTCGCCGAGCCGGCCGACGTGGCGGCGTACCCCTGGGTGGTGCTCGCGACCAAGATGCACCACACGGCGGACGTCGCGCCGTGGCTGGACGCCACGACCGACCCGTCGAGCCGGGTGGTCGTCGCGCAGAACGGCATCGACCACGCCGCGCGCGTCGGCCCGCTCGTCGCCGGCAGGGTCGTCCCCACCGTCGTCTACATCAACGCCGAGCGCACCGGTCGGGGCGCCGCGCGGGCCCGGCCGACGTCGGCGAGCGAGCTCCTGGTGCCCGATGACGAGGACGGCAGGGCCGCGGCCGAGGTGTTCACCGCGGGCGGCCTGCGGGTCGAACCGGTCGCCGACTTCCGCACGGCGGCCTGGCGGAAGCTGCTGACCAACGTGGTGGGCAACCCGATCACCGCGCTCACCGGCCGGCGGGCCGAGGTGCTGCACGAGCCGAGGGTCGCCGAGCTCGCGATGTCGATCCTGCGCGAGACGGTCGCGGTGGCACGGGCCGACGGCGCCGACCTGCCCGACGGCGTGGCGGAGGAGACGCTCGCGTGGCTGCACGCGCTGCCGCCGGACGGTTCGTCGTCGATGCTGCAGGACCGCGAGGCCGGCCGGCCGCTCGAGTACGACGGCCTCACCGGCGCGGTCGTCCGGCTCGCCGAGGCCCACGGCGTCCCCGTCGACGCCAACCGCACGATCCTCGCCCTGCTCTCCGCGCTCTGACCCGGCTGGGGACCCCACTTGTGGTGATAGCCACGAGTGGGGTCCCCACTTGGGGCCAGGACCACAAGTGGGGTCCCCAGCTCAGGCGGGCGGTGGGCGTACGCCAGCAGGTGGGAGCCCGCGCCGAGGAGCGCGGGCTCGGCGTCGGTGCGGGCGAGGTGGCGCATCAGGTCGGCGCGTCGCCTGGCGTCGCCGAGGATCTCCGCCAACTCGCCGAAGAACGCCGCCGGGCCCTCGATCGCGCGCACGCCCGGCTCGACCAGGCCCGCGTCCGCCAGCTCGCCCGGCAGGTCCTCGGGGCGGTGGAAGTACGCCGTGGTGAACCAGCCGGGCACGCCCTCGTCGTTCCTGTGCACGCCCGTGCCGAGCTCGCCGTCGACGATGGCCGGCACGCGGTCGTCCGCGAGCATGTCCCCCGTCAGCGCGTCCCACAGGCCCGCCCAGCGGGCGATCGCGGCGGCGCACACGACGCCGCCGGGACGCACCACGCGGCACGCCTCGGCGAGTGCTCGGACCCGCTCGGCGCGTTCGGGCAGGTGGTAGAGCGGGCCGAGCAGGAGCACGGCGTCGCGCGACGCGTCCCCCTCGGCCAGTCCGCGCGCGTCGCCCACCTCGGCCGTGAACGTCCCGTGTTCGCGCGCCTGCGCAACGTGCAACGGCACCGGATCGACCAGGTGGACGTCGTAGCCCCGCTCGGCCAGCCAGCTCGCGTACACGCCCGCGCCGCCGCCGACGTCGAGGACGCGGGCGGGCGCCGGCGGCAGCAGCTCCTCGAGCAGCGCCTGCGTCCGTATCCGCTCCAGCTCTCCGCGCGCGCCGCCGGCCAACCGGTCGCGTTCCTCGCCCCGGTCGTAGTAGTCGGCGATCTCCTCGCGCAGCCGCATCAACCCACGATGCCCCACACGCCGGCCGGCACGCGAGCGGATTACGTCACCGCATCGTGAGGGACGGGCGTCCCCGTGCCCCGGTCGTACCCCATACCATGAGTCGGCGTCGGGGGATGCCAGCGACAAAGGGAGAACCTGTGAACCGGACCACCCTCGCCGTCTCGGGGGTAGCAGCGGTGTCCGTCCTCGCTCTGGCGGCGTGTGCGCCGGGCTCGAACTCGGACCAGCCGACCAAGAAGCCGACTTCTGCGGTGTCCACCGACGTGGCGAAGGCCGGCAATGTCACGCTCACGGTGTGGGACCAGGAGGTCCGCGGCGGGCAGGACGCCTCCATCAAGACGCTGAACGACGAGTTCCAGAAGAAGTACCCGAACGTGAAGATCAAGCGCGTCTCGAAGTCGTTCACCAACCTCAAGGACACCCTCAAGCTGGCTCTGTCGGGCAAGAACCCGCCGGACGTCGTCGAGGCCAACCAGGGCTACGGCGACATGGGCGCGTTCGTCCAGGCCGGCATGCTGCTCCCGCTCAACTCGTACGCCGACGTCTACAAGTGGCGGCAGCGCTACCCGAAGACGCTGCTCGACCTCAACAGCTTCACCCCCGACGGCAAGAAGTTCGGCCAGGGCAACCTCTACGGCGTCAGCCGCACGGGTGAGATCGTCGGCGTCTACTACAGCAAGAAGAAGCTGAAGCAGTACGGGCTGTCGAAGCCCGCGACGTGGTCGGACTTCACGGCCGACCTCGCCAAGATCAAGGGCAAGGGCAAGCTGCCGGTCTCGATGGGGTCCAAGGGCGACGACGCCTACACCCTGATCCACCTGTTCGGCGTGATCCAGGACCGCTCCAACACCAGACAGGACATCACCGACACCGTCTTCGGCAAGGGCGGCATGAGCTGGGACACGGCCGCGAACAAGAAGGCGGCCACGACCCTGAGCGACTGGGCGAAGAAGGGCTACATCACCCCGGGCACCAACGGCACCGGTTTCGACCAGGCGGCCTCCGACTTCGCGCACGGCAAGTCCGCGTTCCTGATCACGGGCACGTGGGAGACGCCGGACCTGCAGAAGACGATGAAGGGCGACCTGGGCTTCTTCGCGCCGCCGCCCGCCACCGCCGGGGCGACGCCGTACACCACGGGCGGCGAGGGCCTGCCCTGGTCGATCACGGCGAAGACCAAGCACGCCGACGTCGCGGCGGCGTACCTCGACTTCATGACGAACTCCCACGCGGCCGACGTCACGGCCCAGAACGGCGACCTGCCGGCGATCCCGCCGGCGTCGGCGAAGCCCGCGCCCGGTGCGCAGACCGACGTGTTCGACGCCTGGGCGCGGCTCAGCAAGGACAACGGGTTCGTGCCGTACCTCGACTACACGACGCCCACGTTCTACGACACGCTGACCTCCCAGTTCCAGCAGCTGGTGGGCGGCAAGACGACGCCGGACCAGTGCGTCGGCGCATTGCAGAAGGACTACTCCGAGTTCCAGCGCAGGAGCTGACGAGCGAGCCGGAGGTAGGGGCCGCGGAGCGAAGATGGACCACCATCTGCGCATTCGCGGCACCTGCCGTAGGGGAGCGAGGAAGCGGGCGCCCATGTCAGAGTTCCAGAGCAAGCGGTGACCGAGCGGGGACGCCGTAGCTCCCTGACCGTGATGCCGTCGTCACTGTCGGCATTGCGGACAGGGGGGCCTTCGGCGTCCCCTGCGGGAACCGGCAGTATGGCGTCCGTCCCGCTCGCACGTGAGTGAGTGATTCCGGCGGAGAAGGAGTGTCGCCGTGTACCGGAGGGCTGCGAGGCTGCTCGGCGCCGTCACGGGCCTGGCGGCGGTGGCGGTGGTCACCGCATGCACGCCCGGCGCACAGTCGACCCAGGATCCCACCACCCGGACACCGCGCTCTGTCGTCTCCACGGACCCGTCCAAGGCCGGCAAGGTGACGCTCACCGTCTGGGACCAGGAGGTACGCGGCAGCCAGAACACCGCGATGACCGAGCTCAACAAGGAGTTCCACGAGAAGTACCCGAACGTCACCATCAAGCGGGTCTCCAAGTCGTTCGCCGACCTGATGACGACGCTGAAGCTGGGCGTCTCCACCGGCCACCACCCGCCCGACGTCGTGGAGACCAACCAGGGCTACGGGATGATGGGCGTGCTGGTCAACGCCGGCATCCTGCTGCCGCTCAACGAGTACGCCGACGCGTACGGCTGGGGCAAGCGCTACTCGCCCACGATGCTCGGCCTGAACAGCTTCACCCCCGACGGCAACACGTTCGGCAAGGGCCACCTCTACGGGCTCAGCCAGACCGGTGAGATCGTCGGCATGTACTACAGCAAGAAGAAGCTGCAGCAGCTCGGCATCCCGTTGCCGAAGACGTGGGGCGAGTTCGTCGCGGACCTCCCCAAGATCAAGGCCAAGGGCACGCTGCCCGTCTCGTTCGGCAACAAGGGCGACGACAACTACAACGCGATCCACCTGTTCGGCGTCATCCAGGCCCGCACGGACACGAAGCAGAACATCGTCGACACGGTGTTCACGAAGCCGGGCAGGAAGTGGGACACCCCGACGACCCGGCGGGCCGCGACCACCCTGCAGGACTGGGCCAAGAGGGGTTACATCAGCCCGGGCGCGAACGGGTTGTCGTACAACCAGGCGGCGTCGGACTTCGCGCATGGCAAGAGCGCGTTCTTCATCACCGGCACGTGGGAGACGGCCGACCTCGCCAAGGTGATGGGCAACGACCTGGGCTTCATGCCGCCGCCCCCGGCCAAGTCCGGCCAGATCCCGTACACCACGGGCGGCGAGGGCCTGCCGTGGTCGATCACCTCCCGGTCGATGAACCCCGACGTCGCCGCCGCGTACGTCAACTTCATCAACACGCCGCACGCCGCCGACGTCGTGCTGAAGGCGGGCGGCCTGCCCGCCGTCGTCCCGGCGACGGCGAAGCCGCCTGCCGGCACCGCGATCGACCAGATCTTCACCGCGTGGAAGCAGCTCAGCGGCAGCAACGGCTTCGTGCCCTACCTCGACTACTCCACGCCGAACTTCTACGACACCATCACCGTGCAGCTCCAGCGGCTCATCGGCCAGCAGGCCTCACCCGGGCAGTGCGTCGCCGAGATGCAGAAGGACTATGGCGACTTCCAGGCTCACAAGGAATGACCGGACGGCCGCGGCGGCCCCGGCCGCGGCCCCCACGAAACAGGGCGGCGGCGCAGGGCCGCCGGGCGAACCGCGGCGCGTCGGCTACCTGTACGTGCTGCCGGCGCTGCTGATCTACGCCGCGTTCCTGCTGTTCCCGCTCGGCCACAGCTTCTGGATCTCGCTGTACGACTGGAACGGTCAGACGCTGGCGAAGTGGGTCGGCTTCGGCAACTACGTCGACATCGTCCGCGACGGCGAGCTGCGCGCGGCGTTCGGGCACGCGCTGGTGCTCATCGTCTTCTACTCCGTGGTGCCGATCGTCCTCGCGCTCGCGCTCACCGCGGCGATGTCGCGGGCGCGCGTCCGCGGGCTCACGTTCTTCCGCACCGCGCTGTTCCTGCCTCAGGTCGTGGCAATGGTCGTCGTCGCGACGGCGTGGAGCGCGATCTACGCGCCGTCCGGCGTCCTCAACACGGTGCTGCGGTCGATCGGCCTCGGTGCGCTCGCGCATCCCTGGCTCGGCGACTTCACCTGGGCGCTGCCGTCGGTCGGCCTGATCGGCACCTGGGTGGAGATCGGGCTCGCGCTGGTGCTGTTCATGGCCGGCGTGCAACGGATCCCGCGCGAGCTGTACGAGGCCGCGCGACTCGACGGTGCGGGCCCGGTGCGGGAGTTCTTCGCGATCACCTTGCCGTCGCTGCGCGGCGAGATCAGCGTGGCGCTCACGCTCACCATCGTCGCGGCGCTGCGCACGTTCGACCTCGTGTACATCGCCACCCACGGCGGCCCGGGTACGGAGACCACCGTGCCGGCGTTCCAGGTGTACCACCGCGCGTTCGAGACCAACCAGGTCGGCTCGGCGTGCGCGATCGGCGTCACCCTCGCGGTGCTCATCCTGCTCGTCACCATCGTGGTGAACCGGCTGGCCGAGGGCCGGGGGGACCGATGAAGACCTCCGTCGCCGAGCGCACCGCCACGTACGTGATCCTGATCGCGTTCACGGTCTTCGCGCTCTTCCCCATCGTCGGCATCGTGCTGTCCGCGGTGAGCCCGCCCGAGGACATGACCGCAGGCTTCAACGTCCCGTCGTCGATCGACCTGCACAACTTCGTCGACGCGTGGCAGCAGGGGCACTTCGCCCGCTACCTGGTCAACAGCATCGTCGTCGGCGTCGCCGTCGTCGCCGCCACCACGCTGCTGGCGACGATGGCCGGCTACGCGTTCGGCAGCATGCGGTTCCCGTTGGCTCAGCCGCTGTTCTACCTGTTCCTGCTCGGCCTGATGGTGCCGCAGGAAGGGGTCATCGTCCCGCTGTTCTACGACCTCCGCGACGTCGGCCTCACCGACACGTACTGGGGGTTGATCCTGCCGCAGGTGGCGCAGTCGCTGTCGTTCGGGACGTTCTGGATGCGCGCGTACTTCCGCAGCGCCCCGCGGCCGATCGTCGAGGCCGCCCGGCTCGACGGCGCGTCCAGCTGGACGACGCTGTGGCGGGTGCTGCTGCCGATGGGCCGCCCGGCGCTGACCACGATGGTCGTGCTCGTGTTCATGTGGACGTGGAACGAGTTCCTCATGGCGCTGGTGATGGTGCCCGCCAACGAGTCCCTGCGCACCGCGCCGCTCGGCCTCGCGTTCTTCCAGGGCCAGTACACGTCCGACTTCGCGCTGCTCGCCGCGGCGTCCGTCATCGTCGCCGCGCCGGTGGTCGTCACCTACATCGCCCTTCAGCGGCGGTTCATCGCGGGCATGCTGTCCGGCGCCGTCCGCGAGTAACCCACGTACCGGTCGCTCCCGCAGGCCGGGCGGGTGCGTGACCGGTACGAGAGCGCGGCGGCACCCAGGCCGATCCCCCACAGCAGGTACGCGGGCACGGCCACCCAGTAGAACGCCTGCGGGAGGGCGCCGGCGTCCGGGTCGCCGCCGTCGGCGATCAGCTGCAGCAGGCCCGTGCCGAAGTACGCGATCAGGCCGGCGGACACGAACAACGCAGGCGCCAGCAGCAGCCAGCGCGGGAGTCGTCGTCCCCAGGAGTGCACGAGCGCGAGCGGCAGGAGCGTCCCGGCGAGGATCAGGGCGACGAGGAACAGCACGCGACTGGTTGCGTGCTGTTCCGCGTACCCGTCCGGACCGGCGCCGAAGCCCACCCACGCCTGCGCGGCGAGCCGGGTCACGCAGCCGAGCACGGCGAGGTAGCCGGCGGCGTACGCCCAGCGCGGGGTGCGCCCGTCGCCGGCGGCGCCCGAGCGTCGCCCGCAGTGCGGGCAGACACCGCGCAGCTCGCGGACCAGCGCGGCCGTCACCGCCACGGTGAGCAGGCCGCCGGCCAGGCAACCGAGCCGGCTCGCGAATGCCGCGAGCGTGAACGGCATGCCGACGCCGGGGAACAGCAGCCCCACCACGTCGAGCAGGAGCAGGAACGGCGCGAACACCAGCCCGGTGGCGCTCACGGCGCCCGCGCCGGCGACCAGCCATCGCACCGGCCGCGGCACCGACCGTACGCCGCCCAGCAGTCCGGTGACCGCCGCGACCGCGATCATCGCGACGGCGGGCCAGCCGGACAGCGAGGTCAGGTCGCCGCCCATGGGCGGGTAGTACGGGAGGTGCCCTGCGGCCCAGTGGACGCGCAGGGCACCGTAGCCGAGCGCCCATGCGACGAGCGCGATACGAAGCCAAGAGGTACGGGTCATGCAGACCACTGTCGCGAAGCGCGCGACCGCCCACCTCCCGCGCAGGAGAGACCCGGGTCAGCCGAACGGCCGAGCCTGACGTGGGTACGTTGCCATGCCTATAGCCTCTGCGACGTACCCACGTCGTGTGAGTGCGGAGTCGTCAGGACTTCTCGGCGGACGACTTCTTCGCCGCGCTCTTCTTCGCCGCGCTCTTCTTGGCCGCTGCCTTCTTGGCCGGCGTCTTCTTGGCCGCCTTCTTCGCGGTCTTCTTGGCCGCGCGCTTCTTCGGCGCCGGGCCCTTGGCGCGCTTCTCGGCCAGCAGGTCGTACGCCCGCTCGGCCGTGATCTGCGCCGGGTCGTCGCCGCGCGGGACGGTGACGTTGGTCTCGCCGTCGGTGATGTACGGGCCGAACCGGCCGTCCTTGATCACCACGGGCTTCTCCGTCGCCGGGTCGGTGCCGAGCTCGCGCAGCGGGGTCGCGGCGGTGCGCCGGCCGCGCCGCTTGGGCTGCGCGAACAGCGCAAGGGCCTGGTCGAGCGTCACCGTGAACAGCTGCTCCTCGCTCTCCAGCGAACGGGAGTCGGTGCCCTTGCGCAGGTAGGGGCCGTACCGGCCGTTCAGCGCGGTGATCTCCTCGCCGTCCGGCGCCGTCCCGACCGACCGCGGCAGCGACAGCAGCCGCAGCGCGTCCTCCAGGGTGACGCTGTCGGGCGTCATGGACCGGAACAGCGAGCCGGTGCGCGGCTTCTGCTCGGCGTCCTCGGGCAGCACCTCGGTGACGTACGGGCCGTACCGGCCGCTCTTCACCACGATCTGGTGGCCGGTATCCGGGTCCTCGCCCAGCTCGCGCCCGCCGTTGCCGGCGCCGAGCAGCTCCTCGGCCAGCTCCACGGTCAGCTCGTCCGGCGGCGTCCCGTCGGGGATGTTCGCCCGCTGGTCGCCGCGCTCGAGGTACGCGCCGTAGCGCCCGACGCGGACGACGATGTCGGAGTCGCGGAGCGGGAACGAGCTGATCTGCCTGGCGTCGATGTCGCCGAGGTCGGAGACCATCTCCTTCAGGCCCTCACCGGCGTCCTCGTCGCCGAAGTAGAACTTCGAGAGCCAGTCGACCATCCGCGCGTCGCCGCGGGCGATGTCGTCGAGCACGCCCTCCATCCGCGCGGTGAACTCGTAGTCGACCAGGTGGGAGAAGTGCTCCTCGAGCAGCCGGACCACCGCGAACGCCAGCCAGGTGGGCACCAGCGCCGTGCCCTTCTTGAACACGTACCCCCGGTCGAGGATGGTCGCGATCGTCGACGCGTACGTCGACGGCCGGCCGATCTCCCGCTCCTCCAGCTCGCGGACGAGCGTCGCCTCCGTGTAGCGCGCGGGCGGCTTGGTGCGGTGTCCCTCGGACGTGATGCCGGCCGCCGTGAGCGGGTCGTGCTCGGCGACGTCGGGCAGCCGGCGCTCGCTGGAGTCGAGGTCGGCCTCGGGGTCGTCGGTGCCCTCGACGTACGCCCGCAGGAACCCGTGGAACGAGATCACCTTGCCGGACGCGCTGAACGCCACGCGTTCCCCGGCGCTGCTGTCGCCCTCGACCCGCACCGAGACCGAGTGCCCGGTGGCGTCCTTCATCTGCGACGCGACCGTCCGCTTCCACACCAGCTCGTAGAGCCGGAACTCGTCACCGGTGAGCCCGGTCTCGGCGGGCGTGCGGAACGAGTCGCCGGCCGGCCGGATCGCCTCGTGCGCCTCCTGCGCGTTCTTCACCTTGGACTGGTAGCGACGCGGCTGGTCGGGCACGTAGTCGGCGCCGTACAGGTGCGTGGCCTGGGTCCGCGCGGCGGCGATCGCCTGCTCGGACAGCTGCACCGAGTCGGTGCGCATATAGGTGATGTAGCCGTTCTCGTACAGCCGCTGCGCCACGCTCATCGTGCGGGAGGTGGTGAAGCCGAGCTTGCGCGACGCCTCCTGCTGCAGCGTGGTGGTGCGGAACGGTGCGTACGGCGCGCGCCGGTACGGCTTGCGCTCGACGCTCGCGACCGCGAAGCGCGCGTCCACCAGGCGCCCGGCGAGGTCGCCGGCCGCGCGCTCGTCCAGATGGCGGACGTTCTCGGACTTCAGCTGCCCGAGCGAGTCGAAGTCACGGCCCTGCGCGACGCGCGCGCCGTCGATCGAGGTCAGCGTCGCGTTGAACGCGTGCGGCTCCTCGTCCTTGCCGGTGTCGAAGGTCGCCTCGAGGTCCCAGTACGCGGCCTCGCGGAACGCCATCCGCTCGCGCTCGCGCTCCACGACGAGGCGGGTCTCGACCGACTGGACGCGGCCTGCCGACAGCCGCGGCATGACCTTCTTCCAGAGCACCGGGGAGACCTCGTAGCCGTAGAGGCGGTCCAGGATGCGGCGGGTCTCCTGCGCGTCGACGAGCTGCTGGTCGATGTCGCGCGGGCTCTCGATCGCGGCGCGGATGGCGTCGCGGGTGATCTCGTGGAAGACCATCCGCCGCACCGGCACCTTCGGCTTGAGCACCTCGGACAGGTGCCAGGCGATCGCCTCGCCCTCGCGGTCCTCGTCCGTCGCGAGGTAGAGCTCGTCGGCGTCGGACAGCGCCTTCTTCAGCCGCGCGACCTGCTGCTTCTTCCCGCTGCTGACGACGTACAGCGGCTCGAACCCGTCCTCGACGTTGACGCCGAGCCGGGCCCACGGCTCCTTCTTGTACTTCGCGGGGATCTCGGCGGCGGCCTCGGGCAGGTCGCGGATGTGCCCGACGCTCGACTCGACGACGTATCCCTTGCCCAGGTAGCCCGCGATCGTGCGCGCCTTCGCCGGCGACTCCACGATGACCAGGCGCCGCCCGGCGCCGTTGCTACCTGCCACCCTTGCTCCTGTTCGTGCTCACCGACTCCCGGCCCCTCGCGACGGTACATCGCCTGCCGGGCATGCCCGTCCACCGGGGTTGAGACCGGGGCAACGTCTGACGGCAGGCAATCTGTTCCGAGCGGTCCTTCCCGAGCCACGCTCGGTACGCTCTGCCGGCTACCTAGCTATCATGGCACGGCCCGGAATGACAATCCGGTTCCCCGGACGTGATGCGCCCCGTGCCCGGAGCGCGAACGGAGCCGCTCGGGTCTCGACGGCGTCGGTGTCCACATGCTGACACGGCCCATGGCGCTTCCGGCTCCTGCTCGTCACCGCGGCCGGGACGGAACCGATCCCGGCGCTGGGGGCGTCCCTTACCCGTGACCACCCCCAGGACTCCCGACCGTTCGCCCGGCCTGCTCGCGCTGCGTCTGCACGCACGCCTGGCCGGGGCGCCGGTCGCGGGCCCGGCGAGCGAGGTGAGGCGGCAGCTCTCCACCGTCGCCGCCGCGTCGGTCACCAACAGGCAGGCCGGCCCGCTGCTCGTCGAGCTGGCGGTCGTCCTGTTCGCGGTCGCGCTGGTGCTGGTCACCCGGTCCTACGAGGTGGACGGCCCCGTCCTCGCCGCCGTGGCGACGTACGTCGCGGCGCTCGGGATGCCTCAGCGGCTCGCCGACCAACTGCGCAGGCCGGTCACCCGGACGACGACCGCCGGGCCGTCCGGCGGCCGGTGCGCGTACTGGCGGTACTTCCCGACGAGCGCGGCGATCGCCTCGTCGAACAGGGAGCCCTCGGCGACCACCTGAGCCTCGCCGTCGACGCGGACCCACCAGAGCGACGCCCAGTCGTCGTCGTAGTGGTCCGCGAGCAGGCTCACCGACGGGTTGGCGGCGATGTTGGCGAGGCGCCGCAACCGGGTGGTCGTCTTCGGCTTGGCGTCGACCGCCGTGTACACGGCGTCGCCGGCGCAGGCGAACGTCACCGGCACCAGGTGCGGCCGGCCGGACGCGCCGACCGTCGCCAGCCGGGCCACCGGCGCCGCCGCGAACCTGCGCCGCGCCTCGGCCTCGTCCACGGGGCTCAGTCGTCGTCCGGGCCGGGGATCTCGGTGCCGCACTCCGCGCACGTCGTGGGCGGCTCGTCGTCGGCCAGCCGGCCGCACGCCGGGCACACGCGGTTCGCCCAGCAGGCGGCGTCGCCGCCCTCGTCGACGTCCACCGGCTCGGCGGGCGTGGCGTCCTCGCTCATGCCTACAGTCCTAGCACGGCTACAACGAGTGAAGGGCACCTTCACACCCCTGTGCCGGGGTGGAGGTGCCCTTCACCGGTTCTGGCTCAGGCGGCCGCGGCCTGGGTCGGCTCCTCCTCGCTGGACTCCACCGACACGCGGCGGCGCTTCGCGATGCTCACCGCGGCGACCAGGATCCCGAGGGCCACGACGACCACGACGACCCGCACCACGACGCTGTCGGCGTACGCGACGACCGCGGGCGCGATCAGCAGCGACACCAGGTTCATCACCTTGAGCAGCGGGTTGATCGCCGGGCCGGCGGTGTCCTTGAACGGGTCACCGACCGTGTCGCCGATGATCGTCGCCTCGTGCGCGTCCGAGCCCTTGCCGCCGTGGAAGCCGTCCTCGACGAGCTTCTTGGCGTTGTCCCAGGCGCCACCGGAGTTGGCCAGGAACACCGCCATCAGGGTGCCCGTGGCGATCGCGCCGGCGAGGTACGCGCCGAGCGGGGCGTAGCCGAGGCCGAACCCGACCGCGATGGGCGCGAGCACGGCCAGCAGGCCCGGCGTCGCGAGCTCGCGCAGCGAGTCCTTGGTGCAGATGTCCACGACCTTGCTGTAGTCGGGACGCTCGGAGTAGTCCATGATCCCCGGGTGCTCGCGGAACTGCTTGCGCACCTCGAACACCACGCGTCCCGCGGCCCTTCCGACGGCCGTGATCGCCAGGCCGGCGAAGAAGAACACCACAGCCGCGCCAATGATGAGCCCGACCAGGATGTTCGGGTGGTCGATGGACAGGCCGAACACCTGGCCCTTGGGCAGGGCGCCCTCGACCGCCGAGCGGAACGACCCGAACAGCGCGGTCGCCGCGAGCACGGCGGTGGCGATGGCGATGCCCTTGGTGATCGCCTTCGTGGTGTTTCCGACGGCGTCCAACCGGGTGAGGATCTCGGCGCCCTCGCCCTCGACGTCGCCGGACATCTCCGCGATGCCCTGCGCGTTGTCGGACACCGGGCCGAACGAGTCGGACGAGACGATGACGCCGACCGTGGTGAGCAGGCCGGTGCCGGCGAGCGCGACCGCGAACAGCGCGACCTGTGCGTTGCCGCCACCGAGCAGGTACGCGCCGTACACCGCGGCGGCGATCAGGATCGCCGAGTAGACGGCCGACTCGAGGCCGACGGAGATGCCGGAGAGGATCACCGTCGCAGGACCGGTGCGCGAGGTCTCGCCGATCTCCCTGACCGGACGCCGGTTGGTCTCGGTGAAGTAGCCGGTGAGCACCTGGATGACGCTCGCGAGGAGCAGGCCGATGATCACCGCGCCGATGGCGATGAGCCGCGGGTTGCCGCCGAAGCCCTGCACCGACGAGTTGTCCAGGTCGCTGAAGCTGCTGGGCAGGAAGATGAACGCCGCGATCACGACGAGGACCGCGGACACGATGGCCGAGACGAAGAAGCCGCGGTTGATCGCCGTCATGCCGCTGCGGTCGCCGCGCCGCGGCGAGACCAGCAACACGCCGATGACGGCGGTGATGACGCCGATGGCGGGAACGACGAGCGGGAAGATGAGACCCTCGGTGCCGAACGCGATCTTGCCGAGGATGAGCGACGCGACAAGCGTCACGGCGTAGGACTCGAACAGGTCGGCCGCCATGCCGGCGCAGTCGCCGACGTTGTCGCCCACGTTGTCGGCGATCGCGGCGGCGTTGCGCGGGTCGTCCTCGGGGATGCCCTTCTCGACCTTGCCGACGAGGTCGGCGCCGACGTCGGCCGCCTTCGTGTAGATGCCGCCACCGACCCGCATGAACATCGCGAGCAGCGCGGCGCCGAAGCCGTAGCCCTCGAGCACGCTCGGGGCGTCGGAACGGTAGATCAGCACGACGATCGCGGCACCGAGCAGACCCAGGCCGACGGTGAACATGCCGGCGACGCCGCCGGTGCGGAACGCGATCTTCATGGACCGCTGTTCGCCGTTCTCCTCACGCGCGGCGGCGGCGACGCGGACGTTGCCGCGCACGGTCAGCGACATGCCGGTGAAGCCGGTGACCGCCGAGAACAGCGCGCCGACGATGAAGAACACCGAGCGCCCGATGCGGATGCTGGTCGAGTCGGCTGGAAGCAGCGACAGCAGCACGATCAGGATCACGACGAACGGCGCGAGGGTCAGGAACTGTCGCTTGAGGAAGGCGGCAGCGCCCTCCTGCACCGCGACCGCGATGTTGCGCATCCGCTCGGTGCCCTGTCCGGCCGCGAGCACCTCGCGGACCAGGGCGCCGGCGACGGCGAGGGCGAGCAGCGCGACGACGGCGACCACGACGACGATCGTCGTGTCAGCACCGGTCAGGCTGAAGCTCTCGGCGCTGACGTTCAGGCCGGACATCAATCCTCCTTGGTACGGCGACGTCCGAAATCCGCGTCCGGTCGGGTCGCGACGGCACGGATCCGGGAGCAGTTCGAGCACGTGAAACGACACGCACGGCTGCGCGGCGAGTGTACGCGTACGCTACCTGCCCGCCCGTTCAGGGGGTGCAGCGGGAGAGGCGTACGAGACCTAGCTCACAGTGCCTGGGCGGCCTTTCCGGCCGTCCGGTTCAGTCGGTGGCGGCGACGGCTTCCTCGACGGAGGCGTGGATGGGGAACACCTTCGCCAGGCCGGTCACCCGGAAGATCTTCAAAATCCGTTCCTGGGTGCACACGAGGCGTAGCGACCCGTCATGCGCGCGCACGCGCTTGAGCCCGCCGACCAGCACGCCGAGACCGGTGGAGTCGAGGAACTCGACCTCCTCCATGTTCACCACGAGGTGGTACGACCCCTGCGCGACGAGTTCGATCAGGGTCTCGCGCAGCTTAGGCGCCGTGTAGACGTCCACCTCGCCGGCGACGTCGATGACGGTGCGGTCACCTTGGACGCGGGTGGACAGCGACAGGTCCACAGGTCCTCCGGTCTCTCGACGAACAATCCCCAGACAGGCATTCAATCACGCACCGCTGACGCGGGTGTGGTGACAATGGGGTGACGGCGCAGGACCGAGCGAGCGAGCCGGAGGTAGGGGTCGCGGACGCGACCGGTCACCACTCGACACCCGACCCGCGGACACCTGCCGTAGGGGAGCGAGCGAGGGTGCGCATGTCGGGGTCGAGCAGGACTACCCGGTGGGAGAAGCAGGTGACGCGTTCGGGAGCCGGCGACCCCTCGGCCCTGCTGCACGGCCTGGCGCGGCGGCGTGGCTCGGCGGATACACCGGCACTCACCCACGTCGAGCGGCTGCCGGCCCGTCCGGGCATGGCCGTCGACTGGCCCGAGTGGCTGCCGGCCGAGGTCAGGAAGCCGGTGCAGGACCTCGGCGTCGACATGCCGTGGGCGCACCAGGTCGAGGCCGCCGAACACGCCCGCAGCGGGCGTTCGGTGGTGATCGCGACGGGCACCGCGTCCGGCAAGACGCTCGCGTACCTGATGCCGACGCTCACCGCGGCCCGCGAGGGCGACAGCGTGCTGTACCTGGCGCCCACGAAGGCGCTGGCCCGCGACCAGTTGCGTACCCTCCACGAGCTCGACGTGGCCGGCATCGTCCCGGCGGTCTACGACGGCGACACCGAGTTCGAGGAGCGGCAGTGGGTCCGCCGGCACGCCGACTACCTGCTCACCAACCCCGACATGCTGCATCACGGCCTGCTCGCCCGGCACCAGCAGTGGAAGGGGTTCCTGCGCCGGCTGCGCTACGTCGTCGTGGACGAGTGCCACCACTACCGGGGCGTGTTCGGGTCGCACGTCGCCCAGGTGCTGCGCCGGCTGCGGCGGATCTGCGCCTGCTACGGCGCCGAGCCCGTGTTCGTCGCGGCGTCGGCCACCGTGTCCGCCCCGGAGCGTGCGGCGGCGCGGCTCACCGGGGTGCCGG
>DASUWX010000088.1:0-16004 GCA_036378185.1 Streptosporangiales bacterium | reverse complement strand
TGGGTCGCGCGGATGCTCGGCATGAACGCGTACGAGGGCGTCGTCGCGGACGACCCGCCCGACCTCGTGCGCTTCGACGGCGGCGGCGGTGTCGTCACCGCGGACGCCCCCGCCGCGGGCACCCGCGTGCTCGCGACGATCGGGCCGGAGGCGGTCGCGCTGTACCGGTCCCGTCCCGACGGCAGCCCGCGCAACACGTGGCCGGGTGCCGTGGGCGAGGTGTCCGCGCTCGGCGGGCGGGTACGCGTGCAGGTCCGCGGCGACCCCGACATCGTGGCCGAGGTGACCCCGCCGGCGGCGGCGACACTGGGCCTCGCACCCGGGACGGAGATCTGGGTGAGCGTCAAGGCGACCGAGATCCGGCTGACTCCGCTGTGATAGCCCTTTAGTCTGGCTGATGTCGCCGACCCGTAGGGAGCGCCGCAGATGTCCGACACGAACTCCGAGGGCATGCCCGCCCCGCTCGCAACGGCCAAGACCGCGCCCGACCGCAACCTCGCCATGGAGCTGGTGCGCGTCACCGAGGCGGCCGCGATGGCCGCGGGCCGCTGGGTGGGCCGCGGCGACAAGAACGGCGCCGACGGCGCGGCCGTGAACGCGATGCGCCAGCTCATCGGCACCGTGTCGATGGACGGCGTCGTCGTCATCGGCGAGGGCGAGAAGGACAAGGCGCCCATGCTCTTCAACGGCGAGCAGGTGGGCGACGGCACCGGCCCCGGATGCGACGTCGCCGTCGACCCGATCGACGGCACCCGGCTCACCGCGATGGCGATGAGCAACGCGCTCTCGGTCATCGCGGTGTCCGAGCGCGGCTCGATGTACGACCCCTCCGCGGTGTTCTACATGGACAAGCTCGTCGTCGGCCCGGAGGCGGCCGAGGCCGTCGACATCGAGGCGCCCGTGCGCTACAACATCTCGATCGTCGCGAAGGCCAAGGGCATCAAGCCGCAGGACGTCACCGTCGTCGTGCTCGACCGGCCGCGGCACGAGGGCCTGGTCAAGGAGATCCGCGAGGCCGGCGCGCGGATCAAGTTCATCACCGACGGCGACGTCGCCGGTTCGATCATGGTGGCCCGCCCGGACACCGGCGTCGACCTGCTGCTCGGCATCGGCGGCACGCCGGAGGGAATCATCTCCGCGGCCGCGATCGCCTGCCTCGACGGCGTCATCCTCGGCAAGCTCTGGCCGCGCGACGACGCCGAGCGGCAGAAGGCGCTGGACGCGGGGCTCGACCTCGACGAGGTGCTCACCACGGAGACCCTCGTGCGTTCCGACGACGTCTTCTTCGCCGCCACCGGGATCACCGACGGCGAGCTGCTGCGCGGCGTCCGCTACCAGGGTGGGGGCGCCACGACGCACTCGCTGGTGATGCGATCACGCAGTGGCACCGTCCGGCTGGTCGAGAGCCACCACCGGCTCACCAAGCTGCAGGCCTACAGCGCCATCGACTTCGAGCACGGCCGCGCCGCCCCGGTCGTCTGACCTGGGCCCGTTCACCCGGCGTGGCCCGGCTTCGCCTGGCAGGTCAGGAGCTCCACACGACGAACGGTGACTTCACACGAGTCCTGCATCATGCGGAGTCACCGTTGATCACGTCAACGTGATCAACGGGCAACCGGTGGACGGCGTCCCGGGGCAGGCGGTCGCTCACCCGCCAGATGGCCCCGGTCGCCTGACCGGGCGTCAGTACCTGGTCGTGCGGACGGTGACCCGGCCGAGGCCGTGGGCGCGGAGCAGGACGGTCCAGGTCGGCGCGCTGCTGGTGCGGCGGCCGCGGACCCGGCGGACAAGCACCAACCGGGCGGGCTCCACGTCGACCCGCACCGTCGGCGGCGCGAGCACCACCACCAGCCCGCCGGCACAGACGGCGTCGACCACGGCGTCCCGGGTGGCGAACACGGCCTCCCGCAGGTCGAGGGTCACGGTGCCGGCGACCGCGCCCAGCATCAGGTGGTCGGGCAGCACGAAGCGCCCGCCACGGCGGCGCCGGTTGAGCACGGCCGCGACCGGGCCGTCGTAGAGGTCGGGCAGGCCCGCGGTCCCGTTCGGCAGGTCGAGCACGATGGTCGACAGCTCGCCGAGGGTGCGCGCCTCGTAGGCACGCCGCATCCGCTCCCCGTGCTCCTCCAGGGTGAGCCGGCCCTCCGCGTACGCATCGGTGAGCACGCCGATGACGGCCTCGCGCTCCGCGTCGGACGCGCGCAGGTCGCGTGGCCGCACTCGGCCGCCCGGCTGCTGCCTCCCGATCACACCGGAAACAATATGTCGTCCCTGCCTGGCAGGATTCCGCCATGGACAGAACGGAGCTCACCGACCTCATCGCACGCCGCGTCGACGCCATCGGGCGGGAGACCGACCTGCTGGTCGCCGCCGCCGAGGCTGCCGGCCCGGAGGCGACGGTGCCGTCCTGCCCCGGCTGGACGGTGCGCGACCTCGTCCGCCACACCGGCGGCTTCCATCGCTGGGCACGCACGCACGTCGCCGGCCGCCGCACGACGGAGCTGCCCGAGGCCGACGAGCCGGCGGTGATGAACACCTGGCCCGCCGACCCGGCCGACTTCCCCGCCCTGCTGGCCTGGTTCCGCGCCGGGAGCGCCGCACTCGTCGAGACGATGACGGCCGCCGACCCCGAGCTCGACTGCTGGCACTTCCTCACCGCACCGTCCTGCACCGCGTTCTGGGCCCGCAGGCAGGCGCACGAGACCGGCATCCACCGCGCCGACGCGCAGCTCGCCGCGGGCCGCCTCGAGCCGTTCCCCGCCGAGCACGCGGCCGACGGCGTCGACGAGCTGGTCCGCGGCTTCATGGGCGAGCTGTCCCGCCGGCTGCGGACGGACCCGCCCGCCACGATCGCGCTCGAAGCCACCGACGCCGACGCCCGCTGGCACGTCACCGTCGGCCCGGACGCCGTCCGCGTCACGGGCGAGCAGGGCGCCGCCGACTGCACCGTCCGCGGCACCGCGTCGGACCTCTACCTGTTCGTCTGGAACCGCATCGGCCCCGGGCCGCTCGAGGTCACCGGCGACCACGCCGTGCTCGAGCTGTGGCGCACGAAGGCCAGGGTCGGGTGAGCGCGTCAGCGGGCACGGCGGCGGGCGCGGTATCGGTGGCCGAAGCCGTACCTGATCCGTAGCGACCCGAACTTCATCCAGCCCTTCACCGCGAAGTGCGGGCCGCCGGTGTCGGTCACCTCCGGGACGGTGGTGCGCACCGTGCCCCAGTCGTGCCGGGAGTCCACCGACGCGGACGCGCCGTCGGGCAGCACCAGCTCGACCGACCCGTACTTCGTCGCGACGTCCACGTCGACCTGCCGGCTGGTCAGCACCGCCTCGCGGAAGTCGAGGATGACCGAGCCGTGCCTGCGCTCGATCCGGATCCGCGGCGGCACGACCCAGCGCCCCCTGCGGCGCAGCGAGCCGTTGCCGCCGAGCACCAGCTCCTCCCGGCGTACCGGCGCCGTCGGGGCCGGCCGGACCGGTACGTCCACGCCCTCCTCGGGCGGCAGGTCGTCGACCAGCGGCGCGAGGTCGGCGTAGGTGCGCGCGCCGAACGCGTCGGTCAGCCTGGTGTCGAGCTCGTCGAGCGTGAGCCGCCCGTCGCCGGCCGCGCGGCGCAGCCGCTCGGCGACCCGTTCCCGGTCCTCGTCCGACACCCGGTACGACATCGGGTCACGAGGCGGCTCGGCAGACATGACAAGCACGATAGCGAGCGCTCCGAAGCGCTGCACTAACCTCGGGGACATGACCGACGAGCAGCAGGAGTACCGCGTAGAGCACGACTCGATGGGCGAGGTCCGCGTCCCCGCGCAGGCCTTGTGGCGCGCGCAGACCCAGCGCGCGGTCGAGAACTTCCCCGTGTCCGGGCAGCGGATCGAGAGCGCGAACATCGCCGCGCTCGCCCGCATCAAGGCCGCCGCGGCCAAGGTGAACGCCCAGCTCGGCGTCCTCGAGCCGGACGTCGCCGAGGCGATCGAGGCGGCGGCGAACGAGGTCGCCACCGGCCGCTACGACGACCACTTCCCCATCGACGTGTTCCAGACCGGTTCCGGCACGTCCAGCAACATGAACACCAACGAGGTCGTCGCCACGCTGGCCAGCCGGCGGCTCGGCCGCGACGTGCACCCCAACGACCACGTGAACGCGTCGCAGTCGTCCAACGACGTCTACCCGTCGTCGGTGCACATCGCCGCGACGGACGCCGTCATGCACGGGCTGCTCCCCGCGATCGACCACCTCGCGGCGTCGCTCGAACGCAAGTCCGCCGAGTTCGCGGAGGTGGTCAAGTCCGGCCGCACGCACCTGATGGACGCGACACCGGTCACCCTCGGCCAGGAGTTCGGCGGCTACGCCGCGCAGGTGCGGTACGCGGCCGAGCGGCTGCACGCGTCGCTGCCGCGGCTGGCCGAGCTGCCCCTCGGCGGCACGGCGGTCGGCACCGGCATCAACACCCCTGAGGGCTTCTCCGCCAAGGTGATCGCGGAGGTGGCACGGGCCACCGGGCTCCCCCTCACGGAGGCACGCAACCACTTCGAGGCGCAGGGTGCGCGCGACGGCCTGGTCGAGACCAGCGGCCAGCTCCGCACGTTCGCCACGAGCCTGTACAAGATCGCGAACGACCTGCGCTGGATGGGCTCCGGGCCGCGCACCGGGCTCGCCGAGATCGCGATCCCCGACCGGCAGCCCGGCTCGTCGATCATGCCCGGCAAGGTCAACCCGGTGATCTGCGAGTCGCTGCGGCAGGTCTGTGCGCAGGTGATCGGCAACGACGCCGCCATCGCGTTCGCCGGCACCCAGGGCGACTTCGAGCTGAACGTGATGCTGCCCGTGCTCGCCCGCATCCTGCTCGAGTCGATCCGGTTGCTCACCAACGCGTCCAGGCTGCTCGCCGACCGGTGCGTCGACGGCATCAAGGCGAACGTCGAGCGCTGCCGCGAGTACGCGGAGTCGTCCCCGTCGATCGTCACGCCGCTCAACCGCTACATCGGCTATGAGAACGCGGCGAAGATCGTCAAGGAGTCGATGGCCGAGCGCAAGACGATCCGCGAGGTCGTGCTGGAGAACGGCTACATCGACCGCGGCGAGCTGACCATGGAGCAGCTCGACCAGGGTCTCGACGTCCTCCGCATGACCCACCCGTGAACCAGTGCTCGGGCCGGCCGGTCGCGCTGTTCGCGATGGGCCGGCGCAACCTGCCGCTCCTGTACGACGCCGCCGCCCTGCGCCGGCTGGAGGAGCTCGCGGACGTCGACACCGGCGTCGTGGTCGAGGACTTCGCCGACCCGGCCGTCGCCGGCAGGCTCGCCGAGACCGAGGTCCTCCTCACCGGCTGGGACTGCCCGCCCGTGGACGCCGCGGTGCTCGACCGCGCGCCGCGGCTGCGGGCCGTGCTGCACGCCGCCGGCACGGTCAAGGGGTTCCTCGCACCCGAGTGCTGGGACCGCGGCGTGCTCGTGTCGTCGGCCACGGCGGCCAACGCCCTGCCCGTGGCCGAGTTCACCGTCGCGGCGATCCTGTGGGCCGGCAAGGACGTGCTCGGCTTCCGCGACCGGTACCGCGCCGAACGCACGTTCACGCCCGGCGTCCTGTACCCGGATGTCGGCAACTTCCGCCGCCGGGTCGGCATCGTGGGAGCGTCGCACATCGGCCGCCGCGTGCTGGACCTGCTGCGGCCGTTCGACCTCGACGTCGCGCTCACCGACCCGTACGTGACCGAGGCGCCGCCCGGCGTACGGCTGCTGGAGCTGGACGAGCTGCTCCTGAGGAGCGACGTCGTGAGCCTGCACGCACCGGCCAACGCGCAGACCAGGCACCTGCTCGACCGGCACCGGCTCGCACTGATCCCGGACGGCGGCGTGCTCGTCAACACCGCGCGAGGCAGCCTCGTCGACACCGACGCGCTCGCCGCCGAGCTCGCGACCGGACGGATCAGCGCGGTGCTCGACGTCACAGACCCCGAGCCGCTGCCCGCCGACTCGCCGCTGTTCGACCTGCCGAACGCGTTCCTCACCCCGCACATCGCCGGGTCGCAGGGCAACGAGATCGCCCGGCTCGGCGCCGCCGTCGTCGACGAGCTTGCCCGGTTGCTCGCGGGCGAGCCGCTCGCCCACGAGATCCGCCGGTCAGACCTGGAGCGGATTGCCTAGCCGCAGGACGGCCCACCGGCCCCAACCGGCGTCGGCCGTGACCGCGGACCACCGCGAGCCGCCCGACGCGCGCTCCAGCGCGGACCGCACGACGGCGACGGGGACGTAGTTGGGCGCGTCCGGGCCGAGGGCGTTCGACCAGACGACGACGCCGTCAGGGCTCAGCACCCGGACCACCTCCTCCGCGAACAGCGGTGCGTCGGCGAGGACCACCGCGGCGGCGCGCCCGTCCGCCACCGGCAGCCGCGACGCGTCGGCCAGCACCCGCACCGCCGACGGCGACCGGCGGAGCATGTCCCAGCTGAGGTCCAGACACATGACGCGCTCCCAGTGCCGAGCCAGCAGCGGCGTCAGCAGGCCGGTGCCCGACCCGATCTCGAGGCAGTCGCCCGGCGGGAACGGACCGCCGCGGTCCAGCGCGTCGGCCAGCGGCGCGGGCCGGTAGCCGCCCCGCTCGTCGTCCCACACGGGAGCCAGCTCCGCGTAGGTGCGGACGACGTCCGCGGCCGCGGTGGCGGACCACGATGCGGGGTCCTCCGCGATCGCCCGGGCGTGGCGCTGTGTGGTCGAGGTTCCCGGACGGGCGGGCTTGCCCGGCTCGGCCGGGATCACCCGCGGCAGTGTTCGGATCGTTCCCACCGGCCCTCCCCACACGTCCCACACCGTCGGCAAGCCTCTCACGTGCCGCGGAGCCGCGATCAGCGCGCCCGATCCGGATATCCTTGGCGTGGACATGAGCGCTGACGACCTCGACCGGACAGGCGCCAGGTATCTCGACCAGCTGACCGGCGCCGACCTTCGCACGCTGGTCCGCGCCGACGACGTCCCGGAGCCGGAGGTCGAGGCGCGCATCGCGGCGCTGCGGCGTGAACCGGCACTCGTCCTCGACGTGCTCGACCGGCCGGCCACCTCCGCCGCGGTGCTCAACCTCGTCGCCGACCGCGGCCGCGGCGGTCTCAGCTTCGTCTCGCCGTTCCTCGTCTTCGCAGCGGCGGTGCACCGCACCGCCGCGGACCTGACCGGCGCGTCGTACGCGCCGGAGCGGACGGCGCCGCGGTTGCGGGTGCCCGTCTTCGACGGCCCGCAGCTCACCGCGTACCTCGCCGACGCGTGGCACCGGCTCTTCCTCGTCGAGCTGCTCGCGTCGTTCGCCCGCACGTCGAGCGGCGTCGTGGTCACGCGCACGCCGCACGGCACCCGCCGACGGCGTTGGAACGACCTCGACCTGGTGCGCCTGGCGGCCCTGCTCGAAGCGGTGCCCGAGGCTCAGCGGCCCGGAGTGTGGCGGCGCCTCGGCGATCTCGCGCTCTTCCTGGCCGGGGTGTTCCCGGACGCGCTGGAGCGCAACGTCCCCGGTCCCGCGGAGGCGGTGCGGCTGGCACGGCGCACCGGCCTGTCGGTCGAGCCCGACCCGGACCAGGCCACCGGCGCGGAGCTGCTCGAATGGTTCAGCGCGATGTGGTACCGGCTCGCCGCCGACAACGCGGTGGTGACGGCCGTGGCGTCCGTGCTCCGCGACACCGCCGAGCACATCCATACGGCGAGGCGGGTGCTCAACGCCGTCACCGACAGGTACCTGTTCCCGATCACCACGGACTGGTTCGCCGCATGAAGGGCGACCGCGTCGAGATCGTCGTCGACACCGGCGACGGGACGCGGACCTACGACGTCACCGCCTCCCGCGCGGGCCGGCGGGTGGAGATCACGACCGGCCGCGGCATCGTCGAGGTCAGTGAGGTCACCCGGTCGGGCACGCCGGTGCGCACGGCGCGGTTCATGGCGAACCGGGTCGTCGCGCTCGTCGAGCACCCGGCCGCCCAGCCCGCGCTGCCCGAGGAGCGGGCGACGTAGCCCTCGTGCGGGCTCGGCGCATCGCTTTACACGGCTGGTGGTGGCTTTACCCGGCGCGTGCCCCGTGTAAAGCCACCACCAGCCTGGTTTACATGGCTCGGGACGACGGGGCGATGAAGAGGGGGTCCGCGCGCAGCTCGAGATACAGCCGGCCGGCGTCGGCCTTCGCATCGACGGCGGCGCCGAAGACGTCCACCGCCTGTGCGTTCTCGTGCGGCCAGGGCAGGTCCGCCGCGACGGGCGGCTCGTCCTCGCCGGTGAACTGGTCCCGCCGGTGCCAGACCACGTACCGCGGGCCGGTGGCGCCGTCGACGGCGAACGCGAACACGTCCGGATCGCCGGCGTCGACGCGGTGCGCGCCGCGGGCGCCGTCGAGCTCCCGGGCGAGCAGCTGGAACGTGTCCGCGGTCGGGTGCCGGAGGCCGAGCTCGCTGCCGTCGTAACCCAGCAGCGGGAACGTCCCGAACATCAGCCGCATGATCTGGTGCGGGTCGTCGTACCCCGGGATCTCGGGCGCGAGGTTCCAGCAGACCGCACGGTGCACGCCCTCGGCCAGGGCCAGGACCACGCGCACGACGAGGCCGCGGCACGCCATCCGGTACCGCTTCGCCTCGAGCTCCGGCGGGCAGCCGACCAGGAACATCCGCAGCTCGGGCGGCAGCTCCTCGGCCCGCTCGTAGAGCGCGCGCATCGCCCGGCGTTCCGGCGTCTCCTGTGCCGCACGCTCCTGCAACGCGTCCGTGCTCAGCTGCGTCGCGGCCGGATCGGTGAACGCCGCCGCCATCGCCTGGTACACGGCCGCCTCCGCGGCGGGGAACTCGTACGGCGCGGGACCGTTCAGCTCACCGGCGACGACCGGCTTCTCGTAGCCGTGGGCGCGCATCATCGCCCGCACCTGCGCGACGTGGTCGGCCGCGCGGTCCGGTTGCCCGTACAGGTGCACGTCGAAGAGGTCGTAGTCGTCCCTGCCCTCGCGCACGAGCTGGCCGAAGAACCGCCGCTGTTCGCTGCCCTCGGCACTGGACAGCACGTCGTAACCGCAGCCGCCGAGCACGACGGCCGCGTCCGGGTCGACGGCGTGCACCGCGCCGGCGAACGTCCGCAACTGGGCGAGGTACTCCTCGGCGGTGCCCGCCCACAGCAGCCCGGTGTTGCTCGGCTCGTTGTCGCACTGCCAGTACTGCACGCGCCCGGCGCAGTGCCCGACGAGCGCGCACACGAAGCCAGCATAGGTGTCGAGGTCCTTCGCGGGCGAGGGCGGCAGGAAGTTCGTCGGCGTGCGGGTGGCCCAGCCGGAGCTGGAGCAGACGGTGACCCAGACCTCCTCGGTGCCGTCCAGCTGGTCGAGGAACGCGTCCACGACGCCCCACTCGAACTCGCCCGGCCTGGGTTCCACCTGGTCCCAGTACACGTACACGCGGACGAGGCGCGCGCCGAGCTCGCGCAGCTGCGGCATGAACTCGTCCGGGGGGCCGAACAACCCGTAGCTGATCCCGCGGACGATGCCCAGCCTGGTCTCCGTCGGTTCTGTTCTCACGGAGCGGAGTATATGAGATAAACTCTGTGTGTGCCCGACGATCCCCTCGCCACGCTGATCTGGAACCAGCCGCCCCCGCCCGGCCGGCGCGGCTCGCTCGACCGCGACACGATCGTCCGTGCCGCGATCGAGCTGGCCGACGAGGGCGGCGCCGCCGCGGTCACCATGTCCGGCGTGGCCGGGCGGCTCGGCTCGTACACGCCGATGGCCCTCTACCGGTACGTCGTGGGCAAGGACGGCCTCGTCGACCTCATGCTCGACGCCGTGACCGCGGAGATCGACCTGCCGGACGCGCCCAGCCGCGACTGGCGGCAGGACCTGCGCGGGCTCGCCGAGCGCACCTGGCAGGTGATCCGCGCCCACCCCTGGTACGCGCAGCTGTTCCACACCCGGCCCCCCGCCGGGCCGAACGTCATGCGCCGCACCGAGTTCGCGCTCGCGGTGCTGACGGCCGCGGGCGTCCCGGTCGCGCAGGCGCTGGGTTATGCCTCGCTGGTGGACAGGTACGTGTTCGGCGAGGGCATCCAGGTCGCCGAGGAGGAGCGGATGCGTGCCCGGTACGGGCTCGACGACGCCGCTGCGTTCCTCGCGGCCGTGGCGGGGATGCGCGAGCTGGCGGACGCCGGCGGCCGGTACCCGCTGCTCGCGAGCTGGCTCGCCGCGCCGGAGGCGGCGTCGGCGGACGAGCAGTTCGGCCTCGGCCTGGAGTGCCTGCTCGACGGCATCGCGGCCCGGCTCCCATCCAGGGGAGGCGTACCGCATACGACGCCATAGGCGTGACTCGGCTCACAGAGCCGGGCCGGAAACATCGTCATCCGGGTGTCGTTGTCGTGCGTGTACGACGCAGTCGACCGAAACGAAGAGGAAGGAGCCAGGTGCCCTACCTGCGTCCCGCACCGTACAACGCGATCTCCTACCGGAGGATCTTCGCCGCGCTGAACCGCTACACGCGTGACACGCTGAACCCGTCGCGCATGCTGCACGGCAGCCGCGGGGACCGCGGCATTCGCTGAGCGGCCCGCCAGGACCACCGCCCCGGCAACGGCGCCGGGGCTTCGTCGTCTCCGGGGCAGGTCACGACTCGACGATCGGCGCCTCCTCGAGCAGCTCGGTCACCAGCGCCGCGATCGGCGAACGCTCGCTGCGCGTCAGCGTCACGTGGGCGAACAGCGGGTGTCCCTTCAGCTTCTCCACCACGGCGACGACGCCGTCGTACCGGCCGACCCGCAGGTTGTCGCGCTGCTGCACGTCGTGCGTGAGCACTACCTTCGACCCGGTGCCGATCCTGGACAGCACGGTGAGCAGGACGCCGCGCTCGAGCGACTGCGCCTCGTCCACGATGACGAAGGTGTCGTGCAGCGAACGTCCCCTGATGTGCGTGAGCGGGAGCACCTCGAGCATCCCGCGGTCGACGACCTCGTCGATCACCTCGTGCGTGGTGACGGCGCTCAGCGTGTCGAAGACCGCCTGGCCCCAGGGCGACATCTTCTCCGACTCGGTGCCGGGCAGGTAGCCGAGCTCCTGGCCGCCGACCGCGTACAGCGGGCGGAACACCACGACCTTGCGGTGCTGGCGGCGTTCCAGCACGGCGTCCAGGCCGGCGCAGAGGGCGAGCGCGGATTTGCCGGTGCCCGCGCGGCCGCCGAGGGAGACGATGCCGATCTCCGGGTCGAGCAGGAGGTCGAGCGCGACCCGCTGCTCGGCGCTGCGGCCGTGGATGCCGAACGCCTCGCGGTCGCCGCGGACGAGCTGCACGCGCTTGTCCGGGGTGACCCGGCCGAGTGCGCTGCCCCGCTCCGACATCAGCACCAGCCCGGTGTGGCACGGCAGCCCGTGCACGTCCTCGATGTCGGTGACGCCATCGGCGTAGAGCCGGTCGACGACCGCGGCGGAGACGTCCACCTCGGCCATGCCGGTCCAGCCGGACTCGACGGCGAGCTCGGCGCGGTACTCCTCGGCCGCGACGCCGACCGCGGACGCCTTCACCCGCAGCGGCAGGTCCTTGCTGACCAGCGTGACGTCGTGTCCCTCGGCCGCGAGGCTGCGGGCGACGCTGAGGATGCGGGTGTCGTTGTCGGCGAGCCGGAAGCCGACCGGCAGCACGGCCGCGTCGGCGTGGTTCAGCTCGACGCGCAGCGTGCCGCCCACGTCGTTCAGCGGCAGCGGCTGGTCGAGCCGGCCGTGCTCGATGCGCAGGTCGTCCAGCAGCCGCAGTGCCTGCCTGGCGAAGTAGCCCAGCTCCGGGTGGTGCCTCTTGCCCTCCAGTTCGGTGACCACGACCACCGGCAGCACGATCTCGTGCTCGGCGAATCGGGTGATGGCCATGGGGTCGGCCAGCAGGACGCTGGTGTCGAGGACATAGGTGCGCCGTCCGCTGTGTGCGGACCGGCGGCGGCTCGTCGTAGCCACGCGCACTCCCCCAGGCGCCGACCGGCGCCGGCTATCCGAAGGACCGGGACCGGACCCACAGGCCGGGTTCCGGCCCTTCCCCTTGCGCGCGTGCTCTGAGCAAAGGTGTGAGCCTCCCGGGCGGCGGACGGGACGTCCACCGCCGCCTCGACGCTACCCGTTGCGGCGCTCCCCCCGCACCCGACACGCCCGCCCGCGCGGGGCGCGACGGCGCTCCGTGACGATCTTGTTCCGGCGCGGCGACCGCGCTGCACACGACGAACGGGTACTTCGCACGAGCCCTGCGCCGGGTGAAGCACCCGTTGATCACGTTGACGTGATCGACGGGTCCAGCAGCAGCGCCGTGGCCGCGGCCGGCCGGTCCCGACGCGAGGTGCGGCTACTTGCCGTAGCGGCGCTCACGCTGGGCGAACGCGCGCAACGCCCGGAGGAAGTCGACCTTGCGGAACGCGGGCCAGTAGCCCTCGTAGAAGTAGAACTCGCTGTAGACGCTCTGCCAGAGCAGGAACCCGCCCAGGCGCTGCTCCCCCGACGTGCGGATCACCAGGTCGGGGTCGGGCTGGCCCTTCGTGTACAGGTGCTCGGCGATGTGCTCGGCGTCGAGCACCTCGGCCAGCTCCTCGATGGTGGTGCCCCTGCTCGCGTGCTCGTGCAGGAGCGAACGGACGGCGTCGGCGATCTCGCGGCGCCCGCCGTAGCCGATGGCGGTGTTGACGGTGAGCCCCTTGACGTCGCGCGTCTGCTCCTCGAGCTCCTTCAGCAGGGTCGCCGTGGAGTCGGGCAGCAGGTCGAGCGCGCCCATCGGGTGGACGCGCCACTTGCCGACGCGTGCGATCGAGCCGACGACGTCCTCGACGATGCCGAACAGCGTCTCCAGCTCCTCCGGGGAACGCCGGCCGACGTTCTCGGTGGAGAGCAGCCAGACGGTGACGACCTCGACGCCGACCTCCTCGCACCAGTCGAGCAGGTCCTCGATCTTGTCGGCGCCCTTGCGGTGCCCGAAGCCCGACGACTGGCCGTACGACCGCGCCCAGCGGCGGTTGCCGTCGATGATGACGCCGACGTGCCGCGGTACCTTCTCGGGCGTGAGCTGGCGTTCCAGCCGCCGCTCGTACAGGCCGTAGACGAGGTCGCTCAGCCGCATCGTGCTCTCCCAGGGACGCCCACCCAGGGGCAGGTTACTCGGGTAACCGTCCCGCTCCTAGCGAAACGTGGATCGTTCCAAGCGATCCCACAGGAGGTCGACGCCCTAGCCGCCGAGGCGGTTGACCAGCGCCTCGTACTCGGCGGTCAGCTCGGCCGGCAGGTGGTCGCCGAACGTCGCGAAGTGCCCGGGGATCTTGGCCGCCTCGTCGCGCCAGGCGCCGGGGTCGACGTCGAGCAGCTCCGCGAGCGCCGCCGGGTCGAGGTCGAGCCCGGACACGTCGAGCGACTCCTCGGTGGGGAGCCGGCCGATCGCCGTGTCGCGCGCCTCCGCCCGGCCGTTCACGCGGTCGACGATCCACTTCACGACGCGGCTGTTCTCGCCGAACCCCGGCCACAGGAACGAGCCGTCCGCGCCCTTGCGGAACCAGTTGACGAAGAAGATGCGCGGCAGCTTCTCCGGGTCGGCCTGTGCACCGATCCGCAGCCAGTGCGCGAAGTAGTCGCCCATGTTGTAGCCGCAGAACGGCAGCATCGCGAACGGGTCGTGCCGCAGCTCGCCCGCGGTGCCCTCCGCGGCCGCGGTCCGCTCGGAGCCGACGTTGGCGCCGAGGAACACGCCGTGCTGCCAGTCGAACGCCTCGGTGACCAGCGGTACGGTGCTGGCCCGGCGCCCGCCGAACAGGATCGCCGAGATGGGCACCCCGGCCGGGTCCTCCCACTCCGGCGCCATGCTCGGGCACTGGCCGGCGGCGACGCAGAACCGGGAGTTCGGGTGGGCGGCCGGCTCGTCGCTGTCCGGCGTCCAGTCGCGGCCCTTCCAGTCGATCAGGTGCGCCGGCGGCTCCTTCGTGAGGCCCTCCCACCAGACGTCGCCGTCGTCGGTGAGTGCGACGTTGGTGAAGATGCAGTCGTGCGTGAGCGTCGCGATCGCGTTCGGGTTGGTGCCCTCGCTGGTGCCGGGTGCGACGCCGAAGAACCCGTACTCCGGGTTGATCGCGTACAGCCGGCCGTCGTCGCCGAACCGCAGCCACGCGATGTCGTCGCCGACGGTCTCGACCTTCCAGCCGGGGATCGTCGGGACGAGCATCGCCAGGTTGGTCTTGCCGCACGCGGACGGGAACGCCGCGGTGACGTACCTGGGCTCGCCGTCGGGCGGGGTCACCTTGAGGATCAGCATGTGCTCGGCGAGCCAGCCCTCGTCGCGCGCCATCACGCTCGCGATGCGCAGCGCGTAGCACTTCTTGCCGAGCAGCGCGTTGCCGCCGTAACCGGAGCCGTACGACCAGATCTCCCGCGTCTCGGGGAAGTGCGAGATGTACTTGGTGTCGTTGCACGGCCAGGGCACGTCCTGCTGGCCCGGCTCCAGCGGCGCGCCCACCGAGTGCACCGCGCGGACGAAGAAGCCGTCGTCGCCGAGCTCGTCGAGCACGGCCCGTCCCATCCGGGTCATGATCCGCATCGACACGGCGACGTAGGCCGAGTCGGTGATCTCGACGCCGAGCGCGGACAGCCGCGAGCCCAGCGGGCCCATGCAGAACGGGACGACGTACATGGTGCGGCCGCGCATGCAACCGGCGAACAGCTCCTTGAACGTCGACCGCATCTCCTGCGGGTCGATCCAGTTGTTCGTCGGGCCGGCGTCCTCCGCCTTCTCCGAGCAGATGAAGGTGCGGGACTCGACCCGCGCGACGTCGCTCGGCTCGGACCTGGCGAGGAAGCTGCCGGGGCGCTTGTCCGCGTTCAGCGGCACGAGGGTCTCGCTGCGGACGAGCTCGGCGGTGAGCCGGTCCCACTCCTCGCGGGACCCGTCGCACCAGACGATGCGGTCAGGGGTGGCCAGCTCGGCGATCTCCCGCACCCAGTCGATCAGTCCGCGGTGCCGTGTCGGAGCGTGCTCGAGGCCGGCGATGTCGGTCATGATCTCCTCCGCGGTCGCGGAGCCGGGAATGCACGAAGAAGCGGAATGCCGCGACCGGTCCGCTAGTCGGTGGGGTTGAGGGGATGCTACGCCACGAACTGTCCACCGCCAACGTCTCACCTGCCGAGATGGCCGTGACCTCGCTCACGCCGACCTCGGGGAAGGTCAGGACCAGCCCTGCTGTCCGTAGGTGTGCGGAGGCTGCTGCTGCGGCGGCTGCGGCTGCTGCGGCGTGCCGCCCTGCCAACCGCCGTACGGGGCGCCCGGATACGGCGGCTGTTGCGCCACCTGCGGTTGGTGGTAGTAGCCGCCCTGCGGCGGGACGCCCATCGGCTGCTGCGGCCGCGGCGGGGACATCTCGGCGGTGCGGATCATCGCGAGGCCAACGAGCAGCGGGATCACGGTCAGCGCGAGCATCGGCAGGTAGAAGAGGATGTGCTCGAACTTGCTGCTGCTGCCCTTGTAGAACAGGCCGAGGACCAGCGTCATGATGCCGAACAGCAGCATCACGCCGGCCTCGATCATCGCCGCGAGCACGATCGGCTTGGCCAGTTTCGTCCGGTCCGGCAGCACCGTCACGGTGAGCATGGCGGCGAGCAGCACGACGGGGATGGTGACGTTCGCGAACGAGCCGATGCTGAAGTAGGCGTTGTAGAGGAACCAGTTCTTCTCGGCCGTGAGCGCGTCCGGCTTGTCGAACAGGTCGATCAGGGCGCTGCCGAAGAACAGCACCACGGCTGCCAGCAGGATCCACGCGACCGGCTCGCGCAGCGGCTTGAGGGCGTCCTTGATCACCATGTCTCCCCGGTAGACGTCGGTGACATAGTGTGACAGACACGTCAACGGCGTCGCCCTGGGGTGTCAAGCGCAGGCAATGCGCTCCGCCGCCGTCACGCCTCCTGGCCGGCGTCCCCGACCGGGTCCTTGTCGCGCACCCTCTCGACGTGCTGCATCGCGTCGCGCAGTTCGGCGAGCCAGCTCTCGGCGTGCTTGCCGACGAG
>DASUWX010000087.1:0-3150 GCA_036378185.1 Streptosporangiales bacterium | reverse complement strand
GGTCGACGTCTTCGACCGCGCGGAGAGCGTCGCTCTGCTGGCCCGGCGCGGGGCGGAGCTGGCCCCGGCCGAGGCCGCCACGCTCGCGGAGCGACTCGGTGACCTGCCGGCGGCGGTGGAGACGGCCGGTTACTGGCTGGCGAGCACCGCCGGCACGCTACCGGAGTATCTTCGGCTGCTCGACGAGCACGTCGCCGAGGCGCTGCGGGTGCCCGGGTACGACGCGCCGATCACCGCGACCTTCTCCGTGGCGATGGAGTCGCTGCGTCGGCGCAACTCGGCAGCCGCCCGGCTCGTCGAGCTGATCGCCTTCCTCGCGCCGAACCCGATCCCGACCGCCATCCTGAAGTCCGAGCGGATCGGCGCGTTGCTCGCCGAGCACGACGCCGCGCTGCGCGACCCCCTGCTGCTCAGCAGGCTGATCCAGCACATCGGCCGGTTCGGCCTGATCAAGTCCGACCCGGCCAACCGCAGCATCAGCATGCACGTGCTGACCCAGCAGGTCATCCGGCACGGCCTCAGCCCCGACGAACGCGCCGCGAACCGGCGCATCGTCCAGGAGGCGCTCGCGGACGTGAACCCGGGTGACGCCGACAACGCCGACAACTGGCCCCTGTACGAGGCCCTGCGGCCGCACGTCGACGCGCTCGACGCGGTGACGTCGAGCGCCCCGGCGGTCCGGCAGCTCATCGTCGACCTGGTCCGCTACCTGCGACTCCGCGGCTACTACGCCGGCGGCGAGCAACTCGCCGACCGCGCCGTGGCCGCCTGGGCCGACCTGTTCGACGACCCCGACGACGTGCTGACGCTGCTCCTGCGCTTCCAGTACGCCAACATCATCCGCGACCTGGGACGGATGGGCAGCGCGTACGAGATCGACCACGACCTGCTCCAGCGGTTCACCCGGGTCGTGGGCGAGGACCACCCGTACACGCTGATGGTGGCCGGCAGCTACGCGCAGGACCTGCGGGAGCAGGGCCGGTGGGCGGAGGCGAAGGAGCGGGAGGCGAAGACGTCCGCGCTCATCCCGGTCGTGCTCGGCGAGGACCACCCGCGCACGCTGATGGCCGCGAAGAACTACGCCCTGACCATGCGGCTGGCCGGCAACTACGCCGAGGCGGAGCGGCTGGACCGCAGGACGTGGAACAAGCGGCGGCGGTTGCTCGGCGAGCGGCACCCGTTCACGCTCTCCTCCGCCGACGCGTTCGGCACCGACCAGCGGGACAACGGCGACCTCCAGGGATCCCGCCGGACCCTGGAGGCGACCTGGAAGGCCCGCGAGGAGGTCCTCGGCGAGGAACACCGCGACACCCTGCGGTCGATGCGCAACCTCGCCACGACCCTGCGCTGGCTGGGCGAGACCGGCTTCGCGGCCTCCCTGCTCGACACGGCGCTGCCGCGCTACGAGCGGTTGCTGGGCACCGGGCACCCGGCGACCGTGGCGTGCCGCCTGGAGCGCGCGAACGTCGCGTCCGACCTGGGTCAGGACGACGTCGCCCGACGGCTGGCCACCGACGCGGAGCGCAGCTACCGCGAGTTGTTCCACCCGAAGCACCCGCTGTACCTGGTCGCGCTCAACAACCTCGGTGTCTTCACCCGACGCACCGGGGACGTGCCGGCCGGGCGGCGTATGGCCGACCAGGCGGCGGCGGGTTTCGAGGAGGCGCTCGGCGCGTCGCACACCATCACCGGGCTGGCCCTGGTGAACGTGGCGAACGCCGCGGACGCGGCCGGCGACGTCGAGTACGCGAGGCGCACCGACGAGCGGGCGTACGACATCCTGCACGCGACGCTGCGTCCGGAGAACATCGCCCTGATCGGTGCGATGCTCAACGTGGCCGTGGGCCGGATCGCCGCCGGCGACTACGACCAGACGAGCTGGAACGACGCCGTGGCGTACGCGGCCCAGGTGCTCGGTGCCGAGCATCCCATCACCGAACTCGGGCGGCAGAAACGCCGGGTCGACCTCGACATGGAGCCGTTCCTCATGTGAGGGACCGGGCCGTCGGCAGGCCGTGCCGCGCGGCGAGGTCCGCCCGCACCCGGCCCCGCACGTGGCGGATGACCCGCAGCAGGTCCCGGCAGTGGACCGACCGGTTGTCGAACCCGGCGGTCGGGTGGAAGCGGTGCGCGTACAACCCGCCACCGCAGACGTCCGCCACGTCGCAGCCGGCGCAGGCGGCGGGAACGGTCCGCGCGGAGCGCTGCTCGGCGCGGATGGACGGCGCCAGCAGGGCGTCGTCGAACGAGTCGGTGAGGACGTTCAGGCCGGTCTCCGGCGCGCCGGGAAGGGTGGTCTTCAGCGTGTCACTGCCCTGGATGCTGCCGTCGGTGTCGACCACGACGGCGCCGGTGCGGGTGGTGCCGATCTCCTCGGTGCCGCTCGGCCCGCCGAGGAGCATCTGGATGATCGAGTCGAAGAGGCGGATGCCGACGGTCCGCCGGGGCGCGGCGTACCACTCGTCGAACACCGGGAGCAGCCAGTCGGCGTACGGCGTCGCGGTGCCGCTCGGGTCGTGGCCGGGTGGTGGGTGGGCCCAGTTCCCGTGGGGCAGCCGGAGGTCGACCAGCGGCGGGGCGAACGCCAGGAGGCTGCGGTAGACCTCCAGCGGATCGTGCGCCAGGTCGATGGTGCAGAGGATGCCGCCGTAGACCGTCCGGTACTCCTCGCCGCCGAGCAGGGCCAGGGCCCGCGCGACCCGGGGGAAGCTCTCCCGTCCGGCGGCGGAGCGGCGGCGCCGGTTGTGCGCGGGCAGCCCGCCGTCGAGGCTCACCCCCACGCGTACGCCCCGGTCGCGGAAGAGGTCCAGGAACTCACGGTCCAGGCGCGTCCCGTTGGTCTGCACCGCGACACCGACGTCGACGCCGGCCGGCACGGCGGCGCGGACGGCGTCCACGGTGCGCCGCAGGTGTGCCACCCCGGCGAGCAGCGGCTCGCCGCCGTGCAGGATGACGCGGACCGCGGGCAGGTCGTGGGCGCGGACGTGGGCGCCGATCCGTGCCGCCGTCGCGTCGACCACGGCGGCCGACATCGTCCGGGGACGACCCCGCCAGCTCTGGTCGACGTGCTCGTAGACGTAGCAGTAGTCGCAGGCCAGGTCACACCAGCCGTGGATCTTCACCACGAACTGCCGGAACGGGGGCGGCCGG
>DASUWX010000086.1:0-5670 GCA_036378185.1 Streptosporangiales bacterium | reverse complement strand
GATGTACCGGGCGGTCAGAGGCGAGGGGGCGTACCGCGACGGGGTACGGCTCACCGCGAACGATCCGTCGGAGATCGGCCAGGCGATGCTGGCGACCGGGTTCTCCTACGACGCGGGGTTCCGCGGCGAGCAGGGCAAGCTGATCGCGAGCGTGCTGCCGACCGTGCGGGACATCAGGCGGGCCGGTTCGGCCGCCGTCGACCTGGTCGACGTCGCCGCAGGCCTCGCGGACGCGTTCTACGAGGACGAGCTGAACCACTGGGACGTCGCCGGCGCGGGCCTCGTCGCGCAGGAGGCGGGCGCGGTGATCGGCGTGGGCACCGGCCGGTCCGGGCCGCCCAGCCAGGCCGTGCTGGCCGCCGGGCCGACGCTCTACCAGCAGTTCGCGGACGCTCTCGGCTTCACGGGCGAGCAGCTGCGCTGACCGGTCAGGGCCCGGTGACCACCGTTTCGAGCGCCGTGCGGAGCTCGGCGAGGCTCGCGGCGATCCAGGGCAGCGACACCGGGTCGTCGCTCGCGAGCGCCGCCAGCCGTTGGTCGCCCTCGCCGTAGAGCAGGCTGGTGGCCACGCGGAACCGGAACGCCGCCGGGTCGTCGCCGAACGCCTCACCAGCGAGCACGGCCACGCCGTGCTCGTCGAGCAGGTACCCGGCGAGCTTCGCCCCGGTGTCGACGCCCGCCCGTTCGACGGCGCACCGCGCCACCTCGAGCTCGGGGTAGAGGTAGAACGCGGCCTGCGGCGTACGGCAGGTGGCCCCTGCGCCGGTGAACACGCCGTGCACCGCGGCGGCGACGGCACCGTGCAGCCGCGCGCTCGCGGCGACACGCTCGCGCACCGCAGGCGGTTCGCCGAGCACGTACGCCACGACGTCCTGCATCGGCATCGCCAGGCTCGACCACACCTCGCTTGCGATGCCCTTGACGGCGTCGTGCAGCGAACGTCCCCACGGCGACGCGGGCAGCCGCGCGAACCCGATCCGCCAGCCGCCGAGCGCCATGCTCTTGCTCAGCCCGCCCGTGACGACCGTGCGCTCGGGCAGCAGCTCCGCGGGGCTCACCAGCGGGTCCGGCCCGTGGTTCAGGTCGCGGTAGATCTCGTCGGAGACGACGGCCAGCCCGTACCGGTCGGCGATCTCGCAGACCCGCTTCACCAGGCCGGCGTCGGCGACCGTGCCGGTGGGGTTGTCGGGCAATGTGACGACGAGGACGCCCGGCCGGTACCCGTCGGAGCCGGCCGTCCGCAGCGCCGCCTCCAACGCGTCCGGGTCGGGTACGCCACCGGCCTCGGCGGGGATCGGCACGCCGAGCACCCGTTTGCCGGCCATGCTCGCCTGCGCCGCGTAGGTGACCCACGACGGCACGGGAAGCACGACGTCCCCGGGCAGGGCGGACAGCAGCGCGAACAGCAGCGCCTTGCTCCCCGGCGCGAGCAGCACCTGGTCCGGCGTCGTCGGCAGCCCGCGCCGCCCATAGTAGTCGGACGCGGCGGCGCGCGCCGGCTCGGTGCCGGTGACCGGCCCGTAGCGGTTGTGCCCGACGGCGCCGGCGAGCACGTCGGCGACGGCGGGCAGCACCGGCAGCCCGGCCTCACCGAAGCCCAGGTGGACGACCTTCTCGCCGCGGGCCTGCCGCGCCCGCACCGCCTCGTCGACGGCGAGGGTGGCCGAATGCGCTACCACGATCTTCCGTACCTCCTCGGGCCCGCGGGACGGTCAGACACCGGCGACCTCCTCGCGGGCGGCGTCGACACCGGCGATCCTTCGTTGTCTCACCAGTCCCGCGAGCACCGCGACGACGGTGACCACCAGGGTGAGCAGCAGCTCCTCCCGGGTGTCCTTCTCCACGGCCATCGCGACCATGATCGCGAGCAGCGCGACGGCCACGAGCGCCGTCACGTACGGGTACCCCCACATCCGCACCGTGAGCGTCTCCGGCGACTCGCGCTGCAGCCGCGCCCGGCCGCGCAGCTG
The DNA here is from genome assembly GCA_036378185.1 of Streptosporangiales bacterium. Taxonomy (GTDB): domain Bacteria; phylum Actinomycetota; class Actinomycetes; order Streptosporangiales; family WHST01; genus WHST01. The sequence goes on along the minus strand of DASUWX010000086.1, from coordinate 3,700 downwards.
GGTCGCGCAGATCACCAGGTAGACGACGACCGCCACCGCGCCGGACGAGGACAGCAGGAACTCGAACACCGCCGTGGTGGGGATGAAGTAGTTCGCGACGACGGTCAGCAGCCCGCCGCTGGACGCGAGCAGCACCGCCCACACCGGCACCCCGCCGTGGGTCGTGCGGCCGAACACCGCCGGCGCCTCGCCGTGCCTGGCGAGCGAGTAGATCATCCGGGACGAGGAGTAGATGCCCGAGTTGAGGCAGGACAGCACCGCGGTGAGCACGACGACGTCCATGATCGCTCCGGCGTACGGGATGCCGAGGTGGCCGAGCACGGCCACGTACGGGCTCTTCGTCACCTGGTTGTTGTCCCACGGCAGCAGCGTCACGATGACCAGGATCGAGCCGAGGTAGAACACCAGGATCCGCCACACGACGCTGCGCAGGCCGCGGCGCACGGCACGCACCGGTTCCCTGGCCTCGCCTGCCGCGATCGTGACGACCTCCGTGCCGAAGAACGAGAACATCACGATCAGCATGGCCGAGAGCACCGCGAACCACCCGTTCGGCAGGAAGCCGCCGTGGGCGCTCATGTTGGACAGGCCGGGTGAGTGGAAGCCTGGCAGCAGGTGGGCGAACGCGACCACCCCCAGCAGGATGAACAGCACGATCGCGACCACCTTGACGGTGGCGAACCAGAACTCGAACTCGCCGTACGACCGTACCCGGGCGAGGTTCACGGCGACGAGGATGACCATGACGGCCAACGCGTCCAGCCAGGACGGGATCGCCGGCACGGCGGCATGCATGATCGCGGCGCCGGCGATCGCCTCGAACCCGACGGTCACGCACCACTGGTAGGCGTAGAGCCAGCCGACGGCGAGCCCCGCCCACGGGCCGAGCTCGCGGTCCGCGTAACTGGCGAACGAGCCGGTCTCGGGCTTGGCCACGGCCATCTCGGCGAGCATCCGCATCACGAGCACGACGATCAGGCCGACGGCGGCGTACGCGATCAGGACGCCGGGACCCGCCTTCGTGATCGCCGAGCCGCTGCCGACGAACAGGCCGGCACCGATCACGCCGCCGATGGCGATCATCGTCATCTGACGCCCGCCCAGACTGCTGCTCAACCCCGTCGCGACGGCCATGACGCTCGCCTCCTGCGCAAGTTCGATTGCACAACAGGATGACAACGCAATCAGTGTTTCGTCAACGGGACGGCGTGAGCGATGATGAGGCATGGCCAACCCGACCCGCCCCCCGGGCACGTACGCCGAGCTCCAGGCACTCCTGCAGCAGCGGCTGGACACGTTCAGCGCGGGCCAGGGCCGGATCGCCCGGCTGGTGCTCCGCGACCCGGAGAGCTGCGCGTTCCGCACCATCGGCGAGACGGCGCGGCTGGCGGAGGTGCACGAGTCCACGGTGGTCAGGTTCGCCACCTCGCTGGGCCTCGCCGGCTATCCCGCACTGGTCGCCCTGTGCCGCGAGCGGCTGCGGGAGAGCGCACACCTGGTCGGCCGGTTCGAGAACGCCGCCACGGTCGGTACGGCGCCGGACGAGCTGCTGGACACCATCGCGGCCCAGGACGCCGCGAACATCACCCGCACCTACGCCCAGCTCGACCACGACGTCTGGGCGAGGACGATCGGCTGGCTGGCCGAGGCACCGCGGGTCTACGTCGCGGGGACGCGCAAGTGCTACTCGGTCGCGTACCTGACCGCGTACCTGCTGCGGCTGGTGCGGCGCGACGTCACGCAGATCGGCACGGTGCCGGGCAACCTGGTCGAGGAGTTGCGCGACCTGAACCCCGGCGACGTGCTGGTCGCCGTGTCGATCCACCGGTACAGCCGGGACACGGTCACCGCCACCCAGCACGCGGCGCGCAAGGGCGTGCGGGTCGTCGCGATGACCGACAACGCGAGCTCGCCGCTGGCCGCGTCCGCGGACGCCTGCCTGTTCGCCGAGAGCGGCGGCGTCACGATCATGCGGTCCGTGACCGGCTTCATCAGCCTCGCGCAGGCCATGGCGACCGCCACCGCCGTGCGGCTCGGCACGGACAGCCGGCGTGCGCTGCTGCTGGACGAGCAGCTGCTCGGCGAGCTGAACGTCTACACCGAACCGCCCGACTAGTCAGGACGCCTGGAGCAGCCGCCTCGCCTCGCCCAGACGCGCGAGCGCGTCCTCGGTGAACGCGCCCGCGACGATGACGCAGACGTGGTCGATGCCCATCTCGGCGAACGGCGCACACCGTTCCGCGAAGGCCGCACCCGACTCGTCCGGCCCGAGGCGGGTGCTGATGGTCTTCTCGATCTCCTCGTACGGCCGCCCCACCTCGGCGCAACGGTCGGCGAGGACGGCCAGCTTGTGCCGCACGGTCTTGCCGCCGTCGGGAATGTCGAACACGTTGCACCTGTCCGCGTACCGCGCGACGAGAGGCAGCGTGCGCTTCTCCCCCGTGCCGCCGACGAGGATCGGCGGGTGCGGCCGGCGGATCGAGTTGGGGCTGTTCACGGGATGGTCCAGCGTGTAGTGCGCGCCCGCGAACGCGCTGTCGTCGCCGGCCCACATCTGCCTCGCCAGCCGGAGCGTCTCCTCCAGTCGGTCGAAACGCTCCGCGGTCGGCGGCAGCGGCAGTCCCATCGCGCGAGCCTCGTCGCCGAGGTAGCCGGCACCGACACCGAGCATCGCCCGGCCGCCGGACAGCACGTCGAGCGTGGTGACCGCCTTGATCAGCAGCGCCGGCTCCCGGAACGTCACGCCGGTGACCATCGTGCCGAGCTCGACGTGCTCGGTCCGCGCCGCGAGGAAGCCGAGGGTGGTGTACGCCTCCAGCATCTCGGTGTCCTCCGGCGCCGCGAACGGGTCGGCCTGGAGCAGGTGGTCGGCCACCCAAAGCCCGTCCAGGCCGGCCTCGTCGGCCGCCTGCGCGACGGCGCCGAGCGCGGAGCGGATGCCGGTGGCCCCGCCGGGCCAGGAGTAGTTGGTGACGCTCACGCTGACACGCATGGGGAGATGTCCTCTCTCTCGTGGGTCGGGAAAACGGTGCCGTTGACGTACGCCGACAGCGGTGAGCACAGCCACACGGCGATCGCCGCGACGTCACCGGGCCGCCCGCCGGCGACGAGCACGTTCGCGCGGACGCCGGCGTCCGCGTACTCCGCCGCGGCCGCCCGGGTGAGCCCGACGACGCCGTGCGCGGCGGCGGCCCGGACGGTGAAGCCGGAGGTGGGACGCCGGGCGTCCGCGTCGGTCAGGTTCACGACCGCGCCGCCGCCTCCGGCGGCCATCGCGGGCATCTCGTACCTCATCGCGCAGAAGGCGGCGTACAGGGTCTCGCGCAGGGCCGCGTCGTAGTCGCCGGCGGCGACGGCGCGCAGCGGCGTCGGCGCGTCGTCGTGGCGGGTGACGAGGTTGACGGCCGCGTCGAGGCGTCCGTACGCGCCCAGCGTCTGCTCGACGAGCCGCCGCACCGAGTCGGGGACGGAGCCGTCGGCGGCCACGGCCAGCGCGTCGCCTCCCGTCGCGGTGATCTCCTCGACCAGCGCCGCCGGCCCGTCGTCCGGGTCCCGCCCCGCGACGACGACGCCGGCGCCCGCGGCGGCGAGCGCCCTGGCGACGGCGGCTTCCGTGCCGCCGCCGCCGAGGACGATCGCCACCCGGCCGGCCAGCAACCGGTTCGTCATGTCCGCCCGGCCCCGTCAGCGACCGGGCACC
>DASUWX010000085.1:0-17914 GCA_036378185.1 Streptosporangiales bacterium | reverse complement strand
GCCGAAGAACGGCAACGCCACGATGTAGACCTCCGGGTGGCCGAAGAACCAGAACAGGTGCTGCCACATCACCGCGCCGCCGTTGGCGGCGTCGAACACGTGCGCGCCGAGCCGGCGGTCGGCCTCCAGGCCGAGCAACGCCGCCGCGAGGACCGGGAACGCCAGCAGCACGAGCACGCTGGTCAGCAGGATGTTCCAGGTGAAGATCGGCATCCGGAACATGGTCACGCCGGGCGCCCGCATCGTCATCACCGTGGTGATGAAGTTGACCGCGCCGAGGATCGTGCCGAACCCGGCCAGCGCCAGGCCCATGATCCAGAGGTCGCCGCCGAGGCCCGGGGTGTAGTCGGCACTGGACAGCGGCGAGTACGCGAACCAGCCGAAGCTCGCCGCGCCCCCAGGGGTGAGGAAGCCGCCGACCACCATGATCCCGCCGAACAGGAAGAGCCAGAAGCTCAGCATGTTCATCCGCGGGAACGCGACGTCGGGCGAGCCGATCTGCAGCGGCATGATCTCGTTCGCGAACCCGGCGAACAGCGGCGTCGCGAACAGCAGCAGCATGATCGTGCCGTGCATCGTGAACGCCTGGTTGAACTGCTCGTTGGACACGATCTGCAGGCCCGGCTCGGCGAGCTCGGCACGCATGACCAGGGCCAGGACGCCGCCGGCCAGGAAGAACCCGAACGACGCGATCAGGTACATGTGCCCGATCTTCTTGTGGTCGGTCGTGGTGAGCCAGTCGGCGATGATCGTGCCGAGCGGCTTGCGCTGTGCGACGCGAACCGGCGCTTCAGCTACTGCACTCAAGAACCCGCACCTTTCGCCCCACCTTGCTGCTGAGCCTGCTTGGTCTTCGTGATGAAGTCCTGGTACTTCGACCAGCTGACGACCTTCACCTGGAACTGCATCTCGTCGTGGTCGGTGCCGCAGTACTCCGCACACCGGCCGACGAAGGTGCCCTGCCGGTTCGGCACGACCTGGAACTTGTTGTCCCAGTACGGCTGCTTGTTCTTCGGCAGCTGCCAGAACTCCTTGCCGGCGGGCGGTTCCTTGTACGGCATCACGTCGCGCTTGAACAGGAACGCCGGCACCCAGAACGAGTGCGTCACGTCCTGGCTGTACAGGTTGAACTGGATGCGCCGGCCCTCGGGGATGACGAGGGTGGGGCGCTCACCGGCCCGGCCGACGACGTAGACGCCGTTCTGCAGGTCGCGTCCGTTGACGCCGTCGTTCTCGTAGTAGAACTTCCAGCTCCACTGGTAGCCGACGACGTCGACCACGACGTCCGGCTTCTTCGACGTGTCGACCAGGACGGACTCGTCCCGCGCGGTGAAGAAGAAGAACACCGCGACCATGATGAGCGGGACGATCGTGTACAGCGCCTCGATCGGGTTGTTCTCGCGGACCTGCGGAGGAAGCCGGTTGTGCTTCTTCCGGTGGAAGATGGCGGCCCAGATGATCAGGCCCCACACCACGAAGCCGACACCGAACGCGGCGATCCACGAGCCCTGCCACAACGAGAGGATGCGCTTGGCCTCGTCGGTCGCCGGGATGGGCATGCCGAGGCGTACGAACGCCTTCCCGCTGCAGGCCGTCGCGGCGCCACACACGAGCGCCAGTACGGCCACCCGGACGGTGAGCCGGCGTGCCGAAAAGCGACGCGTAGGGGTCACCTCTTGCCTTCCACGCTCGTACCCGCGGACGGGATCTCGCCGGAGTCTGCGGCACCGCATACGGGCGCCGCCACAGACACATTACTGGTCGGGTCGTACCCGCCCAGCACCCGGTCGGGGTGCGCGTGTCCGCAGGTCCTGCGCTAGACGCCGTCGCGGAACGCGGGCGGCAGCGGCAGGTTCAGCGCGGTGCCGAGCCGGGTGAGATATTCGTCTCGCGGGATCTCGATGCAACCGAGGGACGCGAGGTGCGGCGTCAGCCACTGGGTGTCGACCAGCCGCGACCCGGGATCGTCGACGCCGGCGGTCAGCAGCCGCACCAGCGCCACGAGCGCGACCTTGGACGCGTCGGTCTCCCGGTGGAACATCGACTCCCCCGCGAACAGGCCGCCGATGGCGACGCCGTAGAGGCCGCCGACGAGCTCCCCTTCGGCGTTCCAGGTCTCGACGCTGTGGGCCCAGCCGAGGTCGTGCAGCCGCCGGTACGCCGCATGGATCTGCGGGGTGATCCAGGTGCGCTCGTCCCGGTCGGCGCAGCCCGCCACGACGGCGTCGAACGCCGTGTCGACCCGGGTCTCGAACCGGCGGCAGGAGCGGCGCAGCGAGCGGGACACGACGAGGCCGTCGGGCAGCAGCACACCCCGGCGCAACGGCGACCACCAGCCGATGCGGCGGCGTAGCGGCATCGGGAACAGCCCGCTGCGGTACGCCGCCAGCAGCGTGCCGGGTGCCAGGTCGGCGCCCACGCCGACGAGCTCCTGCTCGTGTCCCCTGGGGTCGGGCAGCCGCCAGGCGGTCGCCGGTGGTTCGATCGGCACCGCGCTCGTCGTCCCGGGACGGTCCGCCTAGGCGCCGGCCAGCAGGTGCGGCTCGACCTCGGCGGCGGCGTCCGCACCGAACACCTCGGTGAACCGGCGCAGGAACTCCGGCGGGGTGAACACGTACTCCTGCGGACCGGCGACCTCGAGCACGTACGCCGCGAGGACCGAGCCGAGCTGGGCGCACCGCTCGTGGTCGAGCCCCCAGGACAGCCCGGCGAGGAAACCGGCACGGAACCCGTCGCCGCCGCCGGTCGGGTCGCGCACCTCGCGCACCGGCGCGGCCTTCACCTGGATCGGCGGGGCGTCGTCGGACTCCACCCGGGCACCCTCGGCGCCCAGCGTCGTGACCCGGACGTCCACGTGCTCGAGGATCTGCTCGTGCGTCCAGCCGGTCTTCTGCTCGGTGAGCTTGGCCTCGTACTCGTTGGTGAACAGGTAGCGCGCGCCGTCGACGAGCGACCTGATGCCCTCGCCGTCCATGAACGCGAGCTGCTGGCTGCAGTCGGCGAGGAACGGGTAGTCGCCGGCGCGGCACTCGTCGGTGTGCCGCAGCATGCCCTCGGGATCGCTCGCCGCGATCACGACGAGGTCGAGGCCACCGTGGTCGGCGGCGACCCCGGGGAGCGAGATCTCCCGCGTCTCGGCCATCGCGCCGGAGTAGAACGTCCCGATCTGCGCGGTGGCCTCGTCGGTCGTGCACACGAACCGCGCGGTGTGCCTGGTCTCCGAGACGCGCACCGAGCTGGTGTCGACGCCGTGCTCCTCGAGCCAGGCGCGGTAGTCGTCGAAGTCCTTGCCGACGGCGCCGACCAGGATGGGCCGCAGGCCGAGCATGCCCATGCCGAAGCTGATGTTGCCCGCCACTCCCCCGCGGCGGACGTCGAGCTGGTCGACGACGAAGGAGAGGGAGATCTTGTCCAGCTGGTCGACGACCAGCGAGTCGGAGAACCTGCCGGCGAACTGCATCAGATGGTCGGTCGCGATCGAGCCGGTGACGGCGATCTGCACGGCGGTCAACTCCTCCGCAGGGGGTCAGGACAGGGCCGAGTCTGTCAAAGCCCGGGCCGCTGTACCAACCGCGGACGCACACACTCCCGTGATCGTGAAGATCCCGGGTGCTCGCGGCACCCGGGATCTCCCCTGGTCACGGGAGTGTGTGGTGACTCAGTGGAAGGAGTCGCCGCAGGCGCAGGATCCGGTGGCGTTGGGGTTGTCGATGGTGAACCCCTGCCGCTCGATGGTGTCGGCGAAGTCGATCACCGCGCCCCGCAGGTACGGCACGCTCATCCGGTCGACGACCACGTTGACGCCGGAGAAGTCCTTGACCTTGTCGCCGTCGCGCGTCTCGTCGTCGAAGTAGAGCTGGTAGCGCAGCCCCGAGCAGCCACCCGGCTGCACCTCGATGCGGAGCGCCAGGTCGAGGCGCCCCTCCTGCTCCAGCAGGCTCTTCACCTTGCTCGCGGCGACGTCGGTGAGGATGACGCCGTCCGGCTTCGTCTCGGTGGCCTGGCCTTCTTGCTGGACCGTCATACGTGCTCGCTCCCCGCAGTCGGGTCTTCGGTTCGTCTCGGGCAACGCGGCTTCGTCGCGTCGCATTCCCATGGTCGCACAGCCGCGGCCAAACGGCAGGCCGGACGCCACAGTGCTCGACTTGGAACTCCACCCCGGATGAAGGGGATCGCCCGGTCGGGGACGTAAAGGCGCTGGTCAGAGGCCCGGAGCACCCCACACGGGGAACCACCGGCCGGTGTCCTGCTCGACCCTGAGGTCGTTGGCCACCTGGCCGCGCACCTGCAGCTCGAGCACGGTGTCGCGCTGCTGCTTGCCGGTCGGCGCGAACGGGTAGAAGGAGCCCTGCTTGTACAGGTACACCAGGCCCAGCGTGCGCCCGTCCGGGTGGCGGAAGCTCACCAGCGAGCAGAGCAGCGCCGGGCCGAACCCGTTCGCCTCCAGCGTGGAGTTGACCGCGTGCAGGTCGGTGACCAGGCCGGACACGTCCTGCGGGTCGCCCCGGCAGATCAGCCACGTGTAGCCGTACTCGTCCTTGGTCTTCTCGACCTTGGGCCCCTCGTCGGCGTCGAGCAGCTCGGTGACGTCGGACTGGGTCTGGTAGAAGGCCTGGCCCTCCATCTCCCGGTAGCAGACCGAGCCGATGCCGGTGGCCTCGAAACCCATCGCCGCCTGGAGGGTCAGCGCCGCGTTGGGCAGCCCGAAGAGCTGGTCGAGGTCCGGCTTGGCCGGCTTGCTGCGCCCGAGCAGGGCGTCGAGGAAGCCCACGGATCACCGCATTCCGTACGGCGGATAGCCCTCACCCGAGTGCGGACCGTGCCAGGGCGCGTGCTCCGGCTCCGGTTCCGGGTCCGCGCCCACGCCCCACTGGTCCGCGGCGCTCCTCTGCTCGGCCGGGCGGCGCGGCGGCAGCTGCGCCGCCTGGTCCGTCCCGGTCACGCTCTTCGGCGCGGCCAGGCCGGGGATCTCGTCGTACGCCGGGCCGGTGTCGCGCGCCTGTCCCGGGGTCACCTCGCCGAGCTGGGTGGAGATCTCGGCCAGCTGCTCCAGGCGCCGCTCCAGCGTGGGGTGCGTCGAGAACAGGTTGGCGAAGGTCATGCCCTTGCCCTTGATCGGCGCGAAGAAGAAGGCGTTGTACGCCTCGGCCTGGCGCAGGTCCTTCTTCGGGATCGACGCCATGCCGCCGGAGACCTTCTGCAGCGCGCTGGCCAGCGCGCTCGGCCGGCCGGTCAGCAGCGCGCCCGAACGGTCGGCGCACAGCTCGCGGTAGCGGGACAGGGTGCGAATGAGCAGGAAGCTCAGCGCGTACACGATGCCCGCGACCACGATCACCCCGAGCATCAGCAGCTGGGCGACCGCGGCGTTCTGGTCGCGGCTGTTGCCGCCGCCGAACGCCATGGCGTACAGGCCCATCTTGGCCAGCATGCCCGCGAGCACGCCGAGGAAGGAGGCGATGGTCATGACCGCGACGTCGCGGTGGGCGACGTGGGACAGCTCGTGCGCCAGGACGCCCTCGAGCTCCTCGGTCGTGAGCCGGCGCATGATGCCGGTGCTGGCGCAGACGACGGACTTCTTCGGGCTGCGGCCGATCGCGAACGCGTTCGGGATGTCGCTGTAGGCGATCGCGACCTGCGGCTTCGGCATGTTCGCCATCGCACACAGCCGGTCGATCATGGCGTGCAGCTCCGGCGCCTGCTCGGGCGTGACCACACGGCCGCGCATGGCGGCCAGCGCGATCTTGTCCGAGAAGAAGAACTGCACAGCGAGGAACCCCGCCGCGATGACGAGCACCCACACCCAACCGCCGCCGCCGCGCCAGAACACGGCGACGAGCGCGGCGATGAACACGGTGTAGACGAGCCCCAGCAGGAACATCGTCGTCGTCATGCGTGCGGTGAGCCCCCGGTCGGGGGCGAAACGGGTCTTGGCCATGGTGGTCCCGTCAGCCGGGTATCAAACCTTCCTGGTGCAGCGTCTCCGCCACCTCGGCCAGGCTGGCGTCGTCCTGTGGCAGGAGTGCGTCTGATGGTTTCAACGCATCCGCGGGCAGTTTCGTGCCCACCGACCGCACCCTCGCGAGCAGCGCGGCGAGGGCCGCCGTGAACCGCTGTTCGTCCCCCGCGTCGACGGCCTCCTGGAGCTCGTCGTCGAGCTCGTTGAGACCGGTGACCTCGGCCTCGGGGACCTCGTACTGGTCGTCGCCGAGGATGCGGACGATCACCCGCCCTCCCCGGGCCTGGCCTGCTGCGCGGGCTGCTGCGGAGCCTCCTGCTCGGCTGCCGGTGCCTGGGCCTGCTGGCCCTCGGCGGGCGCGGCGGCACCGAGCTCCTTCGGTGCCTCGCCCTGGCCGATCTCGGCGCGCAGCCGCTGCATCTCGATCTCGACGTTCTGGTCGCTGCCCATCCGGTCCAGCTCGGCCTGGATGTCGTCCTTGGTCGAGCCGGTCACGTCCTCGAGGGCACCGGACGCGATCAGCTCGTCGAGGGCGCCCGCCCTGGCCTGCATCTGGGCGGTCTTGTCCTCGGCACGCTGGATGGCCATGCCGACGTCGCCCATCTCCTCGCCGATGCCGGAGAACGCCTCGTTGATCCGGGTCTGCGCCTCGGCCGCGCTGTAGGTCGCCTTGACCGTCTCCTTGCGGGTGCGGAAGGCGTCGACCTTGGCCTGCAGCCGCTGCGAGGCCATCGTCAGCTTCTCCTCCTCGCCCTGCAGCTGGGCGTGCTGCGTCTGCAGGTCGGTGAGCTGCTGGCTGATACCGGAGCGACGGGTGAGCGCCTCCCTGGCGAGGTCCTCACGGCCCTGGCCCATCGCCTGCTTGGCCTGGTTCTCGAGCTTGGTCGAAGACTGCTGGAGCTGGTTCATCTGCAGCTCGAGGCGCTTGCGGGAGGTTGCGACGTCGGCCACGCCCCTGCGCACCTTCTGGAGCAGCTCCAGCTGCTTCTGGTAGGAGTAGTCCAGCGTCTCGCGCGGGTCCTCCGCCCGGTCCAACGCCTTGTTGGCCTTGGCGCGGAAGATCATCGTGAACCGCTTCATCACGCTCATATGCCGTGTAGCCCCCTCGTTGTCTGGCGCCGGCACCGTCGAGTTCGGATCCGTGACCACCCAGCCTAGGCCAGGTACGACCTGGCCGGGGAGGGCGTCTTATCAGCGTATTCCCTACTCGGAACGCATCGGCGCCCGCTCGGGTTTCGGCTCGATCACCTCTTTACTAGGCTGAGCCCGTGTTCCGACGCCGCACCACGTCCGAGAAGGCCCCCGCCGAAGAGGCCGGGGCGACCACTACCGACGAGACGTCGGAGACTCCGGGGATCCCCACCGGCAAGGGCCGGCCGACCCCCAAGCGCCGGGAGGCCGAGCGGCGCCGGCGCACGTACGTCCAGGCGCCGAAGGACCGCAAGCAGGCCGCAAAGCTGATGCGGGAGCGGCAGGCCACCGAGCGGCAGACGCAGACCCGCGCGCTGCGCACCGGCGACGAGAGCAAGCTGCCGCCCCGTGACGCCGGCCCGGTCCGCCGTCTCGTGCGCGACGTGGTCGACTCGCGGCGGGGCGTCGGCGGGTACTTCCTGTTCACGACGCTGGGTGTGCTGCTGGTCCAGATCCTGCTACAGGTCGCCACGAGCAGGCAGTACCTGACGCCGGCGGCGTCGGCGCAGATCCAGGTCATCCTGATGTACGTCTGGTACGCGCTCATCCTGCTGGTCGCCGTCGACTCGTACCTGCTCGTGCGGCGGATGAACCGGATCGTCCGCGAACGCCATCCCGACCACACCGAGCGCGGCCTCGCGATGTACGCGGTCATGCGGTCGCTGCAGATCCGACGGCTGCGGCTGCCGAAACCCAAGGTCCAGCCGGGCGCGGAGATCTGAGCGCCCGGTGTCGTCCGGCGCGAGCCGGTCTCATGTGCGGGGGCTGCGAGGAGGGGTGCATTGACGGCGTCCAGCGCCTTCGAACCCGGCACCGGCCGCTGGTTGAGCAACATGGACAAGGTCCGCCAGGTCGTCCGGCAGGAGCTGGTCAGCCGACAGCTCGTGGCGCACCTGCCGACGGCGCCGGTCGACGTGCTCGACGTCGGCTGCGGACAGGGCTCCCAGGCGATCCGGCTGGCCCGGGCGGGCCACCGGGTCACCGGGCTGGACGCGAGCGACCGGATGCTCGACGCGTGCCGGGAGGCGCTCGAGGCCGAGCCCGCGGAGGTCCGCGGGCGGCTGACCCTGGTGCAGGGCGACGGGCACGCCGTGCCCGACCTGTTCGCCGACCGGACGTTCGACGCCGTGCTCTGCCACGGCGTGCTGATGTACCTGCCCGACCCGGCGCCGCTGCTGCGCATCCTCGTCACCGCGATCGCCCGGGGCGGCCTGCTGTCGGTACTCGTCCGCAACGGCGACGCGCTGGCGTTCCGTCCCGCCCTGCTCGGCAACTGGCAGCAGGCCTATGCCGCCTTCATGTCCCCGGCGACCTACGTGAACCGGCTCGGCGTCGAGGCCCGGGCCGACCGGCTCGACGACGTGCACGCGACGCTGCACGGCCTCGGGCTCGAGGTCGAGGCGTGGTACGGCGTCCGCACCCTCACCGACGCGCTCCCGGACGAGGCGCCGCCCGCCGACATAGCGCTGGTGCTCGACTGCGAGGAGCGGGCCGGCCGCACCGATCCGTACCGGCACCTGGCGGGCCTGTACCACCTGATCGGCCGGACCGCGACGTGAGCGCCGCGGACACCGCGTGCGCCGTGCCCGCACCACGAGGCAGGACCCGTGTGCAGCCACCGTTCACCGTGCGAAGGGACGCCTGGACCGCCCCATGACCGACCACGACGCGTTCCGCCGGGCACTCGAACGGGAGCTGCCCGGCGTGGCCCGCACCGACAACACGACGCGCGGCGCCTACGCCGGCGACGGGTCGCTGTACCGGCTGGTGCCGGCCGCCGTGCTGCATCCGAGGAGCACCGAGGACGTCGTGCGCGCGCTGGCGCTCGCCCGCGACCACGACGTCCCCGTCGTCTCCCGCGGCGGCGGCACGTCGATCGCCGGGAACTCCCTCGGCGCGGGCCTGCTCGTCGACTTCTCCAGGCACCTGACCCGGGTCGGCCCGGTCGACGGCGACAGCGCGAGCGTCGTCGTCGAGCCCGGCGCGATCTGCGACGCCGTCAGCGCCGCCGGCAGGCCCTACGGCCTGACCTTCCCGCCCGACCCGGCCACCCACGGGCGCTGCACCGTCGGCGGCATGATCGGCAACAACTCCTGCGGCGCGCACTCGGCGGCGTGGGGCACCACGGCCGACCACGTGCGGGAGCTGGAGGTGCTGCTCGCCGACGGCCGGGTCGTGCGGCTGCGTGCCGGCGGCACGGGCGACCCGACCCTGGACCGCGACCTCACCTCCCTCGCCGAACTGCACCTCGCCACGCTGCGCACCGAGCTGGGCCGGTTCCGCCGGCAGGTGTCGGGGTACGGCCTGCACCGGCTGCTGCCGGAGAACGGGTTCGACACCGCACGCGCGTTCGTCGGCAGCGAGGGCACCTGCGGCATCGTGCTCTCGGCCACCCTCGGCCTGGTGCCGGCGCCGCGCGCGACGGCGCTGCTCGTCCTCGGCTTCCCCGACGTCCTCGACGCAGCCGAGGCGGCCCCCGCCTTGCCCGCCCTGGGCGCGCTCACGGCAGAGGGGCTGGACGCCGAGCTGGTCGAGTCCGTCCGCGGGCGCCCGGGCAAGGGGCACGTGGGCGACGAGCTGCCGGCGGGACGCGGCTGGCTGATGTGCGAGGTCGGCGGCGACACGCCGGCCGAGGCGCGCGAGCTCGCCGCCGAGATCGCGGCCGCCGTACCGCAGGCGACGAGCCTGGTCACGGACGAGCCGGCAACCGTCCGCGCGCTGTGGCGGGTGCGCGAGGACGGCTCGGGCATCGCCACCCGCGCGCCGGACGGCACCGAGGCGTGGCCCGGCTGGGAGGACGCCGCGGTGCCGCCCGAGCACTTCGCCGCGTACCTCAACGACTTCCGCACGCTGCTGCGCAAGCACGGCCGCCGCGGCGTGCTCTACGGCCACTTCGGCGAGGGCTGCGCGCACGTGCGCATCGACTGGCCGCTGCACACCCCCGAGGGCGTCCGCGGCTACCGGTCGTTCGTCGAGGACGCCGCCGACCTGGTCGCGTCGCACGGCGGGACGGTCTCGGGCGAGCACGGCGACGGCCGGGCTCGCTCGGAACTGCTGCCGCGGATGTACTCGCCCGCGGCCATGGCGGCGTTCCGCCAGTTCAAGGAGGCGTTCGACCCGGACGCCGTGCTCAACCCCGGCGTGCTCGTCGACCCGGCTCCGCTGGACGCCGACCTGCGGTTCGGGCCGCCGCGGCGACCGGGCGCGTTCGTGCCCGTCCAGGCGCTGCACGCCGACCACGGCTCGCTGACCGGCGCCGTCCGGCGGTGCATCGGCGTCGGCAAGTGCCGGATACCGCACGGCACCGCGATGTGCCCGTCCTACCAGGCGACGCGGGACGAGGTGCACTCCACCCGGGGCCGGGCCCGGCTGCTCGCCGAGATGCTCGAGGGCGACCTCGTCACCGACGGCTGGCGGTCCGAGGAGGTGCACGAGGCGCTCGACCTGTGCCTTTCCTGCAAGGCCTGCAAGAGCGACTGCCCCGTCGACGTCGACATGGCGACGTACAAGGCGGAGTTCCTGCACCACCACTACGCCGGGCGGCTGCGGCCGCGCAGCCACTACGCGCTCGGCTGGCTGCCCGCCTGGCTCCGGCTCGCGCAGGTGGCGCCGTCGCTGGGCGTGCCGGTCAGCCGGCTCTCCCCCCTCGCGACCGTGGCGCGTGCCGTCGCGGGCATCGACCAGCGGCGCGAGATCCCCGCGCTGCCGCGGACGACGCTGACCCGGGCGTTCCGGCGGCGCGGCTCGCGCGGCACCGGCACGGCGGGGACCGTCGTGCTGTGGCCGGACACGTTCACCAACCTGCTGGAGCCGCGGATCGGCGCGGCCGCGGTGGAGGTGCTGGAGGCGCTGGGGTACCGCGTCGTGCTGCCGCGCGGGCCGGTGTGCTGCGGGCTCACCTGGTACTCGACGGGCCAGCTCGGCGCGGCGCGCCGCATCGTCGGCCGGTCGGTCCGTTCGCTGGCGCCGTACCTCGACGCCGGCTTCCCCGTGCTCGGGCTGGAGCCGTCCTGCACCTCCGCCCTGCGCGACGATGCGCGCGAGCTGCTGCCGGACGACCCGCTGGTGGCACGGCTCGCCGACGCGGTCGTCACGCTGCCCGAGCTGCTCGACCGGCACCAGGGCGACTGGCCGTTCGGCGAGCTGGACGCCGACGCCGTCGTGCAGGTGCACTGCCACCAGAACTCGACCCGCGGCGCCACGGGCGACCTCGCGTTGCTGCGCCGCGTCGGCGTGCGTCCCGACCAGGCCGGCCCCGGCTGCTGCGGACTCGCCGGCAACTTCGGCTTCGAGGCCGGGCACTACGACGTGTCACAGGCGTGCGCCGAGCAGTCGCTGTACCCGAAGGTGCGGGCGGCGTCGGACCGGACCTACGTCGTCGCCGACGGCCTGTCCTGCCGCACCCAGGTGGCGCAGGGCACCGGCCGCACGGCGCGGCACACCGCCGAGGTGCTGCGCGACGCGTTGCGCCGCTGACGTCCCCGCGGTGTCGCACGGCCCGGCCGGTCGCGTGGGCCCGTTAGGGTCGGGAGCAGGGTCGACGAGGAGGCACGCATGCAGCCGTGGTCCGCGGAGTGGTCGGGCGAGCTGACCGAGCACGTGATCGCGAGCGAGGCGTTGCGGGACAACCCGTTGGGCGACCCGGCCGAGCGGCCGCTCTGGGTCTACACGCCGCCCGGCTACGCCGCCGACCCGGACCGCCGCTACCCGAGCGTGTACGTGATCCAGGGCTATACCGGGCACCTGGCCATGTGGCGCAACCGCACCCCGTTCCGGCAGCCCTTCCCCGAGCGCGCGGACGCGCTGTTCGCGGCGGGCGAGGCGCCGCCGGCGATCGTCGTGTACGTCGACGCCTGGACGGCGTACGGCGGCAGCCAGTTCGTCGACTCCCCCGGCACCGGCGCCTACCACACCTATCTCTGCGACGAGGTGGTGCCGTACGTCGACGCCCGGTACCGCACCCTCGACGGCGCCGCGCACCGCGGCATCCAGGGCAAGTCGTCGGGCGGGTTCGGCGCGATGATCACGCCGATGCTGCGGCCCGACCTGTTCGGCGCGCTCGCGACGCACGCCGGCGACTCGCTGTACGAGTTCGCGTACCTGCCCGAGTTCAGCCGTTGCGTCCGGCTGCTCCGCGACTACGACGGCGACGTGTTCGCGTGGTGGGACGACTTCCGCGGCCGCACCGCGTTCACCAAGCAGGGCGACGACACGCTGGTCATGACGCTCGGCTGCAGCGCCGCCTTCTCCGCCCGCGACGACGGGACGCCCGCGCTCCCGTTCGACTCGCGCACCGGGGTGCTCGACCCGGACCTGTGGCAGCGATGGCTCGACTGGGACCCGGTCCGCATGGTGCCGAAGTACGCGGACGCGCTGCGGTCGATGCGGGCCGTCTGGATCGACGCGGGCACCCGCGACGAGTGGAACCTCGACATCGGCGCGACGGCGTTCCGCCAGGCGCTGCTCGACAACGGCGTGCTGGCCGACCGGATCTCGTTCGAGCTGTTCGACGCCGGACACGGCGGCATCGACCACCGCTATCCGCTCTCCCTCGCCTACCTGGCGAAGGCACTGACCCCGGAGGACTGAGAGACATGAGGAGCAAGGTCGCCGTGCTGCAGTTCGCCGCCGGCCCGGACAAGACGGAGAACCTCGCGTCGGTGCGTCGCCTGTTCGACCTCCTGCACCAGCGGGAGGGCATGGCCGGCGAGTCCGCGCCGCCCGACCTCGTCGTGCTGCCCGAGGCGACGATGCGCGAGTTCGGGCCGCCGGGAGACCCGCTCGCGCCGCACGCAGAACCGCTCGACGGCCCGTTCGTGCAGACGCTCGCGAAACTCGCCAGGAGCACGGAGACGAACGTCGTCGCGGGCGTGTTCGAACGAGCCGACGGCGCCGAGCGCGTCTACAACACCCTCGTCGTGCTGGACCGCCGCGGCGAGCTCGTCGAGACGTACCGCAAGGTGCACCTCTACGACGCGTTCAACTACCTGGAGTCGGACCGGCTGATCCCCGGCACCGATGAGCCGCCGGTGCTCGACGACCTGTTGCCCGGCCTGCACGTCGGGCTGGTCACCTGCTACGACCTGCGTTTCCCCGAGATCACCAGGTCGCTCGTCGACCGGGGCGCCGACACCGTCGTCGTACCGGCGGCGTGGGTCGCCGGGCCGCTCAAGGAGAACCACTGGACGACGCTGGTGCGCGCCCGGGCCATCGAGAACACCTGCTACGTGGTCGCCTGCGACCAGTGCGGCAGGACCTGCTCGGGCAACAGCATGGTGGTCGACCCGCAGGGTGTCGTCCTCGCGTCGCTCGGTGAGCAGGAGGACGTGCTGACCGCGGAACTCGACACCGCGCGCATTCGGGCCGTCCGGCAGACGAACCCGTCATTGTCGAACCGCCGCTATGCGGCCGCGCGGCTCACCATGTGAAAACCCCTGCCTTGTAACGGATCTGCGCCCGGCGTAGCGTCACGGACACGAGCGCCGAGGCGGGCGAGGCCGGGCGCCTCGACCGTCGTCGACGCCTCTTGGGCACTTGGGGAGAGAGGCGATCATGGCGAGCACGAACAAGGGCGTCGCGTACATCGGGCCGGGTGAGGTCGAGGTCCAGGAGATCGACTATCCGGGCTTCACGATGAAGGACGGGCCCGGCGTCAACCCGGGGAACGTGGGACGCAAGACCGACCACGGAGTGATCCTCCGCGTCGTGTCGACGAACATCTGCGGTTCCGACCAGCACATGGTGCGCGGCCGCACCACGGCACCGGCGAACCTGATCCTCGGTCACGAGATCACCGGGGAGGTCATCGAGACGGGCCGCGACGTCGAGTTCATCAAGGAGGGCGACCTCTGCTCGGTGCCGTTCAACATCGCCTGCGGACGGTGCCGCAACTGCAAGGAGGGGCACACCGGCGTGTGCCTCAACGTCAACCCGGACCGGCCGGGCTCGGCGTACGGCTACGTCGACATGGGCGGCTGGGTCGGCGGGCAGGCCGAGTACGTGATGATCCCGTACGCCGACTTCAACCTGCTGAAGTTCCCCGACAAGGACCAGGCGATGGAGAAGATCCTCGACCTGACCATGCTGTCGGACATCTTCCCCACCGGCTACCACGGCTGCTACACCGCCGGCGTCAGCACGGGCTCGACCGTGTACATCGCGGGCGCCGGCCCGGTCGGCCTCGCCGCGGCCCACGCGGCGCAGCTGCTCGGCGCCGCCGTCGTCATCGTCGGCGACCTGAACGGGCAGCGCCTGGAGCAGGCACGGAGCTTCGGTTGCGAGACCGTCGACCTCACCCAGGACGCGTCGCTGCCCGACCAGATCGACCAGATCCTCGGCGTCCCCGAGGTCGACGCCGCCGTCGACGCGGTCGGCTTCGAGGCCAAGGGTCAGGGCGCCGACGCCAGCCACGAGGCGCCGGCGACCGTGCTGAACTCGATCATGCAGGTGACGAGGGCGGCCGGCCGGCTGGGCATCCCGGGCCTGTACGTCACCGGTGACCCGGGCGGAGTCGACGACGCGGCGAAGGTCGGCAGCCTGTCGATCCGGATCGGCCTCGGCTGGGCGAAGTCGCACTCGTTCACCACCGGCCAGTGCCCCGTGATGAGGTACAACCGGCAGCTGATGATGGCGATCCTGCACGACAAGGCACACATCGCCAAGGCGGTCAACGCCACCGTCCTGCCGCTGGACGAGGCACCGCGCGGTTACCAGGAGTTCGACAAGGGCGCGGCGCGCAAGTACGTGCTCGACCCGCACGGGCTGCTCGGCGACAAGCAGGCCGCCTGACGCGTCGGCATCCGCGGCCCGCGGCGGCCGATATGGTCTCCGTATGGAGTATCGGAACCTTGGCCGCAGCGGGCTGCGGATCAGCGAGATGGCCTATGGCAACTGGATCACCCACGGGGGGCAGATCGAGGAGGACGCGGCCGTCGCCTGCGTGAACGCCGCGCTGGACGCCGGCATCACGACGTTCGACACCGCGGACGTGTACGCCGACACCCGCGCCGAATCGGTGCTCGGCCGCGCGCTCGCCGGGCAGCGCAGGGAGAGCCTGGAGATCTTCACCAAGGTCTACTTCCCGACCGGTCCGGGGCAGAACGACCTGGGCCTGTCGCGCAAGCACATCAGCGAGTCGATCAACGGCTCGCTGAAGCGCCTCGGCACCGACTACGTCGACCTCTACCAGGCGCACCGGTTCGACAACCTGACGCCGCTCGAGGAGACGATGGAGGCGTTCGCCGACGTCGTCCGGCAGGGCAAGGCGCTCTACATCGGCGTGTCCGAGTGGCGCGCCGAGGAGATCGCCGCGGCGGCCGAGCTGGCGAAGGAGCTGCACGTCCAGCTGGTGTCGAGCCAGCCGCAGTACTCGATGCTGTGGCGGGTCATCGAGGCCGAGGTCGTGCCGACCTGCCGCGACCTCGGCATCGGCCAGCTCGTCTGGTCGCCGCTCGCCCAGGGCGTGCTCACCGGCAAGTACCTGCCGGGGCAGGGCTACCCGGCCGGCTCCCGCGCCAGCGACGAGCAGGCGTCGTACTTCATGCACGACTGGCTGCGCGACGAGGTGCTCGAGCGCGTCCAGCAGCTGCGTCCGCTGGCGGACGAGGCCGGGTTGTCAATGGCGCAGCTGGCACTCGCGTGGGTGCTGCAGAACGACAACGTCTCCGCGGCTCTCATCGGCGCAACGCGGCCGGAGCAGGTGTACGACAACGTGAAGGCGTCCGGCGTGAAGCTCGACGCCGACCTGCTCGCGAAGATCGACCAGGCGCTCGAGCCGGTCATCGAGCGCGACCCGGCGCGTACCCAGAGCCCGGACCGGCTGCAGCTGCGGCACGGGCGCTGAGCCGTCCGCCGGGGGTGTCCCGCATCGTCCTTGAAGGGTGCGGGCCACCCTCGCGGCCGCCGGGTCAGGCGCTCAGGCTCATCGGCCCGTAGACGACCTTCCCGTCCTCGAGCAGGGACACCTGTGCGACGCCGTCGTCGAGCAGCTCGCGCCAGTGCTCGCCGAGCCACGACTCTGCGTCCGACTGCGACGAGAACCGCTCGACCGTCTCACCGCCGGGTCGCTCCACGACGCCGCCGGCCGCGTCCTCGTACCGCCAGTGCCACGACATCCGCGCCCCTTCGCTCTGCCAGATGCGCGCAGCATACTTGCACCACCCACCGCGTACGCTGACCGGTCATGTGGCACAACGTCCTGGTCATGGGGATCCCGGTCGGCGAGAAGGTGCTCAGGACGGTGGCGGTCTACGCCGCCCTCGCGATCCTGCTCCGCGTCTCCGGCAAGCGCGACCTCGGCGACTTCAACACCTTCGACCTCGTCGTCATGTTGCTGCTCTCGAACGTCGTGCAGAACGCCATCATCGGCCCGGACAACTCGCTCACCGGTGGCCTGCTCGGCGCCCTGATCCTCGTCGTCATCAACGCGGTCATGGTGCGGCTCGCCGCGGGCTCGGGCCGGCTGCACCGGGTGCTCGAGGGCACGCCCACGGTGCTCGCCACGCACGGCCGTTTCGACGAGCACGCCCTGCACCGCGAGGGCCTGCGCCGCGGTGACGTCGAGGCCGCGCTGCGCCGCCAGGGCGCGCAGGGCGTCGAGTCGGTGGAGAGCGCGGTGCTCGCGCCCGGCGGCTCGGTCGTGGTCGAGCTCGTGCCCGAGCTGCAGCCGGCGACCAAGGGCGACGTCGCCTCGCTCGTCGCGCACATCGAGCGGCTGGAGGCGAGGCTCGCGGAGCTCGACCGCGGCCGGTGAACCGGGCGTCAGGCGTATCTGGACAGCTTGTCGCGTGTCTGCTGGACGGACGGCGATATCTCCGCGTGCACCGGGTCGAGCAGGCCCGCCGCCATCCGCTGCCGGGCGGGCTCGCCGCGGTCGAACGCGGCCGCGATCTTCTCGGCGTGGGTCGGCTTCAGCGTCTCGCCGAACGGCGGTTCGTACGGGTCGACGACGCAGTTGACGAGCGCGGGCCCGTCGTGCGCGAGTGCCTCGGCGAGCACGTCGGGCACGTCCGACGGGTCCTCGACGTGGTAGCCGCGCAGCCCGCACGCACGGGCCACGCCGGCGAAGTCGATCGACGACAGCTCGCAGCCGTACTGCGGGTTGCCGAGCATCGCGTTCTGCTCCCACACCTCGAGGGCCAGTGAGCCGTTGTGCATGACGACGACGGTAATCGGCAGGTCGTACTGGGCGAGCGTGGCGAGCTCGCCCATGCCCATCGCCAGCGCGCCGTCGCCGGCGAACGCGACGACCGGCCGGTCCGGGTGGGCGAACTTCGCGCCGATCGCGTACGACACCGCCGAGCCCATGGTGCAGTGGGTGCCGCTGAACGAGTAGCTCATCCCGCGCCGCAGGTGCACGCGCGCGCCCCACATCGTGACGGTGCCGGCGTCGGCGGTGAGGATGGCGCGGTCGGGCAACAGCCGGCCCAGGTGATGCACGATCACCTGCGGCTTCATCGGCGTGTCCTTGTTCTCGGCCTGCCGCTGCAGCGCCTGCCGGGACGCGGCCGTCGTCTCATGCGCGTGCTCGAGGAAGGAGCGGTCCGTCCTGCGTTCGAGCAGCGGCAGCAGCTCGCGCAGGGTCGGCGCGGCGTCGCCGGCGAGGCCCACCTCCACCGGATAGCGCATGGCGAGCCGGCCGGGGTCGATGTCGATCTGCACGCCGCGCGCCTGGTCCGGTTGCGGCCAGAACTCGTAGAACGGGCTGGAGCTGCCGACGATGAGGAACCCGTCGCAGCCCTCGAGCGCCTCCTGCGCCGCGCGCGTGCC